>NZ_JBJJTG010000012.1:0-118988 GCF_046054285.1 Enterobacter sp. DN
CTCAGAAGTGAAACGCCGTAGCGCCGATGGTAGTGTGGGGTCTCCCCATGTGAGAGTAGGGAACTGCCAGGCATCAAACAAGTGAAGAGGCCATCCGGAAGGATGGCCTTTTTGCGTTTGTACGTCGAAAAACGGCAGGCCGGGCAAGGCGAAGCCGCCACCCGGCAGATCTCAGACTGCACACCACGCCAAAATAAACGCTGCAATCCCCTCCACATTATTCAAATCCAGAACCGGTACTTCCAGCGACAATGCAACGTCACTGGCCACGGCAATCACATGCTCATCCAGCATTAGTTCGCTAACATCATGCCCGGCGCCGTTTCTGAACAGCAAGATCTTAGGCACGGCCTCATGCTTAAATCCCTCAACCAGCACCAGATCCAGCGTGGAGTGATCCATCCGGCTGACAAGATAAGCGAGATCCAGCGGTGCTTCATCCGGTGTTTCTGTCATTAACGCCCAGCGCTGGTTACTCGCCACCATCGTTTGTGCAGCGCCAGCCTTACGCAGCTCGTAGCTATCTTTCCCCGGCTTATCGACATCCATGTTATGGTGCGTATGCTTAATCAATCCGGGACGAATGCCTTTGGCGCAAAGTGCAGGTATTAGTTTTTTTAGCAGCGTAGTCTTCCCGGTGCCACTCCAGGCAGAGATCGCTAATACGGGTATCATTTCTTCTCCTGCATTATCTGCAAATCTTCCGTCGTGTTTACATTCACAAACGCCGATTTCATGTCGCTGAAATCAACGGAATGCCCTCCGGACTGACGCATAAATACCATAACGCGTCGCTCTCCTGCGGCCAGGTAATCTTCCAGCGCGGATATTAACGAGCGATTAATCAATGCGATCGTTGGATGGTCGCGTTCACCGTCGTGTACCCAGACGACGGGAGCACCACCGCGCCGCTGCACCAGACGTTCAACCAGGCAGGACGGGATGAAGGGCGTATCACATGAACAAAAGAGAAACCACTCTCCATGCGACTGCTGCATAACGGAAAGCATTCCCGCCAGCGGACCGGGGTAGTCCACCAGGTTATCCTGATAAACCGGATACCCGCTGCGCTGATAAATATCAACATGTCGGTTAGCGCTGATCGCTATCGACGACACCTGATCTGCAAGCGTATCAGCAACATGCTGCCATAATGGTGCGTTGTTCAGGAGCTGAAGCCCCTTATCCTTTCCGCCCATTCGCGTTGCTCTGCCCCCGGCCAGAACAACCCCGATGATTTCCTGGCATTGATTCACGAATATCGCCTCTTTTATTGTGGGATTGACCCTGCTAACGTGTCTTTCTAAATGAAAGGAGCACTACCATGAAATGTAAACGTCTTAATGAAGTCATTGAGCTTCTCCAGCCGGCCTGGCAAAAAGAGCCAGAGCTGAATCTGATGCAATTTTTACAGAAACTGGCGAAAGAGTCAGGTTTTGATGGTGAACTGGCAGACCTTTCTGACGACATCCTGATCTACCACCTGAAAATGCGTGACTCGGCTAAAGATGCTGTTATTCCTGGCATTCAGAAAGATTATGAAGAGGATTTTAAAACCGCATTACTGCGTGCCCGAGGCGTAATTAAAGAGTAAAAGCTTGTAAGCGGAGCCACCGAAATCGCCACAAGATGATATCCTGAATCATTCGTATAATTTCCGGATGATCGGATGAACGACCAGGCTTTTACTTTCCAGACACTACACCCGGATACCATTATGGATGCGCTGTTCGAACAGGGTATTCGGGTGGATTCCGGGTTAACCCCTTTAAACAGCTACGAAAACCGTGTCTACCAATTTCAGGACGAAGAGCGCCAGCGCTTTGTCGTAAAGTTTTACCGTCCACAGCGCTGGTCCGCAGAACAAATTCAGGAAGAGCATCAGTTTGCCCACGATCTGCTGGATGACGATGTTCCCGTTGCGGCACCCATTAAATTCAATAACCAAACGCTGCTGACCCATCAGGGCTTTTACTACGCGATATTTCCGAGCCTGGGCGGAAGACAGTTTGAGGCGGATAATATTGATCAGATGGAATGGGTTGCCCGCTATCTGGGGCGCATTCATCAGACGGGACGTAAAAAACCGTTTGTTGCCCGTCCGACGATTGGTGTTCAGGAATATCTTATTGAGCCGCGACAGGTATTCGAAACATCGGCGCTGATCCCGAATGCGCTAAAGGATAATTTCCTCACGGCGACCGATAAGCTTATTGATGCTGTAAAAGCCTGCTGGCGGGATGATATTACTACTCTGCGCCTGCACGGTGACTGCCACGCCGGGAATATTCTCTGGCGCGATGGCCCACTATTTGTCGATCTTGATGACGCACGTATGGGACCCGCGGTGCAGGATCTGTGGATGCTGCTCAACGGTGATAAAGCCGAGCAGCGCATGCAGCTTGAGACCATAATTGAAGCTTATGAAGAATTTAGCCCCTTTAATTCAGACGAAATTGCCTTGATAGAACCTTTACGTGCGATGCGATTTGTTTATTATCTCGCGTGGTTAATCAGGCGTTGGGAAGACCCGGCTTTTCCCCGAAATTTCCCCTGGCTTACCGGGGAGGATTACTGGCGCAACCAGATATCCACATTTACCGCGCAGGTTAAGGTTCTACAGGAACCCCCTTTGCAATTAACGCCGATGTATTAATTGGACACACCCAGGAGAGAGTTGATCATGAAAAAAATTTGGCTGGCGCTGGCTGGTATGATTCTGGCATTTAGCGCAACTGCTGCGCAGTTTACCGACGGCAAGCAGTACATTACGCTGGACAAGCCTGTTGCTGGCGAGCCTCAGGTGTTGGAGTTCTTCTCCTTCTACTGCCCGCACTGCTACGAGTTTGAGCAGGTACTTCATGTTTCTGACAACGTGAAGAAAAAGCTGCCGGAAGGCACCAAAATGACGAAATACCACGTTGAGTTCCTTGGCCCACTGGGTAAAGATCTGACTCAGGCATGGGCGGTCGCGATTGCGCTGGGTGTGGAAGATAAGATCACCGCGCCTCTGTTTGAAGCCGTACAGAAAACCCAGACAGTACAAACTACGGCAGATATCCGTAAAGTGTTCGTGGATGCCGGTGTTAAAGGTGAAGACTACGACGCTGCCTGGAACAGTTTCGTGGTGAAATCTCTCGTGGCACAGCAGGAAAAAGCTGCCGCTGACTTCCAGTTGCAGGGCGTGCCGGCGATGTATGTTAACGGCAAATACCAGGTGAATATGCGTGGTATGGACACGACCAGCATGGATATCTTCGTACAACAGTACGCTGATACCGTGAAATACCTGGTTGAGAAAAAATAACAAACATAAAGAAAAACGCCGGTCACTGGCCGGCGTTTTTGTATGAAGATTTAATCTTAGCTATCTGCTCGTCTTTCTCTTTCCAGAGTGTATTAAGCCAAAGCTGGAAACGACGTTTGAAGTTTTTATCGTTGACATAATCCCCGTGCAGTTCAGTGCTGACGGGCATCAGATCAACGCGGACAACGATACGCGTCAGCCTGCCGCTGAGCATATCGTAGAACGGTGTCCTGTCATTTTCCGGATAGCAGAGCGTTACGTTCAACAATTTATCGAACTGCTCACCCAGCACGTTGAGCGCCATTGCGATGCCCGCAGCCTTTGGCGGCAACAGGTTTTGATAAGGAGAGCGAGTCTGCTGGCGCTTCTCTTCGGTAAAGCGTGATCCTTCGACGAAGTTAACAATGGTGGTGGGATGCGCGCGAAACTTCTCGCAAGAACGGCGCGTGGTTTCCACGTCCTTACCGCGGCGTTCCGGATGACGAATCAAATAGCTGCGTGAATAGCGTTTCATAAACGGCATATCCAGCGCCCAGCAGGCCAGACCAATGAAAGGCACCCAGGCCAACTGCTGTTTCAGAAAGTATTTGTTCATCGGAATGTGTTTGCGAAACAGTACGCACAATACAACGATGTCGGCCCAGCTGTGGTGATTGCAGATCAGCAGATACCAGTTCTTTTTGTTCAGCTTCTCCAGCCCCTGAACATCCCACTTCAGCCAGGGGTTCAGATGCAGCAGGATCGCCAGCCCTTCACACCAGCAGTACATCATAAAATTACAAAAAGCAGACACCGCGCGCCATACCGGAGGGACAGGCAGCAGGAGCTTAATTATTCCGGCAACGATGATTGGCACAGAACAGGCGATGGTAACCAGAATAGTTAAAATGACGCTTAACCATAATGTTATCGCTGCGAGTATTCTCGACATAATGAATTTATTCAGATAGTTAGCTGTAATTGAGCAGCCGGCTATCCGGTGCTGGGCGCCGATCTTATCAGAAATTCGCTCAGACCAGGGCGGTTTCACACCAGGAGGCTGCGGCTTTTCCTGCCAGGCAGCGAATTTTTGCATATAGACAGAGTGCTTAAGTCTTATATCCACATAGACTAAATAAACATCAGTGAAGCGCGATCTTAAGTGATCTTATAGCAATGCTTTGATTTTATTATATAAATAAGTTTTCAGTATCACTTTTATAAAGCTGTTATTCACCTGTATTAAAAATATGCACAAACTTATCCACAGTTTTGTTTTGCGAGCGATCTTCCCGATCGCAAAATCTTTTTCTGTATAAAGCGCTAAAACCTGATGTTTTCATCCTTCTGTGGCATCCTTTACCCATAAATTCATAAAAGGCACGGACATTATGGTTCAGATCCCAGAAAACCCACTTATACTCGTCGATGGCTCTTCTTACCTGTATCGGGCGTATCATGCGTTTCCTCCTCTGACCAACAGCGCAGGGGAACCTACCGGCGCAATGTACGGCGTGCTGAATATGCTTCGCAGCCTGATTCTGCAATACCACCCAACCCATGCGGCCGTGGTGTTTGATGCGAAGGGTAAAACCTTCCGCGATGAATTATTTGAGCATTACAAATCTCACCGTCCCCCTATGCCTGACGATCTGCGTGCGCAAATTGAACCGTTGCACGCTATGGTGAAAGCGATGGGGCTGCCACTGCTGGCGGTGTCAGGCGTTGAAGCTGATGACGTAATTGGTACCCTGGCGCGCGAAGCGGAAAAAGCAGGCCGCCCGGTTCTGATCAGTACCGGTGATAAAGACATGGCGCAGCTGGTAACGCCCGGGATCACGCTGATCAACACCATGACAAACACCATTCTTGGCCCGGAAGAAGTGGTCGCCAAATATGGCGTGCCGCCAGAGCTCATTATTGATTTCCTCGCCCTGATGGGCGATTCCTCGGATAACATTCCTGGCGTACCGGGCGTAGGCGAAAAAACAGCTCAGGCGCTGCTGCAAGGGCTGGGCGGGCTGGATACGCTGTATGCAGAACCCGACAAAATTGCCGGTCTTACCTTCCGTGGCGCAAAAACCATGGCCGGAAAGCTCGCCGATAACAAAGAGGTGGCTTATCTCTCCTATCAGTTGGCCACCATCAAAACTGACGTAGAGCTGGAGCTTACCTGCGAGCAGCTGGAAGTGCAGGAACCCGCCGCCGACGAACTGCTTGGCCTGTTCAGAAAATACGAATTTAAACGCTGGACCGCGGATGTTGAAGCCGGGAAATGGCTTCAGGCGAAAGGGGCTAAACCTGCGGCGAAGCCGAAAGAGACCATCGTTGTCAATGCCGAAGAGCAGGCAGAAGAAGAGGCGGTAGCGCTCTCCTTCGACAACTATGAAACCATCCTTGAAGAGTCACGGCTCATCGCCTGGATTGAAAAGCTGAAAAAAGCGCCAGTATTTGCTTTCGATACCGAAACGGACAGCCTCGATAACATTACGGCCAATATGGTGGGGCTGTCATTCGCAACGGAGCCGGGTATTGCAGCCTATGTTCCGGTGGCTCACGACTATCTGGATGCGCCGGAGCAAATCTCCCGCGAGCGCGCCTTAGAACTGCTGAAGCCGATTCTGGAAGACGAGAAAGCGCTGAAGGTCGGGCAAAACCTGAAGTACGACCGCGGTATTCTGCAAAACTACGGCATTGAGCTGCGTGGTATCGCTTTTGACACCATGCTGGAATCTTACATTCTGGACAGCGTGGCGGGCCGCCATGATATGGATTCCTTATCCGATCGTTGGCTGAAACACAAAACCATCACCTTTGAAGAAATTGCCGGTAAGGGCAAAAATCAGCTGACCTTTAACCAGATCGCGCTGGAAGAAGCAGGCCGCTACGCCGCGGAAGACGCTGACGTCACGCTACAGCTGCATCTCAAAATGTGGCCGAAATTGCAGAAGCACGAAGGGCCGCTGAATGTGTTCCAGAACATTGAGATGCCGCTGGTGCCTGTGCTGTCCCGCATTGAGCGCAATGGCGTTAAAATCGACCCAACGGTGCTGCATAACCACTCTGGAGAGCTGGCGCAGCGCCTGACCGAGCTTGAACAGAAGGCGCATGAGCTTGCTGGCGAGGCATTTAACCTGTCGTCACCGAAACAGCTGCAAACCATCCTGTTTGAAAAACAGGGTATCAAGCCGCTAAAGAAAACCCCGGGCGGCGCCCCTTCAACCTCTGAAGAGGTGCTGGAAGAGCTGGCGCTGGACTATCCGCTGCCAAAAGTTATTCTGCAATACCGTGGTCTGGCTAAGCTGAAATCGACCTATACCGACAAACTGCCGTTGATGATCAACCCGAAAACGGGCCGCGTGCACACCTCCTATCACCAGGCTGTGGCGGCGACCGGGCGACTTTCGTCAACCGATCCTAACCTTCAGAACATTCCGGTGCGTAATGAAGAGGGCCGCCGTATTCGCCAGGCTTTCATTGCGCCAGAGGATTATCTGATTGTCTCCGCGGACTACTCGCAAATCGAACTGCGTATTATGGCGCACCTGTCACGCGACAAAGGCCTGCTGACGGCCTTTGCCGAAGGGAAGGACATCCACCGGGCAACCGCTGCCGAAGTGTTTGGGCTGCCGCTGGAGAGCGTGACAAACGAGCAGCGTCGTAGTGCAAAAGCGATCAACTTCGGTCTGATTTACGGCATGAGTGCCTTTGGTCTTTCACGCCAGCTCAATATCCCGCGTAAAGAGTCGCAGAAGTATATGGATCTCTACTTCGAGCGGTATCCGGGCGTGCTGGAATATATGGAACGTACCCGCGCACAGGCGAAAGAGAAAGGCTACGTTGAAACGCTGGATGGCCGTCGTCTCTACCTTCCGGACATCAAATCCAGCAACGCCGCGCGCCGGGCTGGTGCTGAACGTGCTGCGATCAACGCCCCTATGCAGGGCACTGCGGCGGACATCATTAAACGCGCAATGATTGCCGTCGATGCCTGGCTCGAAAAAGAGAAACCGCGCGTGAAAATGATCATGCAGGTACACGATGAACTGGTCTTTGAAGTTCATAAAGACGATCTGGAGACGGTCTCTCAGAAGATCCATGAACTGATGGAAAACAGCATGAAGCTGGACGTTCCGTTGCTGGTGGAAGTGGGTAGCGGCGAAAACTGGGATCAGGCTCACTAAGGGTTATCGGAATAACGCGCGTTTTATGTAAGTAAGCAACATAAGTACGCGCGTTTTGTGACGATCATTAGAATTCCCTATGTAAAGAATGAAAAAAAACTACAAAAAGTGCTTTGTCCAGCGATAAAAAAAGAGTAGAGTTAACGACGTAGGGTACAGAGGTAAGATGTTCTATCTTTCAGACCTTTTACTTCACGTAATCGGATTTGGCTGAATATTTTAGCCGCCCCAGTCAGTAATGACTGGGGCGTTTTTTATTGCGGCAAAGAAAGTTTCAGGCGAAAAAAAGCGCGGTCATCGCCGCGCCTGTTGTTACTCTGCTTCCGCTTCAGTCGCCGGTTCCAGATCGTTAAACCAGCTGTCGAGCTTCTGTCGCAGTTTATCCACGCCCTGCTTTTTCAGCGAGGAGAACGGTTCAACCTGTACATCGCCGTTGAATGCCAGCACCGCTTCACGAACCTTGTTCACCTGCGCCTTGCGCGCGCCGCTCGCCAGCTTATCTGCTTTTGTCAGCAGCACCAGCACCGCAATATCGCTTGCCACCGCCCAGTCAATCATCTGCTGGTCGAGATCTTTTAGCGGATGACGAATATCCATCAGCACCACCAGACCTTTCAGACACATGCGTTTTTCCAGGTATTCACCCAGCGCACGCTGCCATTTGATCTTCATCTCTTCCGGTACCTGCGCGTAACCGTAGCCCGGTAAATCGACCAGGCGTTTGCCTTCAGCCACTTCAAACAGGTTAATCAGCTGAGTACGGCCAGGTGTTTTTGAGGTACGCGCCAGGTTTTTCTGATTGGTGAGCGTATTCAGGGCACTGGATTTTCCCGCATTGGAGCGGCCAGCAAATGCCACTTCAATCCCTGTGTCTGAGGGCAGGTGGCGAATATCGGGCGCACTGGTGACAAAATGCGTCTGTTGGTAGTTCCAGGTAGTCACGTGGTCGTCTCCAAAAATCGTAATCTGCGGGGATTATACCTGAATGCGGGCAAAAGGCTTTTCCCTTCGTCATTGACATGTAAGTGAAAGCCCTACGGAATGTAAGAGATCTGCCCTTAAGCGTATGAGAAATTTAAGAGAAATCGCAGGCGCTAAAAAACTCAAAATATTAAAATTCAAAGAGTTATTAATGAGTAATTATCTGAAAATCCGGTTTTGTACCTTTTCATAGCTTGTTAGTTTAAGGGAACAAGGTAAAGTGTGTGCCAGGGCGAGGATGCCAACAGGATAACGACTTAAGGATAAGGGTCAGGAGCGCCAGGAGGCGAAGACTCAGGATTGTCAGGATGACCGGCGCCTGGAGGCGTTTTTAACAGGAAACGGAACCGTATCACGGACGGTAGTAGCCAAGGGATAAACAGGGTTTGTTGCAGGCAAACAGGGAATGTCTGACCCGTTAAGGGTTGTGAGTCAGGAAAAAAGGCGACAGATTGCTCTGTCGCCTTTTTTCTTTGCTTGCTTTCTGCTAGATTTCGCCGCAATTCTATACTGAAGAAAACGACTTAAAGATAAAACATCATGAAAAAACCGACCTCCGCTGCGGGCGTGAAACGCCCTGCAAAAGCACGCCGCAAAACGCGCGAAGAACTGAATCAGGAAGCGCGCGATCGCAAACGCGATAAAAAACATCGTGGCCATGCTGCGGGTAGCCGTGCTAACGGTGGCGGTGCCGCAGGCGCTTCTGCAAAAGGCAAACAGCAGAAAGATCCTCGTATCGGCAGTAAAACTCCCATTCCACTGGGCGTGACAGACACGCCGGTCACTAAGCAGCACAAACCAAAGAGCGAGAAACCTATGCTTTCACCGCAGGCTGAGCTGGATATGCTGGAGAACGATGAGCGCCTGGATGCGCTGCTGGAACGTCTTGAAGAGGGTGAAACCCTGACCGCTGAAGAGCAGTCCTGGGTGGACGCCAAACTGGACCGCATTGATGAACTGATGCAGAAGCTGGGTCTGTCCTACGATGATGAAGAAGACGAAGAGGAAGACGAAAAGCAGGAAGATATGATGCGTCTGCTGAAAGGTGGAAACTAACATTTGCACCCGGCAGGTACACTCGTCCTGCTTATAACCCTTCCGGTTATATGTTATCTGGTGTGGTTATTCGTTAAACTACGGCGGTTGTCGCGGCGACAGAAGTGGCTGCGCACCCGAATGATGTCCCGCAACGGGACCAGAACGGGCCGCCGTATACGAACGCGACACCAACGGAAGGAGTGAGCATGTCTGTACCATCTATCGACTGGGATTTGGCCCTGATCCAGAAATATAACTATTCCGGGCCGCGTTATACCTCATACCCCACCGCGCTGGAGTTTTCTGACGCTTTCGGCGAGGCGGATTTTCAGCAAGCTGTGGCGCGCTATCCCGAGCGCCCGCTGTCGCTCTACGTCCATATTCCGTTCTGCCATAAGCTCTGCTACTTCTGCGGCTGCAATAAAATCGTTACCCGCCAGCAGCACAAAGCCGATCAATACCTCGATGCGCTCGAACAGGAAATTCTGCACCGCGCACCGCTGTTTAAAGGGCGTCACGTCAGCCAGCTTCACTGGGGCGGTGGTACGCCAACTTATCTGAATAAAGCGCAGATCAGCCGCCTGATGGCGCTGCTGCGCGGCAATTTTAGTTTTAACGACGACGCCGAAATTTCGATCGAGGTCGATCCGCGTGAAATCGAGCTGGATGTGCTGGATCATTTACGCGCCGAAGGTTTCAACCGCCTGAGTATGGGCGTACAGGACTTCAACAAAGAAGTACAGCGCCTGGTAAACCGCGAGCAGGACGAAGCGTTTATCTTTGCCTTACTCAACCATGCGCGTGAAATCGGCTTTACCTCAACGAATATAGACCTGATTTACGGCCTGCCGAAGCAGACGCCGGAGAGCTTCGCCTACACGCTTAAACGCGTGGCTGAGCTTAACCCGGACCGTCTGAGCGTCTTTAACTATGCGCACCTGCCGACGCTGTTCGCCGCTCAGCGCAAAATCAAAGATGCGGATCTGCCTTCCGCCCAGCAGAAGCTGGACATTTTGCAGGAGACCATCGCCTCGCTGACCGAAACCGGCTATCAGTTTATCGGAATGGATCACTTTGCCCGCCCTGACGATGAACTGGCGATTGCCCAGCGCGAAGGTGTTCTCCACCGTAACTTCCAGGGCTACACCACCCAGGGCGATACCGATCTGCTCGGAATGGGCGTCTCCGCCATCAGCATGATTGGCGACTGCTACGCCCAGAACCAGAAAGAGCTGAAGCTGTACTATCAGCAGATAGACGAAACCGGCAACGCGCTGTGGCGCGGCATCGCGCTAACCCGCGACGACTGCATCCGTCGTGATGTGATTAAGGCGCTTATCTGCAACTTCCGTCTCGAATTTCGCGAGGTGGAGTCGCAATGGGATCTGCAATTCAGCGATTACTTTGCCGAAGACCTGAAGCTTCTGGCGCCGCTGGCGAAAGACGGGCTGGTGGATGTGTCGGAGAGTGCGGTTGTCGTCACGCCGAAAGGACGTCTGTTGATTCGTAATATCTGCATGTGCTTCGATGCCTATCTGCGTCAGAAGGCGCGTTTACAGCAGTTCTCGCGGGTGATTTGAGCTGTAATGCCGGGTGGCGGCTTTGCCTTACCCGGCCTACTTAAGTGCGAGATGTAGGCCGGGTAAGCGAAGCGCCACCCGGCTTTTCATCGACAGCTCGTTAGCTAAACAGCCCAACCAGTGCCGCACACAATACCGCCGCAACGGCAGTTTGTGGCGTGTGGCTTTCTGCTGCTCCGCTCGAAAGCAAAGTCACTAATGATTCCAGCATGATGCTCCCCCCTGTTTCCGGGCACGATCATACAAAACTCATCGGAACAGTAAAGCGCAAAATAACGGCACTTTGCGCTCAATTAGTAACCTTTACACAGCGGGGTAAGATCACTCCATTCCCAGCTCTTTCAGCTTGCGCGTCAGGGTGTTTCGACCCCATCCCAACAGGCGAGCCGCTTCCTGTTTGTGGCCCTGGGTATGACGAAGCGCGGTAGTCAACAGCGTGCGCTCCATCTCAGGCTGCGCTTCGGAGAGCAGATTTTGATGACCGGAACGCAGCGCGCGATCTGCCCACTGCGCCAGCAGCGTCGCCCAGCTGTCCGGCAGCGCATGTCCGGCGGTGCTTTCGGGCACGGTGGCTTCAAACAGCTCGGCGGGGAGATCCTGAATCAACACTTCCTGTCCGGCGGCCATCACGGTCAGCCAGCGACAGGTGTTTTCCAGCTGACGCACGTTGCCCGGCCACGCCAGACGGGTGAGGGCGGCATCCGTTTCCGGATGAAGCTGCTTGGCTTCCACGCCCAGCTCGCGGGCCGCCACTTGCAGGAAATGGCGCGCCAGACGCGGGATATCTTCCCGACGCTCGCGCAGCGGCGGGAGGTGGACGCGGATCACGTTCAGACGATGGAATAAATCTTCACGGAATTTCCCCTCCTGCACGCGCAGCTCCAGGTTCTGGTGCGTCGCGGCAATAATACGCACGTCCACCTTCACCGGCGCATACCCGCCCACGCGGTAAAACTGACCATCTGCCAGCACGCGCAGCAGTCGGGTCTGCACATCCAGCGGCATATCGCCGATTTCATCCAGGAATAGCGTTCCGCCGTCAGCCTGTTCAAAGCGTCCCTGACGAATGGTATTTGCCCCGGTAAACGCCCCTTTTTCGTGGCCGAACAGCTCAGATTCAATCAAATCCTTGGGGATCGCCGCCATGTTCAGGGCGATAAAGGGGGCTTTCGCCCGCGGGCTGTGGCGATGCAGGGCGTGCGCAACCAGCTCTTTACCGGTCCCTGATTCACCGTTAATCAAGACGCTGATAGACGAGCGCGACAGACGCCCGATGATGCGAAACACGTCCTGCATGGCCGGCGCTTCACCGATGATGTCCGTCGTAGGCCCAAAATCCGGCGCGTGACGGGGCTGCTGTTGCTCCTGATAGTGGCTGATGGCGCGTTCGACCAGGGCAACGGCTTCGTCGATATCAAACGGTTTTGGCAGGTAATCAAACGCCCCCTGCTGGTAGGCGCTAACGGCGGCATCCAGGTCGGAGTGGGCGGTCATTATGATGACCGGAAGCATGGGGTGGCGCTGTTTGATCTGCTTTAAGAGCGCCAGTCCGTCCATGCCCGGCATGCGAATATCCGAGAGCAGAACGTCCGGCGTTTTGGTGGTGAGTGCGTCGAGCACTTCGCTGCCGCTCTCAAACGTCGTGCAGCTTAATCCCGCTCCTGTGAGCGCGCGTTCAAGCACCCAACGGATGGAGCTATCGTCATCGACTACCCAGACTATCCCTCGTTGCATAAACGTCACCTTTATTTTTTAATCGGCAGGAAAACCGAAAACTCGGTATGTCCCGGCCAACTGGTAAATTCAATTTTGCCGGAGTGTTGGTCAATCAAATTACGGGCTATGGATAACCCCAGCCCGGTGCCGCCTTCGCGACCGCTGACCATCGGGTAGAACAGGGTGTCCTGGAGATGCGGCGGGATCCCCGGCCCGTTATCTTCCACATCAATACGTGCCGCCAGACGATAACGCACGCCGTGCAGCGTCAGCTGGAACGCGGTGCGGGTACGCAGAATAATTTCGCCACCCTCCGGGCCCAGCGCCTGCAACGCGTTACGCACAATGTTCAACAGCACCTGTTCAATCTGGTCCGGATCGTGCGCCAGCTCCGGCAGGCTTGGGTCGTAATCACGCACCAGCGTGGCGTTATCCGGCAGCTCCATAGAGACGAGTTTCACCACCCGCTCCGCGACCTTGTGAATGCTTTCTGAAACATGCATCCCCGGCTGCTGCGGCCCGAGCAGGCGATCGACCAGATTACGCAGACGGTCCGCCTGCTCGATAATGACGTTGGTATACTCCGCCAGGGCAGGGTCAGGCAGCGCTTTGGTCAAAAGCTGTGCCGCACCGCGTAAGCCGCCCAGCGGGTTTTTAATTTCATGAGCCAGCCCGCGTACCAGGTCGCGCGCCGCAATCTGCTGAGCATGCTGTAGCTGCTCCTGGCTGAGACGACGCTGGTTATCCATCGGCGCCATTTCCAGCAGAATCATGCCATCTGGCAGGCGCTGTGCGGTGAGGGACAAAATATGCGAGCGTCCGTCAATCACCAGCGTCACTTCGTTATCGGTGAAGCCCTGACCCGCCTGCAAACTCTCCTGCATCAGGCCAATATTCAGCGAGAAATAGCTCAGCAGTTCCGGCAGCGGCGTGCCAAACAGTTTACGGGCGCTTTGAGCGAGCAGCTGCTGCGCCGCCGGGTTGGCGTAATGCACCGCCAGCTCGTCGTCGACCAGCAAAATACTGTTAATCAAAGAATTGAGGATCTGCCCAGCATCGGGCAGCGTGCCAGTTGCCATTCAGCAGTCTCCTGGAGTCGTTGCACTATTTTAGTGCAGTATAGCGTTTTAGAGGTAAAAAGCGCGTGAGATCAGGTTGTTGGTGGAGAAAAAAGCCCATCCGAAGATGGGCTAAAGTTTCCACGGCAACTACTCCCGACGCGTATGCGCCGGGTAAAACAAATCAATTAAACGCTGTAGTACAGTTCGAACTCAACCGGGTGCGGCGTCATGCGAACGCGGTCGTTTTCTTCGGTACGCAGCGCGATGTAAGCGTCGATTGCTTCATCGGTGAACACGCCGCCAGCGGTCAGGAACTCACGGTCTGCGTCCAGCGCTTGCAGGGCTTCTTCCAGCGAGCCGGCAACCTGTGGGATCTCTTTCGCTTCTTCTGGCGGCAGGTCGTACAGGTTTTTGTCCATGGCTTCGCCCGGGTGGATCTTGTTCTTGATACCGTCCAGACCGGCCATCAGCAGTGCTGCGAAGCACAGGTATGGGTTAGCCGCCGGGTCCGGGAAGCGCACTTCGATACGACGCGCTTTCGGAGACGCCACCACCGGGATACGGATAGAAGCAGAACGGTTACGGGCAGAGTACGCCAGCATCACCGGTGCTTCGTAGCCTGGGACCAGACGCTTGTAGGAGTTGGTGGTCGGGTTCGCCAGGGCGTTGATCGCTTTAGCGTGTTTGATAACACCGCCGATGTAGTGCAGCGCCTGCTCAGACAGACCCGCGTATTTGTCGCCAGAGAACAGGTTGGTGCCGTTCTTGGACAGGGACATGTGGCAGTGCATACCGGAACCGTTGTCGCCGAACATGGGTTTTGGCATGAAGGTCGCGGTTTTACCGAAACGGTGCGCAACGTTGTGCACAACGTATTTGTAGATCTGAATCTCATCCGCTTTTTTGGTCATGGTGTTGAAGCGGGTTGCGATTTCATTCTGGCCAGCCGTTGCCACTTCGTGGTGGTGCGCTTCAACAACCAGGCCCATCTCTTCCATGATCAGACACATGGTAGAACGGATGTCCTGTGAAGAATCGACCGGAGGAACCGGGAAGTAACCGCCTTTCACGCCCGGACGGTGACCTTTGTTACCACCTTCGTATTTGGTGGAAGAGTTCCATGCGCCTTCGATGTCATCGATAGCGACGTGGGAACCAGAAATGGAAGCACCAAAACGGATGTCATCGAACAGGAAGAACTCTGGCTCTGGCCCGAACAGAACGGTGTCTGCGATACCGGTAGAACGCAGGTACTCTTCAGCGCGTTTTGCGATGGAGCGTGGGTCACGGTCATAGCCTTGCAGCGTGCCAGGTTCCAGGATATCGCAGCGGATGATCAGCGTAGGTTCTTCGTAGAACGGGTCAATGAGCGCAGTGGTTGCATCTGGCATCAGAACCATGTCGGATTCGTTAATGCCTTTCCAGCCGCCAATGGAGGAGCCGTCAAACATTTTGCCTTCTTCAAAGAATTCGGCGTTCACCTGATGAGCAGGGATCGTGACGTGCTGTTCTTTACCTTTGGTATCGGTGAAGCGCAGATCAACAAACTTCACTTCATGTTCGTTCAGCATCGTCAAAACGTGTTCAGCGGACATACTTAACTCTCCAGATTGGTCATTGTCGTCGTGGTAACGAGGTCTTCAAATCGGCTGGGCTGCCATATTTTTACTGTATTTCTGTAAAGCGAAATCTGTGCCAACTTTTAAAACACCCCAAAAAGGCGTTATCATGCGCACCATAGTGCAGAAGGGCTGCACCACATTGGATTTGTTGCACCATTATAGTGCTTCTGTGTGAACATCGAGCACCATATTGGTGCAATTTACGTTAAAGTGCCCTTTTACCGCTCCGTGAAAGCGATCACAAAGCATCTCTGCAATACTTGTTTGCGGGGGATGTTTGTGATCCTGTTTTGTAGTGCGATTAATCCGTGTACAATAACGCGCTATTTCTAAATGCCTGAGGCAAAGTTGTGATCGAAAAATTGCGTAATATCGCCATCATCGCGCACGTCGACCATGGTAAAACTACCCTGGTTGATAAGCTGCTACAGCAGTCCGGTACGTTTGATGCTCGTGCCGAAACTCAAGAGCGTGTGATGGACTCCAACGATTTGGAGAAAGAGCGTGGGATTACCATCCTCGCCAAAAACACCGCTATCAAATGGAATGACTACCGTATCAACATCGTTGATACCCCAGGGCACGCCGACTTCGGTGGTGAAGTTGAGCGCGTGATGTCCATGGTGGATTCCGTGCTGCTGGTGGTTGACGCATTTGATGGCCCTATGCCGCAAACGCGCTTCGTGACCAAAAAAGCATTTGCCCACGGCCTGAAACCTATCGTTGTGATCAACAAGGTTGACCGTCCTGGCGCGCGTCCTGACTGGGTTGTTGACCAGGTCTTCGACCTGTTCGTTAACCTCGACGCGACCGACGAACAGCTGGACTTCCCTATCGTTTATGCGTCTGCGCTGAACGGTATCGCCGGTCTGGATCACGAAGACATGGCGGAAGACATGACTCCGCTGTACCAGACGATTGTTGACCGCGTTCCTGCGCCAAACGTTGACCTGGAAGGCACCCTGCAAATGCAGATCTCCCAGCTCGACTACAACAACTATGTTGGCGTAATCGGCATTGGTCGTATCAAGCGCGGTAAAGTGAAGCCTAACCAGCAGGTCACTATCATCGATAGCGAAGGCAAAACCCGTAACGGTAAAGTCGGTAAAGTTCTGACTCACCTGGGTCTTGAGCGTATCGAGAGCGACATCGCTGAAGCGGGCGACATCATCGCCATCACCGGTCTGGGTGAACTGAACATCTCCGACACCATCTGCGATCCGCAGAACGTCGAAGCGCTGCCAGCCCTGTCCGTTGATGAACCAACCGTATCCATGTTCTTCAACGTCAACACCTCTCCGTTCTGTGGTAAAGAAGGTAAGTTCGTTACCTCTCGTCAGATCCTTGACCGCCTGAACAAAGAGCTGGTGCACAACGTTGCGCTGCGCGTTGAAGAAACCGAAGACGCTGATGCATTCCGCGTTTCTGGTCGTGGTGAGCTGCACCTGTCTGTTCTGATCGAAAACATGCGTCGTGAAGGTTTCGAGATGGCGGTTTCCCGTCCGAAAGTTATCTTCCGCGAAATCGACGGCCGTAAACAAGAGCCATTCGAAAACGTAACGCTGGACGTTGAAGAGCAGCACCAGGGTTCTGTGATGCAGGCACTGGGTGAGCGTAAAGGCGACCTGAAAAACATGAATCCAGATGGCAAAGGCCGCGTACGTCTCGACTACGTGATCCCAAGCCGTGGCCTGATCGGCTTCCGTTCTGAGTTCATGACCATGACTTCCGGTACCGGTCTGCTGTACTCCACCTTCAGCCACTACGACGACGTTCGTCCGGGCGAAGTGGGCCAGCGTAACAACGGTGTACTGATCTCCAACGGTCAGGGTAAAGCGGTTGCGTTTGCGCTGTTCGGTTTGCAGGATCGCGGTAAGCTGTTCCTGGGCCACGGTGCTGAAGTTTACGAAGGCCAGATCATCGGTATTCACAGCCGTTCTAACGACCTGACGGTAAACTGCCTGACCGGTAAGAAACTGACCAACATGCGTGCGTCCGGTACTGACGAAGCAACGGTTCTGGTTCCACCGATCAAGATGACGCTGGAGCAGGCTCTGGAATTCATCGATGATGACGAACTGGTCGAAGTGACGCCTCAGTCAATTCGTATCCGTAAACGTCACCTGACCGAGAACGATCGTAAACGTGCTATGCGCGGTGCGAAAGAAGACTAATTCGGTTATGCCGTAGTCCGGGTAAGCGCAAGCGCCACCCGGCAACGAAAAAGCCGCTGAGCGATCAGCGGCTTTTTTATTAGAACGAATACCGCAACCCTAACCGGATCCGGTACTGCTCGCGGTTGTAATCATTCCATCGGTCAAGCCACTGTAGCTCAAGATACGGCAGCCAGTTTCTGTCGATTTTATAGCTGAACTTGTTGGTAATTTCCCAGTGATGATCTTTACCATTTTTGCTGTGGTAATCATTCACCCGCTGGAAAAAGTGCGGCTCAAAGGTGTAGAAAAACGCATCCGTCACTTTGAAATTCCAGTAGTTGGCGAATTCATGCGTGTCGTTCTTATCCATCTGCCCGTTATAGTCCGGCGTATCGTAATTGTTATGGTTATAGCGATAGCGGAACGTCAGATTAAACCAGTCCGTAAATTTGTAATTGGTATCTAAATAAACCGCGCCACCTGATCCTGCGCTGCTGTCATTAATTAAGCCGCCGGGCTGGAAGGTCAGTTTGTCGGTCGGTTTGAAGAGCGGATACCACCCCTCGATTTCGTTATAGCTGTGCTTCAGTTCGTCCCATTTCCCCACGTTATAAGCGTTGGTGAACATCAGTCCCGCGCCCATATCGAAGTTATAGCCCGCACGCAGGATCACTTCGTGCAGCTCAGAGGCGGTGTTGTAGGCTTCGCGCGTTTCGACATAGGCCCCGGCAAAAACCGGGCAGGACACAGACGACACGATCAGTACAGTAATGATTCTTTTCATAATTTGTCCATGTATCAGGTACAGAAAGGCCTCCCTCCTGATAAACAGGAAGGACATAGTGGCCGGATTTATTGTTATAAAGTGACTGCTGACGCTTTATTGTTGGTGGTTATTTCAGGGGTATTTGCTGTCTGTTTTTTCCGTTTTCCAATCTCCTCGATAATAAAGGCGAAGCGCGCTTCGTTGAGTTTATAAAACAGCCCCATGGTCACGGCGGCAACGATCGCCAGGCCGCACGGCCAGAGGAAAATAAGCTGACGCAACCCAAGCAGCGTGCCCGCGCTCTGCACGGCATGGGGAACGTAGCCAATCTGGGTCAGCATAATACCGGGCAGAAAACCAGCCAGCGCCGCGGAGATTTTGCGCGAGAAGGTATAGCCGGTATACACTGACCCTTCGGCGCGGATCCCGGTTTTCCACTCGCCGTAATCAACCGTATCCGGCACCAGCGCCCAGTTCAGGCTGTTCACAAACGCGGTGCCGAAAAAGGCCATGCAGGAAAAGAGCACGAACAACAGGGAACTGGTCCCCCAGACGAAGTTCAGCACGTCGCCCACCGCCCACAGCGTCAGCCCGCCCAGATAGACCGGCTTCTTGCCAAAGCGCTTCACCGCGCCAGGCACCAGAAACACGCCAATCAGAATGCAACCCATGCTGAAAAAGCCCATCCACGACAGGAGATGCAGATCGTTCAGCACGTACTGGGTGTAATAGACCTGAATCGCCAGCTTGATGTTAAACGCGGCGAGGGTACACAGGTTGGCGATGCACAGCACCAGCAGCGGCGGATTGCGGAAAATCGCGCAGAACGATTTCAGAATGCCGGGCTTATGGTGATCGGGCGTAAGCTCGACGTAGCGCTCTTTCACCCCGCTGTAGCACCACCACATGCAGAACAGTCCCCCGGTGACGAACACCAGCGCGGCCACCAGATAGCCGAGTGAGGGCTGGCTGACGAACAGCGCCTGAATCGGCATAAAGCCGACAGTACAGAGCAACAGTCCTACCGTTGCGCCGCCCTGACGCCACGCCGCAAGCTGCGCGCGCTCGTTCGGGTTTTTGGTGATGGCCGGAACCATTGCACCGTAGGCGCAGTTCATCAGGCTGTAGCAGAGGCCAAACATCATGAAGAGCACGGTGGCGAGGGCCGTTTTCACCGTCAGGCTAAAGTCGTTGGCCATAAACTGCGCCGTGGCCACCAGCGCCACCGGAACGGAGGCGTAGAGAATGAATGGCCGGAATTTGCCCCGCGCGCCGATATTACGCCGGGAGTCCAGCAGCACCCCGGTCAGCATGTCGGTAAACGCGGTAAAGAACTTGGCGACCAGAAAAATGATGCCGCCGTAGAACGCGGGCATGCCCAGCTCGTCCGTGTAAAACTTTAGCAGATACAGCGTGCCAATACACAGCATCAGGTTCGAGCCAAAATCACCCATCCCGTAGGCGCACTTCTCTCGCAGGCTCAATTTCAGGGTTAACGGATCAGTATTATGTGTCATGGTCGATCCTCAAAGCGCCCCGCAGGGCGCTCAATCACGTCATTTATGCCGTACGTTTGCGCAGCTCAATTTCTTCCACGATGCGCACATACATCTTCTCGTTAAGGTTGTAGAAGCAGCCCATCGCCACGATGGTGATGACTGCCAGCAGACTCGGATAGATAAATATCAGCTGCCGTAGCCCTTCAACCGTGCCGGCGGATTGCACCACGTTGGGCACATAGCCGATCTGCGTGAGCATGATCCCCGGGAAGAAGCCCGCCAGCGCCTGCGATACCTTACGGAAGAAGGTAAAGCCGGTGTAGACCGTCCCCTCGGAGCGTACGCCGGTGCGCCACTCGCCGTATTCCACGGTATCGGACACCAGCGCCCAGTTCAGGCTGTTCACGAACGCGGAGCCGAAGAACGCCAGGCAGGAGAACGCCACGAAGCTCACCGAGCCGCCGCCGAAGAAGTAGTTAAGCAGATCGCCCGCCACCCAAATCATCAGCCCGCTGATGTAGACCTTTTTCTTACCGAAGCGCCGCACCGCGCCGGGCATCATAAAGACGCCGATAAAAATACAGCCCATGCTGAAGAAGCCCATGTACGACAGCAGGATCGGGTCGTTCAGTACGTACTGCGTGTAGTAGACCTGAATGGCGAGCTTAACGTTAAAGGCGCCCAGCGTGCACAGGTTAGCGATGCACAGGATAAACAGCGGACGGTTCCCGGCGATGGCGCGAAACGACTGCAACAGCCCCGGTTTCTGCGCCGGGTTAGCAGGCTGCGTCTCGACGTAACGCTCGGTTACGCCTTTATAGCACCACCACATAAAGAACAACCCGAACAGCGAGAAGAGGGTGGCGGCAAAGATGTAGCCAAGCTGGTCGTTGCCCTCAATCAGGTTCATCACCGGGACAAAGCCCACCGTACAGAGCAGCAGACCCAGCGTGGCGCCGCCCTGGCGCCAGGCGGCCAGCGAAGCACGCTCGTCCGGGTTTTTGGTAATGGCGGGCACCATCGCGCCGTAGGAGCAGTTCATCATGCTGAAGAACAGGCCGTACAGCATGAACAGCACCGTCGCCATCACCGTTTTACCGGTAATTTCAAACGGTGTGCCGACGAAGTTAGCTATCGCCAGCAACGTTACCGGGAAGGCTGCATACAGCACGAACGGGCGGAATTTCCCTTTCGGGCCGATCTTGCGCCGGGAATCGAGCATGATCCCGGTGCCCATGTCGGTGAAGGCGGTAAAAAACTTCGCAATCAGGAAGATAATCCCGCCGTAGGTGCCAGGCAGCCCCAGGACGTCGGTGTAGAACTTCAGCAGATACAGCGTGCCGATATCAAGCAGGATGTTAGAGCCGAGATCGCCCATCCCGTAGGCGAGTTTTTCTTTAAACGGCAGGCGCAGGGTTGCCGGATCAGAAGTATGTTGACTCATTATTGTTCTCCGTCTGCCCGCAGGTTTCCCCGCGGGCGAGCCTTATCAGATATGACGTAAGGTGCTAAACAGATCTGCCCATTCGCTGTGCTGGCGATAGAAGACCGGCGGTTTGCCGAGCGGGGCATCAACGGTGATGTCACCGCCCTGGCAGGTTTCCCCGGTCCACGCATTGACCCAGGTGTCCTGCGGCAGATAGAGCGACCAGTCGCGGCGTCCCTCTTCATGAACCGGCGCCACCAGCAGATCGCGGCCAAACAGGTACTGGTATTTCAGCGTGTAGGCGCGCGCGTCGTCCTCGTAGTGCAGGAACAGCGGGCGCATCACCGGTAGGCCGCTCTTCGCGTTCTGCGCTACCGCAGCTTTGATGTACGGCTTCAGAGTGGTGAAGACGGTGGTCATGCGCGCGAAGTGGGCGATGGTGTCCGCGTCGCCGTCGAACTGCCAGTTATCGCCAGGGCGGTTGCCCTCGTGGGTACGCATCATCGGCGTAAAGGCGCTGAAGTCGCACCAGCGCAGCAGCAGCTCTTTGCTGCGCTTCATCTCGAAGAGCGTCGTATAGCCGCCAATGTCGCTGTGGTGCAGCCCGTGCCCGGTCATTGCCAGCGACAGCGCCGCCGGTACGACGGACGCCAGACCATCGTCCAGGCTCCAGTCGACGTTCTGATCCCCCGCCCACATCATCACCGAGTGCTTCTGGCTGCCGGTGTAGCCCGCGCGCATGAAGAACAGGATCTCCCCGAGCTTGCCGGTCTCCTCCAGCGCTTCGTAGTTACATTTCGCCCACAGGGCAGGCCAGGCGTTATGCATGATCTCCGCGCTCACGCCGTTGTGCAGGAAGGTATCGGTCGGCAGATATTCCCCGAAATCGGCCATCCAGCCGCCGCAGCCCAGTTCGATCAGGTTCTTTTTGATCACCTCTTTGTACCAGCTGTAGGCTTCCGGGTTAGTCAGGTCGATAACGCCCGCGTAGAACTCGCCGAACTCAACGTGGTAATCCTTGCCGTCGGCATCTTTGGTCAGATAGCCGCGCTTCGACGCCTCTTCGCAGAGATCTTTATCGCTGGCGACGTAAGGGTTGATATAGGAGAGGAACTGCACGCCTTCCTCTTTCCACTGCGCAATCCGCTCATCAAGCTGCGGATAGAGCGCGCTGTTCCACTTCCAGTTCCACATTACGCGTTTGCCAAAGGAGGTCATCCGGATGCCGGACCAGTCCTGCGCCCAGATGCCGTTTACCTTCACGCCGCCCTCGCGCATGGCGTCGAGCTTCTGCTGACACACCTCGGTGCCGCCCTGAATACCCAGCGTCACGCCGTCGTAAACCCAGTCCGGCAGTTCAGGCTGACGCCCCAGCAGGCCGGTCAGTTTTTCCAGCAGATCGACGTAGGTTTCTGCGCATTCGAAGCGCAGCGTGGCGTTATCTTCCCAGAATGCCAGCTCGTGGAAGTCCGGCGCGCTGAAGTCGAAGTTCATATAACAGCTGTTATCCACGTGGCAGTAGTACTTCTGGGTGCTCACGAAGGTAGGCTGTGGGAAGAAGGTCCAGTAGTAGTCGCCGCCCGCGTTCTCTTTGCAGTCGGCCTGCCAGGTGACGTAGGTCTGCTTATTGCGGCCCACGCCCTGCTCGCTGGTCCACAGCGGGAACGGCTTGCCGCGCAGATCGAAATACGAGAACTGCTCGCCGCAGCCGTAGATATGATCGTCAGGCTGAGCCGCCAGCCGCAGCCAGATGCGGTTATGGCTGGCGGCGTCATTTTTCAGCTTCAGCTCAAGACGGCCTTCCGCATCGACGCCCACCAGCAGCGTGGCGCTCACCGCATCGCCGCGGGTAAAGCGGATCGCCCAGCCCGCGCTTTGCTGCGTGACGGTCGCGTTCGTCAGGGCAATCTTTTCGTTAAGCTTGTCTTTGATGCTGAAATTGCCGCGAAACATCTCGATATCCGCTTCGCCTGCACCGATCCACAGGCAGGGGGCATCCGCAGAGTGGGATAAAATCAGACGGTCCTGCCAGCGCAGGGTGAAACCACTTTCGTTATTTTTCAGGTCAATATTGTGTAGGGTACGCATAAAAACTCCGTCTTTATTATTTGGCCAGGCTATCCAGTAATCCGGCGGCTACGGCAGGGGCTAAGCCCGGCGCCAGCGGCAGGCGGGGGATCACCAGGCAGTGCAGCAGGTGGTAAATATCCTGCTTGCCGTCCCAGACTTTGGTGGTCACTTCGTTATTGGTGTCCAGCTCCTGCCACCATGAACCGTTTTCGTAATCCATCAGGTACTTGATGCAGTAATCCCACCATTTCTGATACCAGGCTTCGTACTGCGCCTCGCCGGTGACGGTGTAGAGCGCGTAAGCCGTGCCCATCGCCTCGACGATTGGCCAGCGCACGCGTTCGCGCACGATAGGCTTGCCGTCCCAGCCCACGGAGTAGACAAAGCCGTCCGCCCCGTCGGGTGCCCAGGCGTCGCGAATAGTGGCGTGAAACAGGCCTTTCGCATCTTCCAGCAGCCACTCCGGCGGGGTTTCAAAGCGGGCTTCCAGCGCGGCACGCAGGTGCAGCATCAGGCGGCCCCACTCGATCCAGTGCCCCGGCGTGCCGCCGTAGGCGCGGAAGCGGTGGGCAGGGTTATCGATGTTGTAATCGCGGATCGGGTTCCAGCTGGTGTCGAAATGCTCGTTAACGCGGTACTCCCCTTTGCGCGCCACGTCGTGAATAATCACCGAGGCGATACGCAAGGCGCGGTCGAGCCATTTCCGGTCGTGGGTCACGTCATAGACGATGAGGAAGGCTTCCACGGCGTGCATATTGGCGTTACCGCCGCGATAGTCTTCCGTTTTGCTGAAGGCTTCGTCCCAGGACTCCAGGCACATCTGCTCCTGTTCGCTCCAGAAGTAGCGCTCAATCACCTCGATGGCATTGTCCAGCAGCTTGCGTGCCTGCGGGTGGCCGGTGGTGACGGCGCTCGCCGCGCCCAGCAGGACGAAGAAATGCTGATAGCCCTGCTTGGACGCATCAATCACGCCTTCATCGTTTACGCAGGCGTACCAGCCGCCGTGCTGTTTATCGCGCAGCGGACCGTTCAGGGCATTAATGCCGTGCTCAACCAGCGCGTACGCGCCGGGGCGCCCCATGTTCGCCGCCACCGCGTAAACGTGCAGCATGCGGGCGGTGATCCACAGATGGGTGCCCATATCGCTGCGCACCTGCCCGTTATTGCCCAGCCAGCCAAAGCCGGTCGGTACGGCGGCGTTTTTACCGAAATCGAGAATGCGGTCGGTCTCTTGTTCGAGCCAGCGGTTATGGCTCAGGGTGTTAAACCATTTCATGTTCGGGTCCTTTCTTAACGGCGAGCCATCATTTCGTCGACGATCTCACCCAGACGCTGAAGTTTTGGCACGGAAATATCACGCAGCATCAGCTCGGTGTCCGGCAGGCCAATCACCGATGACCAGACGGCGCGCCCGGCTAAAAAGCCCGATGCCCCCGCCTGCATGGCGACGCTTACGGCACGCGGGAATAACTTATCGTCCACGCCGGAGGAGAGGATCACCCACGGCATGGCGATGTTCTCGTTCAGCTTCTGCGAGGCCGTCAGTAGCTCGTGCTGTGTGCCCTTACCAAACAGCGGCATTTCCACTTTGTAGAGGTCGGCGCCGCTGTCGCCCAGCTCTTTGGCCGCATCGATGATCGCCTGCTCGCGGTCAAACGCGGCGCCGCGGCGCGGGGGACGCACCACCGGCTCGATAATGCTCAGCAGCCCGTTGTCGTGGCACAGCGTATTGAACGCTTTCACCATTTCCAGGCGCTGCTGCGGATCTTCATCGCTGCGCCACAGCACCAGCAGCTTCAGCGCCTTACCGCCATCGCGTTTGACCGCCTGCGCGTCAACGTTCTTGTCGATCACCACGCTGTCGACCGGAATGCCGTTCCCCGGGATAAACTCGTCGGCGGCGACAATCATTGCGCAGCTTTTGGCCACGGCCTGCTGCTCGACAATCTGGCGGTAGCAGAACTGCTGGTCGACGAGGATCGCAGAGGCGTACGGCGACAGAATTTTCGCCGCATTGACCTTGAAATCCGTCAGGTGCTGGTCGGTTACCGGCACCGGCGCGCCTGCGGCAGCAAACATCAGGCGCATCGCTTCGCGCTGATCCACGGCCAGCATCGCAAAACCGCCGGAAGGTCGGGTGATATCTTTCAGGGTGTACATCGTCATTCCTCAGTCCTTTCGTATCAGTGTGTTTTTTTCAGCCCGGCAGATGCGCGAACCTGTTCAAGAATGGCTGTCCAGTCTTCGCGCCCGCGCCCGGCGGCGCGTGCCTGGTTGTAAACTTCGCGGGAAGCCGCGCCCAGCGGCATCGGAACGTGGAGCTGGTTGGCCACGTCGAGGGCGATCCCCAGATCCTTATGCGCAAGGTCGATCATAAAGGCGGGTGAAAGATCCCCTTTCAGTACCTTGTTCGGCCATGACGTGGTGAAGTGGCCTTTACCCGCCGGCGTGCCGCTCATCACCTTGAGCGCCACGTCAAAGGAGAGGCCAAGCGCTTCGCACAGTACGGCGGCTTCGGCGGAAAGGGCGTTCAGGGCGATGCTCATGTAGTTATTGATGAGCTTCACGCGGATGCCCATTCCCGGCCCGCCGGCGTTAATCAGTTCATTGCCCATCGCCATTAAAACGGGGGTGGCGCGCTCAACCTGCTGCGCCGTACCGCCCGCCAGCAGGAGCAGCGTACCGGCGATGGCATGATCAGAGGTGCGTCCGACGGGCACGTCCATCAGGCTGAAGCCTTGCTCAGCCATGTCGCGGATCAGTGCGTCGGTTTGCAGCGGGTGAATGGTGGACATATCAATGACCAGCGCGTCGCGGGATAACCCTTCGCATACGCCGTGCTCGCCGAACAGCACGCTGCGCACCAGGTCGCCGTTTGGCAGCATGGTAATGACGAATTCGGCCTCCGTTACGGCCTGCGCTGGCGTTCCCGCCGCCCGGGCGCCGCTCTCTACCAGCGCCTGAACCGCCTGCGGGTTCACATCAAAAACGTTAAGCTGGTGGCCCTGTTTCAACAGATTCTTCGCCATGGGCGCGCCCATCTGTCCTAAGCCGATAAATGCGATTGCTGACATGCCTCTCTCCTGTCACATCGTGTCAATTTTTGCGCGTTTGTGGTGTCTGTTTTTGATCGTATTTGTAATTTATAGTCAAAAAATTGACACGGGTCACTTTTTAAACATTTGGTGAAATTAAAATGAAGGCATCAGAAATCGCAGAAGGAATCACCATGACTCGCATCGTTTGTGTCGGCATTACCGTGCTGGATCGCATCTGGTATCTCGATGATTTACCGAAAGAAGGTGGGAAATATGTCGCAAAAGACTATACGGAAGTGGGCGGCGGCCCGGCGGCAACGGCGGCAGTGGCAGCCGCGAAACTGGGCGCGGAAGTGGATTTTATTGGCCGGGTGGGGGACGACGATACCGGCAGACGACTGCTTGCGGAGCTGGAATCCCTGGGGGTGAACACCCGCTATACGCGCATAGTTAAGGGAGCCCGATCGTCGCAATCGGCGGTGCTGGTGGACGCAAGCGGAGAGCGCGTTATTGCCAACTACCCCAGCCCCGATCTCCCTGCGGCGGCAGACTGGCTGCATGAAATCGACTTCTCTCAGTGGGACATTGTCTTAGCCGACGTGCGCTGGCATGACGGGGCAAAACAGGCATTTACCCTGGCCCGCCAGCAGGGCGTACCGACGCTGCTGGATGCGGATGTCACCCCGCAGGACATCGCGGATCTGATTGCCTTAAGCGACCACGCGGCCTTCTCCGCGCCAGGACTGCGGCGGTTAACGCAGCTGGATGAAACCGAAAACGCGCTGAAGAAAGCACAAACGCTCACAAATGGACATGTGTATGTCACACAGGGGCGAGACGGCTGTTTCTGGCTGGAAAACGACACGCTATGTCATCAGCCTGGTTTTGAAGTGAACGTCATTGATACCACCGGGGCGGGCGACGTGTTCCACGGTGCGCTGGCGGTCAGCCTGGGGCAGAAATTACCCGCCGCAGACGCCGTGCGTTTTGCCAGCGCCGTCGCAGCACTGAAATGTACAAAGCCCGGCGGGCGCGCGGGTATACCCGACTGTGATCAAACCCGCTCTTTTTTGTCACTTTTTGTATAAAATGCGGGGCGTGATGGTTTTCAGAGGACAGCCCATGAGCCTTACCGAACTGACCGGCAACCCGCGTCACGATCAGCTGCTGACGCTGATTGCCGATCGCGGCTATATGAACATTGATGAACTGGCGCAGCTGCTGGATGTCTCCACGCAAACCGTGCGCCGGGATATCCGCAAGCTCAGCGAGCAAGGGCTGATCACCCGTCATCACGGCGGCGCGGGCAGGGCATCCAGCGTGGTCAACACGGCGTTCGAACAGCGTGAAGTCTCGCTTACCGAAGAGAAACGGGCGATTGCCGAAGCGATTGCGGACTATATTCCCGACGGTTCGACCATTTTTATCACCATCGGGACGACCGTGGAGCACGTTGCCCGGGCACTGCTTAACCATAATCATCTGCGCATCATCACTAACAGCCTGCGGGTGGCGCACATTCTTTATAAGAATCCGCGCTTTGAGGTGATGGTGCCCGGCGGTACGCTGCGCCCGCATAACGGCGGCATTATCGGTCCTGCGGCAACGGCGTTCGTGTCAGGATTTCGCGCAGATTACCTGGTCACCAGCGTCGGGGCGATAGAGCACGACGGCGCGATGATGGAATTTGACGTTAACGAAGCCAGCGTGGTGAAAACCATGATCGCTCACTCCCGTCACATTTTACTGGCGGCCGATCATACGAAATACCACGCCTCCGCGGCGGTTGAAATCGGCAACGTGGCGCAGGCGACGGCGCTGTTCACCGATGAGCTGCCCGGCCCGGCGCTGCAAAATCACCTCAAATCCAGCAAGGTTGAGGTTGTCGAAGTCAATTCCGGAGAAGAGCAGCAGGCTGGCTGAAAATCCTATGGCCCGATATTGCGATTCGGGCCTTTCCTTTCTCTAAGCTGAATCTGGCGCATAGCTAAAGTTTCTCTTTCCCGCTACAGTTACTTTTCCACGGCGAAAGGAGATAAACATGCTTTATATCTTTGACTTAGGAAATGTAATCGTCGATATCGATTTTAACCGGGTGCTGGGCGCATGGAGCGATTTTAGCCGTGTTCCGCTGGCGACGTTAAAGCAGAATTTCGCGATGGGTGAGACTTTCCATCTGCACGAGCGCGGTGAGATCAGCGATGAAGCGTTCGCAGAGCGTTTCTGTCAGGAAATGGGTCTCTCGTTAAGCTACGAGCAGTTTTCCCACGGCTGGCAGGCCATATTTGTCGCGATCCGCCCCGAAGTGATCGACATCATGCACAAGCTGCGCGAGCAGGGGCATCGTGTCGTCGTCCTGTCGAATACCAACCGCCTGCATACCACCTTCTGGCCGGATGAATACCCGGAAATCCACGCGGCGGCAGATAAGGTGTATCTCTCCCAGGAGATGGGGATGCGTAAACCTGAGGCGCGTATCTATCAGGCGGTATTGCAGGAAGAAGGATCCACGGCGGCGGATGCGGTCTTTTTTGACGACAACGCCGATAATATAGAAGGGGCTAATCAGTTAGGTATCACCTCCATTCTGGTGACCGGAAAAGAGACGATACCGAACTACTTTGCGAAGCAGTTATGCTAAAAACCGTTCATCAAAAAGCCAATCACCACACGCGCCCGCTGAGGGCGTGGCTGAAACTCCTCTGGCATCGCATTGACGAGGACAACATGACCACGCTGGCGGGCAATCTCGCTTACGTGTCCTTGCTCTCGCTGGTGCCGCTGGTGGCGGTGATTTTTGCGCTTTTTTCGGCGTTTCCGATGTTTGCCGATGTGAGCATGCAGCTTCGCCATTTTGTTTTCGCGAACTTTATTCCTGCCACCGGCGATGTGATCCAGAACTACATTGAACAGTTTGTCGCAAACTCCAGCAAGATGACGGCGGTGGGGGCATGTGGGCTTATTGTTACCGCGCTGCTGCTGATGTACTCCATCGACAGTGCGCTCAACACCATCTGGCGGAGCAAAAAAGTCCGCCCGAAGGTTTACTCCTTTGCCGTCTACTGGATGATTTTAACCCTTGGCCCATTGCTGGCGGGGGCAAGCCTGGCGATCAGTTCCTACCTTCTTTCGCTGCGCTGGGCGACCGACTTAAACAGCGTGATCGATAACGTGCTGCGTATATTCCCGCTGATTTTATCGTGGCTTTCGTTCTGGCTGCTCTACAGCGTGGTACCAACCACGCGCGTACCCAACCGGGATGCCGTGGTGGGTGCGCTGGTCGCGGCGTTGCTCTTTGAGCTGGGCAAGAAAGGATTCGCGCTTTATATCACCATGTTCCCCTCTTATCAGCTGATTTACGGCGTGCTGGCGGTGATCCCCATTTTGTTTGTCTGGGTCTACTGGACGTGGTGTATCGTCTTGCTTGGCGCCGAAATAACTGTCACTCTCGGGGTCTACCGCGAACTCAAAAAAGCAGCAGAAGCTGAAAAACAACAAGAAGCAGACCAACCATGATTGCATTGATTCAGCGTGTAACCCGTGCCAGCGTCACCGTGGCGGATGAGGTGACGGGTGAAATTGGCCCAGGACTTTTGGTGCTCCTGGGTGTCGAAAAGGATGACGACGAACAAAAAGCCAACCGCTTGTGTGAGCGCGTACTGGGCTACCGCATTTTCAGCGATGCGGAAGGCAAGATGAACCTGAACGTTCAGCAGGCGGGCGGCAGCGTGCTGGTGGTCTCCCAGTTTACGCTGGCCGCGGATACCGAACGCGGCATGCGCCCGAGTTTTTCGAAGGGCGCGGCACCGGATCGCGCAGAAGCCCTTTACGAGTACTTTGTTGAGCGCTGTCGCCAACAGGACATGAATACACAAACCGGACGATTCGCTGCGGATATGCAGGTTTCGCTGGTGAACGATGGCCCCGTCACATTCTGGCTCCAGGTATGAGCCAACTGGCGGCATGGCCGCGGGTAACAAGAGAGAGTACAGCTATGTATCACCTTCGAGTACCGCAAACGGAAGAAGAATTAGACGCTTATTACCATTTCCGCTGGGAAATGCTGCGCAAGCCCCTGCATCAACCTAAAGGCTCTGAACGCGACGCCTGGGACGCGATGGCGCACCACCAGATGGTGGTTGATGAAGAGGGCAACCTCGTTGCCGTGGGACGTCTGTATATCAATGCCGACAACGAAGCTTCAATCCGCTTTATGGCCGTTCATCCCTCCGTGCAGGACAAAGGCCTTGGAACGCTGATGGCTATGACGCTGGAATCCGTTGCCCGTCAGGAAGGGGTCAAGCGTGTCACCTGTAGCGCCCGCGAAGATGCCGTTGAGTTCTTTGCCAAGCTTGGTTTCGTGAATCAGGGGGAAATCACCGCCCCGCAAACTACGCCGATTCGTCACTTTTTGATGATCAAACCCATCGCCACGCTGGACGATATTCTCCATCGCGCCGACTGGTGCGGGCAGCTCCAGCAGGCGTGGTATCAGCACATTCCGCTCAGTGAAAAAATGGGTGTGCGTATTCAGCAATATACCGGGCAAAAATTTATTACCACCATGCCGGAAACCGGCAACCAGAACCCGCACCATACCCTGTTTGCCGGCAGCCTGTTTTCACTCGCCACGCTCACTGGCTGGGGACTGATCTGGCTGATGCTGCGCGAACGTCATCTCGGCGGCACCATTATTCTGGCCGATGCCCATATCCGCTACAGCGCCCCGATCAGCGGCAAGCCGAGCGCGGTTGCTGACCTGGGCGCACTGGGCGGCGATCTCGACCGTCTGGCGCGTGGACGTAAAGCACGCGTACAGATGCAGGTGGAGCTGTTCGGCGATGAAACGCCAGGCGCGGTGTTTGAAGGCACCTATATCGTTCTGCCAGCGAAGCCGTATGGCGCGTATGAAGAGGGCGGGAACGAGGAGGAGTAGTCTCCTTTTCACTCTCGCCCGGCATGGTTAATGCGCCAGGCAATATCTCGCATAACGTCTCGCGCTGACTGGCTAATTCCACCCAACTGGAAGAAGCCGTGTATTACACCCCGCCATCGTTGAGCGGTACACTTCACGCCTTGCTCCGTGAGGCGCTGATAAAGCGCCTCGCCTTCGTCGCGTAACGGATCATACTCAGCGGTAACAATATGGACCTTCGGCAGACCGCTAAAGTCGTTGCGCCACAGTGGGCTGACTTCAGGATGTTGACGGTCGGCTCCAGCCAGATACATTTCATAGCCGCTCAAAAGGGTATCGCGAGTAATCACGTAATCCATGCCATTGAGGGTATAGCTTTCAAAACTGGCCGTAGCGTCGAGCATGGGGTAGATAAGAATGAGCTGCGCGGGATCCCAGAGACCTTTGGCCTTAAGCCGCAATGACGTTACCAGCGCAAGATGACCTCCTGCGCTGTCTCCACAAAGTGTAATCCGGTTTTTATCCACACCTAATTGTTCTGCATTTTGCCAGACAAGATCTGCCGCTCTCTCTGCATCGTCATGCGCAGCGGGGAAAGTATGCTCGGGTGCGAGTCTGTACTGAACCGCAATGACCCGGCAGTTACCGTAAAACGCCAGTTGGCGAAGCTGATTATCATGGGTTTCAAACCCACCGCTGACAAAACAACCGCCATGATAGTAGAGGGCACAAGATAACGTTTCAGGGGCATTGAAAGGCGAAAATACCCGAAAGGTCATATCCTCAAGAACAAGCGTTTCAACCTGGACACGCGTTTCTGTTTCCCCGGCTAGCGCTGTGCTGGCGACATATCCGCTTCTCCGGTCATCAATACTCTGCTTTCGCGAGGAAGGTCGTCCTGCGGCAATAAACTCCTGTACCAGCTTATCAATACCCTTTTCCAGTGCCATGATTACGTCCTTTTACTGTGTTTTTATACAGTTTATAACCTGGTTTACAGCAGATGAAAACAGAGAAATGTTGAGAGGTGCATATTGTGGAAAGCGGCTCGCAAAATCGATCATTCCCTAAAAAACGTCCTTTCACCCTAAATTGATAAAGAGTATTTTGCCTGAAAATTAACCAAAGGTGATATACTAAGGTGATATATGAGCGTTTTGGCGGAACTTGATATGGGCAGAATACTTATCGATTTGTCTGATGACGTGATTCAACGTTTGGATAATCTCAAGCAATTGCGAAATCAACCACGTGCTGAACTGCTTCGGGAAGCGATAGAGCTGTATCTCGACCAGCAGAGTTCTTCTGTTATCCGAAATGCGCTTGGTCTGTGGGGAGACAGAAAAGAGGACGGGCTTGAGTATGAACGCAAGCTGCGTGAGGAGTGGTAATCATGGAGCACATGGCAGTGTTTGATACCAATATTCTCATTGATCTCTTCAACAACCGTGTTGAAGCTGCGGATGCGATTGAGCATACCGCGTCGCATCGTGCCATCAGCTTAATTACCTGGATGGAAGTAATGGTGGGCGCTCGCAGGCATGGTCATGAAGCGAAAACGGCAGCCGTTATGGGCGCTTTTGAAATTATTGATGTGTCTCGGGATATTGCGGAAAGAAGCGTTTTACTACGTGAGAAGCATGGAATGAAACTGCCTGATGCTATCATTCTGGCCACAGCGCAGAGCAGAAAATGTCCGTTGATTTCTCGCAACACGAAAGATTTTGCGGGTATTGACGAGGTCCTTACGCCTTACCAGGTGTAGGCCGGGCAAGCTCGCGCCGCCCGGCACTCTCACAGGAGATTACTCCCCTTCACCCGGGAACAGGAACGGGTTGATCGAGCTGCGGGCAAAGCCCTCCTGCTCCATCTTCGCGTCCAGAATCAGCGAGGCGAGATCGTCGGCCACGGCTTCGACTTTCGGGTCTTTTTCCTGATACAGAATCTTCAGGTAGGTCCCGCAGTCGCCGCAGCTCTCCGCTTTCACCGCCGCGTCTTCATTTTCCAGCGACCAGTAGTTCAGATCGCGGGTCTGTTCGCAGTTGCTGCACTTGATGCGCACCACGTGCCACTCGGTTTCACACAGGTTGCAGTGCAGGTAGCGCAGCCCCTGAGTGGTGCCGATTTGCACCATGCTGGAGACCGGCATTGAACCACACACCGGGCAGAACTGGCGCGCTTCGCCGTATTCGGCGCGGGCTTTACCTGGAATCAGGCTCGCCATTTGCGCCCAGTAGAGCGACAGCGCAGCCCAGATGAACGGCGCTTTATCGCTGCTCACCAGTGAGAAGTCGGAAGCAAACAGCGCGCTCGCCATCTCTTCCAGCTCCTGATCGGAGGCTTTTTCCAGGTTCTCAATGACTGCCAGCGCCGTGCCGCTCATCTCGGGCTTCAGCTCGGCGATCAGGGAATGCAGCAGCTTATGCCAGTGCTTGTCGCGCGGCAGGACGTGAATATCCAGCGGCGGTTTGCCCTGCTCGTTGGCTTCTTTGATGCGTGCGGTCAGGTCCATTTGCAGCGGATGGTCGTACAGCACCACTTCCTGCGCATGGGCGACCAGCGCGGCAAAACGCAGAAAATCGCCCAGCGGGTTGTTCTCTGCCAGCTCGCGCAGACGCTCTGCGCGGCGGTTGTAGAGGTTCTTGAGTCTGGGGAATAACAACGGCGGAATATACTCCGCCGTACGTTTCTCGCTCGACCCCAGCTCATCTTGCGGGATTATGCGAATACTCATTCAGATGACTTTTCCTGTTTCTGGCGGACTTCTCGGTACCAGCGCGGGTGATGTTTCTTCGCCCACGTTTTGGTGACCCAGCCTTCCACCATCGCGGTAATGGTGCCTTTCACCCAGAGGGCGGCGTAAATATGCACCATGATAACCACAATTAACGCCACTGCGGCAAATGAATGCAGCATCAGCGCGAATCGGATCACCGGGATTGAGAAAGCAGGCGCAAAGTACGGACGCCAGATGATCACGCCGCTCACCAGCAACAGGACCAGGAAGATAATCGCCGCCCAGAATACGCATTTCTGGCCGAAGTTATAACGCCCGGTATCACCCACTTCCTCGTTGACGACGATCTTACGAATATTCTTCGCCCAAAAGATATCATCCCGATTGATTAGGTTATGGTGCCAGTAGCGGAAAAACATGATGATGAACGAGGCAAACATCACCACACCCACGAACGGGTGAAGGATGCGCGCCAGCTGCGGCGTGCCCAGTATCTGCATCAGCCAGTTGAAGGACGGGAAGAAGAACCCCAGCCCGCTTATCGCCGCCAGCATGAAGCAGAAGGCGGTGACCCAGTGGTTGATGCGTTCCGGCGCGGTGTAGCGCACGATGGTGTCACGTTTTCTCATTTGCGCACCTCGTCTTTCTCTTCATGCAGGTTGTCGTCTTCCTCTTCCGCACGGTTCGGACCAACGCCGACGTAGTGGAAGATGCTCGCTGCGAAGGTGGCCGCAAAACCGACCGCGGCCAGCGGTTTCCAGATGCCTTTCCAGAACTTCACGGTCGCGCTGATTTCCGGGTTCTCCGGCAGGCCGTGATACAGGTTCGGCTTGTCGGCGTGGTGCAGCACGTACATCACGTGCGTACCGCCAACCCCGGCCGGATCGTACAGGCCCGCGTTATCGTAACCACGAGTTTTCAGCTCGCCCACGCGCTCTGCCGCCAGCGTTTTCATATCCTCTTTGGAGCCAAAGTGGATAGCGCCAGTTGGACAGGTCTTCACGCACGCTGGCTCCTGGCCGACATTTACGCGGTCAACGCACAGCGTACATTTGTAGACGCGGTTGTCTTCCGGGTTCAGGCGCGGCACGTCAAACGGACAACCCGCGATGCAATAGCCGCAGCCAATACACTGCTCGGACTGGAAGTCGACGATGCCGTTGGCATACTGAATGATAGCCCCTTCTGACGGACACGCCTTCAGGCAGCCCGGATCCGCACAGTGCATACAGCCATCTTTGCGGATAAGCCATTCCAGTTTGTCGTTCTGCTCCACTTCCGAGAAACGCATTACCGTCCAGGACTTGGCGGTCAGGTCCGCCGGGTTGTCGTACACCCCGACGTTGTGACCCACTTCGTCACGGATGTCGTTCCACTCTGAACAGGCCACCTGACAGGCTTTACAGCCGATACAGGTGGTCACGTCGATAAGCTTCGCCACTTCCTGCTGGTGGTCCCGCGCCTGAGGCGCGGGCGTGAAACCGTTAGTCGCGGAACGACGGATAATGTCTTGAGATTGATAAGCCATAAGTCGTCTCCGTTACACCTTTTCCACGTTCACGAGGAAGGCCTTAAACTCCGGCGTCTGCGTGTTCGCATCACCGACGAACGGCGTCAGGGTGTTCGCAATGAACCCTTTCTTCGCCACGCCCTCATAACCCCAGTGAATTGGGATGCCGATGGTATCCACCTGCTGACCGTGAACGTTCAGCGTGCGAATACGCTTGGTCACCACCGCCTTGGCTTTGATGTAGCCGCGGTTAGAGGAGACCTTCACGGTATCGCCATGGGCAATGCCGAGTTTGTTCGCCAGCTTCTCGCCGATCTCCACAAACTGCTCCGGCTGCGCGATGGCATTCAGCAGCGCGTGCTTGGTCCAGTAGTGGAAGTGCTCGGTCAGACGGTAAGTGGTGCCGACATAAGGGAACTTGTCCTTTTTACCCAGCGCTTCAAAATCGCCTTTGAAGATGCGGGCTGCCGGGTTAGAGACCACGTTCGGGTGCAGCGGGTTAGTACCCAGCGGCGTCTCAAACGGCTCGTAGTGTTCCGGGAACGGACCTTCCGCCATCTTATCGATAGCAAACAGGCGCCCCATCCCTTCAGGCTGCATGATAAACGGCCCGACATCGCTGCCCGGTGCGGCAGTGCTGTAGTCCGGAATATCCACGCCGCCCCATTTCGCGCCGTCCCACTTCAGTAGCTGACGCTTCGGATCCCACGGGTTGCCTTGCGGGTCAGCTGAGGCGCGGTTATAGAGGATGCGGCGGTTAAGCGGCCATGCCCATGCCCAGCCCAGCGTATTGCCGAGGCCCGACGGGTCGGCGTTATCGCGGTTGGCCATCTGGTTGCCTTTTGGCGTCCAGCTACCGGCAAAGATCCAGCAGCCGCTGGAGGTCGTACCGTCATCGCGCAGGTGCGCAAAGGTGCTGAGCTGATCGCCTTTCTTCGCCAGCACCGCACCGGTCGCCGGGTCGATAACGTCCGCCAGCGCCTTACCGTTGCTCTCCATCGCCACTTCTTCCGGAGACGGATTCTCTGGCGTCGAGTAGTTCCAGGTCATGTTCAGCACCGGCTCAGGCGTTGCGCCGCCTTCAGCCGCGTACATTTTACGCAGACGTAAGAAGATACCGGCCAGGATCTCGCCGTCGTTCAAGGCGATGCCCGGGGCATCCGCGCCTTTCCAGTGCCACTGCAACCAGCGGCCGGAGTTGACGATAGACCCGTTCTCTTCCGCGAAGCAGGTAGACGGCAGACGGAACACTTCGGTCTGAATCTTCGACGGATCGACATCGTTCGACTCACCGTGGTTCTGCCAGAACGTCGACGTTTCGGTATTGAGCGGGTCAATCGTCACCAGGAACTTCAGCTTCGACAGAGACTCGACAACCTTGTTCTTGTTCGGGAACGACGCCACCGGGTTAAAGCCCTGGCAGATATAGCCGTTGACCTGGCCCTGGTGCATCATTTCGAAGTACTGAAGTACGTCGTAACCTTTGTCCCACTTCGGCAGCCAGTCAAAGCCCCAGCTGTTTTCCGCCGTCGCCTTGTCACCGTAGAAGGCTTTCATCAGCGAGACGAAGAACTTCGGATAGTTGCCCCAGTAGTTCACCTGGCCTTCGAGCAGCGGTTTTGGCGTGCTGGCCGTCAGGTAGGTTTGCAGGTCGGTCTGTTTCTCGCTCGGCAGGTTCATGTAACCCGTCAGGCTCTGAGACAGCAGGCCGAGGTCGGTCAGACCCTGAATGTTGGAGTGACCGCGCAGGGCGTTCACGCCGCCGCCTGCCATCCCCATGTTGCCGAGGAGCAGCTGAACCATCGCCATGGTGCGGATGTTCTGCGCGCCGATGGAGTGCTGCGTCCAGCCGAGCGCATACAGGAACGACGCGGTTTTATCTTTCGCGCTGGTTTCCGCAATCAGCTCGCACACCTTCAGGAAGTCCGCCTTCGGCGTCCCACAGATGTTTTCGACAACCTCCGGCGTATAGCGGGAAACGTGCTCTTTCAGCAGGTTCCACACGCAGCGGGGGTGTTGCAGGGTGGTGTCGCGCTTCGCAAAGCCGTTTTCGTCCAGCTCATAGTTCCAGCTGGTTTTGTCGTATTTGCGTTTTTCGGCGTCATAACCGCTGAACAGGCCATCTTCGAAGTGGTAATCCTCACGCACGATCAGGCTGGCGTTGGTATAAGCTTCGGTGTACTCGCGGTTATATTTTTCGTTGGTCATCAGGTACAGCAATACGCCTGACAGGAAAGTGATGTCAGTACCTGAACGAATAGGGGTGTAGAAATCCGCCACTGACGCTGTACGCGTAAAGCGGGGATCGATCACAATCAGCTTCGCGCCGTTGTGGATTTTGGCTTCCATCGCCCAGCGGAACCCGACAGGGTGCGCTTCAGCGGCGTTACCGCCCATCACCACAATGAGGTTGGCGTTTTTGATGTCGACCCAGTGGTTGGTCATCGCACCGCGACCAAATGTTGGAGCAAGACTTGCTACCGTTGGTCCGTGTCAGACACGCGCCTGGTTGTCGACCGCGAGCATACCGAGTGCGCGCGTAAATTTCTGGGTTAAATAGCCGGTTTCGTTACTGGACGCAGAAGCACACAGCATGCCGGTGGAGAGCCAGCGGTTAACGGTGGTGCCTTCGGCATTCTTCGCGATAAAGTTGGCATCGCGGTCTTCTTTCATCAGCTTAGCGATGCGATCGAACGCTTCCTCCCAGCTGATTTGCTGCCATTTGTCAGAGCCGGGAGCGCGATACTCAGGAAACTTCAGGCGGCTTTCGGAGTGGATAAAATCTACCAGACCGGCCCCTTTCGGACACAGCGCACCACGGTTGACCGGGTGATCCGGATCGCCTTCGATGTGGAAAATGGATGCTTTGGCGTTTTTCGCACCGTCGCCGAGGCTATACATTAACAGCCCACAGCCGACGGAGCAGTACGTACAGGTGTTACGGGTTTCGCGGGTGCGCAGCAGTTTATACTGCCGTGTTTCCGCCAGCGCTACACCGGGCGCAAAGCCCAGTGCCGCCGCCGTGGTGCCTGCCATACCGCCAGCGCAGATCTTAAAGAACTGCCTTCTGCTGACCTGCATGGGTCACTCCTTGGTTCATTACGACATTGCTATGTAGTTTTACTTTGCGGTTGAGAATTAACCGCAAAGGAGAAAAATTTGCATTAATCCCTCATTTCTCCGAGGGATAAGCCCAGAATACCACAATGTCGGTACGCCTGTTCTAACGGGGTTAAAACAAAGTGAACGTATTATCACGGCATTGATTATAAAATGTGATATCAATCACATTTTATCCTGTGCATGTTAAAGAGGTGTAGCAGCTGATCGGTTGCACCCCTCCGTATTGAGTAGGAGAATGGTTGCTGAAAAGTTGATCCATACTATGCGTAAGGCCTGCCGTTTGTGTTGCAATAGCAGGCTCACTTCCGTGGTTGTTCAGGAATACCGTTGTGTCTAAACAAAACCGTGCTGCCCACGTGTCGCCACTGCCTGCGGGCATTGTGGAACTGTCGGTACACAGACCGCCTCACATTTCACATGCCACGCCGGATTTTCTGGCGGAAGAGGTCCCCGTTGCCCTGGTTTACAACGGGATTTCGCATGTGGTGATGATGGCTTCGCCGAAAGATCTGGAACTGTTCGCCATAGGTTTTTCCCTCTCGGAAGGCATCATTGCGCATCCGCAGGAGATCTACGGTATGGATGTGGTTCAGGCCTGTAATGGTCTTGAAGTACAAATCGAACTCTCCAGTCGTCGCTTTATGGGGCTGAAAGAGCGCCGCCGGGCGCTGGCCGGACGTACCGGCTGCGGCGTGTGCGGCGTTGAACAGCTTAACGATATCGGTAAGCCCGTCGCGCCGCTGCCGTTTACCCAGACCTTCAACCTCGGTAACCTCGACAAAGCCCTGGAGCACCTCAATGATGTCCAGCCCATAGGTCAGCTGAGCGGCTGTACACATGCTGCGGCGTGGGTGCTCCCGTCGGGCGAGATCGTCGGAGGTCATGAAGATGTGGGCCGCCATGTGGCGCTGGATAAGCTGCTGGGCCGTCGCGCGCGTGAAGATGCCGTCTGGCAGCAAGGGGCCGCGCTCGTTTCCAGCCGCGCCAGCTATGAAATGGTGCAGAAAGCGGCCATGTGCGGCGTGGAGATCCTGTTTGCGGTGTCGGCTGCGACAACGCTGGCGGTCGAAGTGGCAGAGCGCTGCAACCTGACGCTGGTGGGGTTCTGCAAGCCGGGCAGGGCGACAATTTACACCCATCCGCAGCGATTAATTGTTAATCAGTAATTTTGAATGAGTATAGCAAAACCTTCCGCTTTTAGTTGTTCATGATGAGGGCTAGTATTTATCTCATCAAGGCACGGTGCCTTATCTAAACAACTTAACGAAAAGGTTTATCTCATGAAAAGCATCAAAACTTTTGTCGCTGTAATCGCTCTGGCTGCTTCTTTCGGTTCTTTCGCTGCGCAGACTGTGACTGCATCCGCCTCTACCCTCGATGGCGCAGAAGCCAAAATCGCCGCACAGGCTCAGGAAGCGGGCGCGTCATCCTACAAAATTACCCAGGCATTCACCGGTAACCGCGTACACATGACCGCTGAACTGAACAAATAAGTCATATAGCCGCTGTCCCTTGCTCTTCGGAGCAGGGACAGGTTTCATTCTGCTCCCCTGTTTTAACCCGCCTTCCTGTACAAACCGCCTGTATTTTCAACCTGACAGAAGATAGCCATATCCTCCGGGATATTTCTTATTGGTTGAATAATAACTATAATGTGCCGTCCGGTTGAGTTACCCTTACTTAAAAATCAGCAATATCATACATGATCTAAATACAAGGTCTGACCAGTTCTTTTAATTCATTTCAATAATGTATGATTTCATGTCTTTCAGACTGTATTTCGGGGTTTATTATATAAATAATCAATAATTGATCCCAAATAATAAGGAAATCCTCAGGCTTTAATCCTAAAGAGATTCGGAGTCATTGACCCCGGTTATTCATGATGATAGTTTCAAAAACAATATTAAATCTCTACCCCTAAAACCAAATATTTCTCTTTTGGTTTATTTTGTATTTAACTCATATAAGGAAATTAAATGAACGCGATGTTTAAAAAAGGAGTGCTGGCATCTGTACTGGCAGTAGCGGCGTCTTCAGCAATGGCGGCTTCCAGTGTTGATATTCAGGTTACGGGGAAAATTGTTCCGTCTTCCTGTACACCGGCATTTATTAGCGGTGGCGGTATTGCTGATTTCGGTACCATGAAGGTGGCTAGTCTGAATTCCACCACCCCAACCCCTCTGGCGGATGTTAAAATTATCCCTATTTCTATTACCTGTGAAGAAGCGACCCGCGTTGGCGTGACCTTTAACGATTCGCATGTGGATTCTGCGCCTACGGAGACTATTCCGGTGAACTTTATTGATTCGGATTTCATTACCAGCGTGGGTTTTACGGCTGGCCTGGGGATGTATGGCGATAAGAAGATTGGCGCTTATTCAATGGGTATCCAAAAGACCAACGGGGCGACGACCAACGGAGACGGTGTAAACCTTTATCCAATCTTCACCAGCGATAACGGTGCATCATGGGGAGTTAAAAGCGGGGTTCGCTATTTACAGGTGAAAGCAGATAAGAGTGAGATTTATTCCTTCACAGATCAAGCGACCGGTACAATTGCACCTGTTGCACAAACTAAAATTAACTTCAACGTGGGCATTGCCGCGATGATTAACCCAACCAACGATTTAAATATCACGGATGAAGCCACCCTGGACGGCTTAACCAACGTTGAGCTGGTTTATCTGTAATCTCCCCCACGTATCATGAAATACCTGACACCTCACTTCGGTGGGGTGTCCTATACCAATATTAATGGACTAATATTATGCTGCTTTTAAAGAGAACGCTGATCTGTGCCTGCCTGCTGGCCTCATTCAACGGTATGGCTGCCGGGATGGTGCCGGATACCTCGCTGCTTATTGTCAATGAAGACAAGCAGGGGGCCAGCATGGATGTCAAAAACACCGATGCTGAAGCACAGCTGCTGTACACCAAAATTATTGATCTCCCGGACGACCCCAAACCGGGTCTGATTGCCACGCAGCCGGTTGTGCGCGTAGATGCGGGTAAAACCCAGCGCGTGCGTTTTGTGCTGAAAAATAGTAATGAGCCGCTGAAGGTGGAACATTTTAAGCGTGTCATTTTTACCGCTATCCCACAGCGTGAAAAAAATAAAGTTAAAGTGGTGTTTAGCCAGAACCTTCCCGTCATTATTCACCCGGCTGGCCTGGCGGTAAATATTGAACCCTGGAAGGCACTCACCTGGCAGATAAAAAATGGCAATGTCACGGTTGAGAATAATACGCCTTATGTCGTCCGACTGGAGCAAAAGGTGAAATTAATGGCCTCGGGTACGATCGCGACATTAGCTAAGACCTACATTCTTCCTGGCGAAAAAATGACGGCCAGCGCGTCAGCCAAAATATCAGCATCCGAAAAACAAATCGAAATCTATCCGGCAACGCGTTATGGCTATAAGGCAGGGAATTATATCGCCGACCTTCAGCAATAAAATCACTTAACAAACATGGAGTAGTTATGTTAAACGGTTCCTGTAAAAAGGGAATGCTCGTGTTTTGCCTTAGCGTGCTGGCATTTAATATTCGGGCTGAGATTTCCTCTAATGCGAATGAATCTCTGGAACTGGCGCGAGCCATATTTGACAGCGATGCTTTAAAAAATAACGGGCTTGATCCGGCCATTGCGGATTACTATTCCCTCACTCCCCGTTTTACCCCTGGCTACCATAATGTGACGGTTAATATTAATGGTAAGCAGCGCAATATTATGCCCGTGAAATTTGATGAGGAAGGAACGCCCTGTATTGATAAAGCGTTTCTGGAAAACGCGGGCCTGATTAAACAGACGAAAAGAGGCACCTGCCCGAAGATTTATCACTACTGGTCCGGATCAACGATACAGACTTCGCCGGATATTGATGAAATATCGGTTGTTGTACCGCCTGAAGCGATCGACCCTGATTATGGCCGACAGTTCGCCGAGGTGCGTGGCGGACGTGCAGCCATGCTGAATTACTCCATGTTTGGCACCCATAATCACTATGATGATGAGAACGCTGACCGTTTCCAGTCGACCTTTGAAATGGGCTTTAATGCCGGAGACTGGATTGTGCGCAGCACGCAGTTCATTAGCGACGGCAGCGATCAGGATTTTGAGGTTGACTCCCTCTACACCTATGCCCAGCGTACCTTTACCGATTATGGCGTGATGGTGCAGGGTGGCCAGATTAACATCGCCAACAGCCGCTTCAGTATTCCGGGAATTTACGGGGTCCAGATGATGCCGGATACCGCACTCACTCCCCAGGTGGGAACGGGTGTCGAAGTCAGCGGTATTGCCCGTAATCCGCAGGCGCGCGTCGATATCCGCCAGGGCGGACAGCTCATTTACTCAACGCTGGTTCCTGCCGGTCCGTTCAACCTGGATGACGTGCCGCTGGCGAACCTCAACACCGACCTGAACGTAACGGTCACCGAGACTGACGGCAGCGAAAACCGGTTTACCGTTTCGGCGAGCACATTCCGCAGCAACCACGTGGGCCGCGCCCCGGGCTTTACGCTGGCTATGGGCCGCGTTGAAGACATGGACTCACGCTTTGAAAATCCGTGGGTGGTGTCCGCCAACAACGGCTGGTCTGTCAATAAGCGTGTCAATTTTCTGGCCGGTATGGTGATGGCGGATAACCACTATTATGGCTTCTCCGGCAACCTCGATACCATACCGATGCAGAACCTGTATGCCTCGTTGGGTTTTCTGGCGTCAATAGACAACCAGACGCAAACCGACGGCAACAAAACAACGCTGGATCTGGGTTACTCCCTGCCGTGGGGCATTGGGCTTTCGCTGGGCGGTAGCTATGGTACACCGGACTATCGCGAGATGGCGGAACTTTACGGCGACGATGACGATATGTCGCAAACCAAATACGACACCAGCGTCGGTATCAACTGGTCGAGTACCACGCTGGGCCGCTTTTCCCTCAGCTATTATCGCAACGAGAGCTGGAACAGCGACTATGACAGCCGCCGGTTTATCTCGTCGTGGTCACAGACTTTTAAATACCTCAACGTGAGCGTGAACTGGGAGTCGGATGTCAGCCGGCACGACAGCAGCGACAACGATCAGTTTTACGTAAACGTGTCGATCCCGCTGGGACGCTCAGGCGTTACAACCAGCTCCTGGTATCGCGAGAGCGAAGGTAAGCGTTCTTACGGCACGCGGGCGATGGGCTCGCTCAACGCTGAGAACCAGTACACGGTGGGGGTCACTCAGGACCAGGAAGAGAACACCACCAGCTGGGACAGCTCGCTGAACAGTAATCTGCATTACACCAACCTGGCGCTGGCGGCAGGAGGAGATAACGACAGCAATACCAACTACTCAGCAGCATTAAGCGGCGGGATTGTCGCCCACAGCGACGGGGTGACCTTCTCGCCTTACCGCGTGACCGATACGTACGCCATTGCCAGACTGGATAAACCGGTGGCTGGTATCGAGATAGGTACCCCGCGCGGCGCGGTATGGACCGATAAATGGGGCCAGGCGATTATTCCTGCGCTGTCGCCGTTCCGTGAAAGCACGATTGAGATCAACACGGAAAGCCTGCCAGGCAATCTGGACGTAAGAAATGGCAGAACAGCGATCAAAGCGTCTCACGGCGCTGTGGCGAAGTGGGAGTTTGCGACGTTAAGCCAGCGCCGCGTGCTGCTCAGTATACGCCGTGCGGACGGTACGCCGCTGCCGGAAGGTGTCTCGATTGTGGACGCGGCAGGGGAGTATGTGACGAGTGCGCCAGAAGACGGCGTGATCTTCCTGAACGATATCTCTGCCAGCCAGCAGCTGTATGCGAAGCTGGATGAAGGGCGTTGCAGGCTGACGTACACCCTGCCGGAGGCAGAACCGAATAAATTCTATGAAGAGGTGACAGGGAAATGTCTCTGAATAACGTTCGTCAATACGCGCTGATGCTTATGCTGCTCTGCGGCGCAGCGGGACTTTCGGGAATGGCGCAGGCCGATGACGGCGCCTGTGAAATGATGTCGGCGGTGAAGAAAGTCGATTACGGGCGCTACCGTAAAGAGGATATGCGGCAAACGTCCGCTGAACATATTGGCAAAGTGTACAACGGTTATGCTTCTGTGATGCGTGAAGTTCAGGTTTCGGTGCTGTGTCCGGATGTGCGCAAAATGCGCATCTCCGTAGACGGGATTGCCCGACAGAACCTGGCGTATCGTTTTACGGACAGCGGCGCGATGAAAATCGAATTCAAAGATGGGCGGGTGGACGGGAACCCCGTGCAGCTGGCCGCGGTCGATATTGGCGCGGTAGCCGTTCAGGGAGGCGCTTCTCAGGTGACGCTAAAGCCGGAAAAAGCGCTGGCTGCGGTTAACGGCACGGAAGTGGCGGGCGAGCAGTTTGTCGCCACCATGATGATCACGACCTACCTTTCAGACAAGGCATTTAGCGTTACTAACACAACGGATTTTGAAGAAACGCTGACGCTCAATGTTGATACGCTTCCTGCGCGATAATCTCTGTTATGCCCGGCCGACCTGTTATGTCGGGCATATTTTCTAGTGGATCCCCGCCAGACGCAGCAGCGCCGTCACCACCGCCGCCGCGACGATCACCACAATTAACGGCATTTTGCGCCAGGCCAGAAACACCGCGAACCCCACCCCCAGTACGCGCGCCATCCCGGCAAAATGGTCCCCTTCATAAAACGTTGTTGCCAGCGCGACGGAGAACAACAAAACGGTTGCCGCGTCTGAAAGCAGCGCCTGCGACCGTTCAGAAAGCGCCAGCCGGCTACCGAGTTTCGCCCCGCCGAGACGCATCAGATAGGTTCCGGCAGAAAGAATGGCGATGCCGAGAATAAAGACCGTCATGTTTTCCATTATTTTTTCCTCGCGGCAAGGCCGAGCAAAGAGAGCAGCACCGGCAGGCCAACCGGCGCAAACGGTACGGCGGCCAGCGACAACACTGCGCCGCTACAGGCGCGGATCAGCGTGGTACGGTTTTTAAATGCCGGCACCACTAACGCCAGCAGGATCGCCGGGAACACCGCGTCCAGCCCGATGGTTTCCGGGTCCGGCAGCAGCTTGCCGACCATCGCGCCCAGCACCGCCCCCAGCGGCCAGATGATTGCCACGCCCAGGCCGCACAGCCAGTAGGCCGCTTTACGCTGCTCGGCGGTTTTTTGCGACAGGCCGAACACCACACTTTCATCATTCATGATATGACAGCCCAGAAAGCTCAGGCCGCGCTTGCCCACCAGTTCACGCACCGTAACGCCGAACGGCACATGGCGCGCGTTAACCAGTAAACCGGCCGCTGCCGCTGCCAGCGGATTGCCGCCGCTCGCCACGATGCCGATAAACATAAACTCGGATGCGCCTGCCAGCACCGTGAGGGAGAGGACAAACGGCACCCACAGCGGGAAACCGTAGGCCATCGCCAGTGAGCCATAAGACATGCCGACCACGCCCACCGCGAGGCAGACCAGGACGATCGCTTTTATCGTGTCGCCTTTCAGGCAAGAGAGGTGATTCTTCATACCATTTTAGCCATATCGAACGTATTTCCATTATAATGAACGCATCAGAAACGTTTTACAAGACGAACGATTCGTTCGTTATAGAGAGAAAGAGGCCGTTATTATGACGCAGCCAATCAGCGTGATCGCCAAAAGCCTGGTGCGAGAACGCTTGCGAACCGGGCTCTCACTGGCGGAAATTGCCCGCCGTGCCGGGATCGCCAAATCCACGCTTTCTCAACTGGAGTCTGGCAACGGCAATCCTAGCCTGGAAACGCTGTGGTCGCTTTGCGTGGCGCTGGATATTCCTTTTGCCCGGTTACTGGAGCCGCAGCAACCCGTCACGCAGGTGATCCGCCGCGGCGAGGGCACAAAAGTCGTCGCCGGGCAGGCGAACTACGAGGCGATTTTGCTCGCGGCGTGTCCGCCTGGCGCGCGTCGTGATATCTATCTGCTGCTGACTCAGCCGGGGGCAGACCGTATTTCCCAGCCCCATCCGCCTGGTTCGGTTGAGCATATTATCGTGACCCAGGGGCGGGCGATGGTCGGTCTGATCGACGCGGCGGAAGAGCTCGGCCCGGGAGATTACATTTGCTACCCCGCTGACCAGCCGCATATCTTTAAGGCGCTGGAGCCAGATACGCACGCGCTGCTGGTGGCGGAACAAAACTAACAAAGATACGGAAAATCATGTCGCTTAAAGCCATTGCCAAAGAACTGGGGCTGTCTGTTACCACCGTCAGCCGCGCCCTCAACGGGTATGACGACGTTTCTGCTGAGACGCGCGCCCGCGTGGAAGCGGAGGCCCAGCGCCGTGGCTACCGACCAAATACCTTTGCCCGTCGCCTGAAGATGGGCAAAATCGACGCCGTCGGGCTGGTGTTTCCGGTGCATCCTGTTCCGCTCAATAACAGCGTTTTTATGGACATGGTCGGCGAAATTAGCCACGAACTTGCGCGACATGAGATTGACCTGCTGCTCATCGCTGACGACGATCTGGCGGACAAACACAGCTATATGCGCATGGTGCAGAGCCGACGCGTGGATGCGCTGATTGTGGCGCATACGCTGGATCACGATCCACGTCTTGAGCAGCTACAGGCCGCCGGGTTCCCGTTCCTGGCGCTCGGCCGCAGCCAGCTCCCGCAGCCGTACGCGTGGTTCGATTTCGACAACTATGCCGGCACATATCAGGCCACCCGCTGGCTGATCGAGAAAGGCCATCAGCGCATTGCGCTGCTGGGCGAAAGCAACAACCAGGCATTCATCACCCAGCGCCGCCAGGGCTACCTGGACGCGCTGCGGGAAGCCGGACTTTCCAGCGAATGGCTGCGCGCCATGCCCCCTTCGCGTCGCGTGGGGTATGCCACCACGCAAGAACTTCTCTCCCTGCCGCAGCCGCCCACGGCCATCATTACCGACTGCAACACCCACGGCGACGGCGCAGCGATGGCCCTGGCGCAGATGGGGCGCTTAACCGGTGAAAATGCCGTTTCGCTGGTGGTCTATGACGGCTTACCGCAGGACAGCATTGTCGATATCGACGTCGCGGCGGTGATCCAGTCTACCCGTCAGGGTGTCGGGAAACAGATTGCCGATATGGTGCGCCAGCTGATTAATGGCGACGACATTGACACCCTTCAGGTGCTCTGGCAGCCAGAATTCTCCCCAGGCCAGACGGCCTGATTACACCAAAAATTCCAAACCCGATCACAGATCCGAAACGTTTTGGTTTGTATCCGAAACGTTTCGGATCAACACTCAGGACATCCCGATGACAGGAGATGTCTGATGCAAGATTCCATTTTTCGACTTGAAAGCAATACGGTTGACGTGGTGGTAAAAACCCACCCGTTCGCCGAAATTCTCTACTGGGGGCCACACCTTCAGCACTTTTCGCCGCAGGATGTGCTGAGTATTGCGCGCCCGGTTGCTAATGGCAGGCTGGACGTCGACTCCCCCGTCACGCTGATGGCAGAGCTGGGGCATGGGCTGTTTGGCTCGCCGGGCATCGAGGGGCACCGCCAGGGGCTGGACGGATCGCCGGTATTTAAAACCACGCAGGTGCAGCAGGCGTTAAACGCCCTGACAATCACTGCTGAAGACGAGCATGCAGGCCTGCGTCTGACCAGTGAAATAACGCTGGATGCCAGCGGCGTACTGGTGGTGCGTCATGGGTTAACCAACCTGAAAATGCAGGCGTGGCAGGTGGATCGCTTTGCTGTGACGCTGCCGGTGGCTGAACGCGCGCAGGAGGTGATGGCCTTCCACGGACGCTGGATCAGAGAGTTTCAGCCGCACCGCGTGATGCTTGAACATGACAGCTTTGTGATTGAAAACCGTCGGGGTAAAACCTCCCATGAACATTTCCCGGCGCTGATTTCAGGTACGCCGTCATTCAGTGAAATGCACGGCAACGTCTGGGGTATACATCTGGGCTGGAGTGGTAACCACCGCCTGCGCGCAGAGGCGAAAACCGATGGCCGCCGCTATATGCAGGCCGAAGCGCTCTACCTGCCGGGTGAAATGGCGATTGAAGAGGGGGAAACGCTCTGGACGCCGCGCCTGTATGCCAGTCACTCCCCGCACGGGCTGAACGGCATGAGCCAGCAGTTCCACCGCTACCTGCGCGACAATGTTATCCGCTTCCCGGAAGATAAACCGCGCCCGGTGCACCTCAACACCTGGGAGGGGATCTACTTCAACCACGATCCGGACTACATCATGCGCATGGCCGACGAGGCCGCTGCGCTGGGCGTGGAGCGCTTTATTATCGACGACGGCTGGTTTAAAGGCCGCAACGACGACCACGCCGCGCTGGGCGACTGGTATCTGGACAAGAAAAAATACCCGAACGGCCTAAAGCCGGTAATCGATCACGTTAAACAGCTCAGCATGGAGTTTGGTATATGGGTTGAGCCGGAGATGATTAACCCCGATTCCGATCTGTATCGCGCGCACCCTGACTGGGTGCTGGCGCTGCCGGGCTACGCCCAGGCGACCGGGCGACACCAGCTGGTCCTCAATCTCAATATTCCGCAGGCCTTTGAATATCTGGTCGAACGCATGAGCTGGCTGCTGGGCGAACACGCGGTCGACTACGTGAAATGGGATATGAACCGCGAGCTGGTGCAGCCAGGGCACAAGGGCAAAGCCGCCGCCGACGCCCAGACGCGCCAGTTTTACCGCCTGCTGGACGTGCTGGGCGAGCGCTTCCCGCACATTGAGTTTGAATCCTGCTCGTCCGGCGGCGGGCGAATCGATTATGAAGTGCTGACCCGCTGCCACCGCTTCTGGGCGTCCGACAACAACGACGCGCTGGAGCGCAACACTATCCAGCGCGGCATGAGCTACTTCTTCCCGCCGGAGGTGATGGGCGCGCATATCGGTCACCATAAATGTCACGCCACCTTCCGCCAGCACAGCATTCAGTTCCGCGGGCTGACGGCGCTGTTTGGTCACATGGGGCTGGAGCTGGATCCGCTCACCGTCGACGCGCAGGAGCGTGAAGGCTATCGCCATTACGCTGCGCTGTATAAGCGGTGGCGCGAGATCATTCATCGCGGCACCCAGTGGCGCGTGGATATGCCGGACGCCACCACCCTGGCGCAGGGTATAGTGAGCGAAGACAAGGCGCAGGGGCTGTTTTTGGTCAGCCAGCTCGCGATGCCGGACTACACCCTGATGATGCCGCTGCGCATGCCGGGGTTAGACGCCAGCGCGCAGTACCGCATCACGCTGCTCGATCACCCGAACATTCAGATTACGGGCGAGGGCGGGCACACCATGCGTAAGCTGCCGGCGTGGATGAACGCGCCGCAAACGGTAAGCGGTGAGTGGCTGATGCAGGCGGGTATTGCACTGCCGATTCTGGATCCGGAAACCGCCATTCTGATTGGTGTGGAACGCGTGTAAGGGTGACGGGCCGGGCAACCGGCCCTCCGTTGAGGATAAAAATAATGAACACAACAACCTGTACCCACAAAGACAACCCTAATTTCTGGATCTTCGGGCTGTTCTTCTTTCTCTACTTCTTCATCATGGCCACCTGCTTTCCGTTCCTGCCGATCTGGCTGTCGGACATCATCGGCCTGAACAAAACCCATACCGGGATTGTTTTCTCCTGCATCTCGCTGTCGGCCATTGCCTTCCAGCCGGTGTTGGGGGTCATTTCCGACAAGCTGGGGCTGAAAAAACATCTGCTTTGGATCATCTCGGTGCTGCTGTTCCTGTTCGCGCCGTTCTTCCTGTACGTCTTCGCCCCGCTGCTGAAAACCAATATCTGGCTGGGGGCGCTGAGCGGTGGGTTGTATATCGGCTTTGTCTTCTCAGCGGGGTCGGGGGCGATTGAGGCCTATATTGAGCGCGTAAGCCGCAACAGCTTTTTTGAGTACGGCAAGGCGCGTATGTTCGGCTGTCTCGGCTGGGGGCTGTGCGCCTCAACGGGCGGCATCCTGTTCGGCATCGATCCGTCGTACGTCTTCTGGATGGGGTCGGCCGCGGCGCTGTTGCTGATGCTGCTGCTGGTGGTCGCGAAACCGAAGCCTAACCAGACGGCGCAGGTGATGAACGCCCTGGGCGCGAATCAGCCGCAGATCACCGCCAAAACCGTCTTTACCCTGTTCCGCCAGCGCAGAATGTGGATGTTCATCCTGTACGTGATTGGCGTGGCCTGCGTGTATGACGTCTTCGACCAGCAGTTTGCCACCTTCTTCAAAACCTTCTTCGCCACGCCGCAGGAGGGGACCCGTGCCTTTGGTTTCGCCACCACGGCGGGGGAAATCTGTAACGCGATCATTATGTTCTGCTCGCCGTGGATCATTAACCGCATCGGCGCGAAAAACACGCTGCTGATTGCCGGGGTGATCATGGCGACGCGCATTATCGGCTCGTCGTTTGCCACCACTGCCGTGGAGGTGATTGCCCTGAAGATGCTGCACGCGCTGGAAGTCCCGTTCCTGCTGGTGGGGGCATTCAAGTACATCACCGGGGTGTTTGATACGCGCCTGTCGGCCACCATCTACCTGATTGGCTTCCAGTTTGCCAAACAGTCGGCGGCGATCTTCCTCTCCGCCTTTGCCGGAAATATGTATGACCGGGTCGGCTTCCAGGAGACGTATCTGATACTGGGCTGTTTCGTGCTGGCGATCACGGTGGTGTCGGCGTTTACGCTGTCAAACTGCAAACCCGCTGACGCGCTGCGCGCCGAGCCGGTGACCCGCTAAATCCTGAGTGCCACGGGAAGCCGTGGCGCGTTATTTCCCCACCCAGCTATTTTTGATTTTGAATTTATCGGCCCGGTTGTAGCCAATCGAATAGTTAAAAGCGGTGCCGTCTTCAAGCTTGGTGACGCCGGAAACTTTCAACATCGGCATCCCCGGAGCTATACCCAGCAGACCTGCCATCTCTTCGGAAAACAGATCACCCTCGATAACCGAGTTGTAAAACTTAATCTTTTTGCCGGTGTAAGTTTCTATGTATTCATACAGCGAGCCGCCGTCCAGCACCTCGTCGGGAATGGTGGCAATGACCGATGCGCAGACCCACGAATCCTCGATCAGCACTGGCGCATCGTCAATGAGGCGTACGCGGCGAATAAAGTGAACGCGCTGTTCAGCCTGTATCTCCAGTTCTCGGGCAATAGCCGGGCTGGCGGTGAGTAGCTGATGGCGGATGAGGCGGCTGGAGACCTCGACCTGATGAAACTCGCGGGAAAAGCCCAGCACTGAATCACCGGTGCCGTTATTGAGTAAGTACAGATCATTCTCGATGGTGCGGGTAACAAACATTCCCTTTCCGTGAATGCGCTCAATAAAGCCCTCCTGCTCCAGCAGGTGCATGGACTTTTGCAGCGTCACGCGGCTGACGCCGTAAATCAGAGACAGCTCCCGTTCAGACGGGATTTTTTCTCCCACCTGATAGCGATTATTCAGAATGTCGTCTCTGATACTGTTTTTGATTTCAATATAGCGAGCGGCCATGAGGAAGGTATCAGTCAGTCATGAAGGCGGGCAGTGTACCACTGAAGGATAAGGCGGGCGCTGACCAGCGCCCTAAAGTTTAACCTTGCTCACCGAGTGGATACATTTCGGCTTCTTTTTCGCGCTTTTCCTGCGCGAGTTGCTTTTTCTCAAGCATTTTGAAGAACGGAAAATACATCACCGCAGAGATAAGCACCATGCAGCCGGACCAGATGGCGGCAGGGATATTCCCTCCGGTGGCAAAGTAGGCGTTCAGTATCGGCGGCATTGTCCACGGGATCTGGAACACGGGCTTACCGATAATGCCAAACGTCATGAGTAGCCACGAGCAGGTGCAAATCACCATGGGCGTCAGTACCAGCGGGATCATCATCAGCGGGTTCAGCACCATCGGCACGCCGAAGATAACCGGTTCATTGATGCAAAACAGCGACGGCCCCACGGAAACCCGTCCTACGGATCGGTAATAGCGACTCTTTGACATCAGCATCGCCAGCACCAGCCCCATGGTCGCGCCGGACCCGCCAGAGCAAATAAAAATGGTGTAGAAACCCTCGGCGCTGACGTGGGGAATGGGCTGGTGGGAAAGATACGCCTCGGTGTTCTCAGCAATAAACTTCAGGAAAATTGGGCTGGTAATACCGGACAGGACGTTGGTGCCGTGAATGCCGCAGCACCACAGCAGGGAGATTAGCCCAACCAGCAACAACATGCCCGGGAGCGTGTCCAGCCCCGTGACCAGCGGGCTGAGGATGAGCGTGAAAAAGGCATTGATATCAAAGTTCAGCACCACCCGCACCACCCAGATCAGTGCGAGGCAGACGAAGGCCGGAGCCAGGCTGACAAACGACTGAAGCACGGCGGGCGGCACGCCGTCCGGCAGGGTGATGTAGAGCTTGCGCTGGATAAAAAAGCGCACGATATAGACCGTTATCACCGACAAAATAATGGCCGAGAAAAGCCCCGAGGCACCAAAGTTATCGACGTTAATCTTGTGATACTCGTCGATTTGCGACAGCAGGAACACGGCCACCGTGATGCAGGCGCAGCTCAGGCCATCCAGCGCGTAGTGCCTGGCCAGGTTATAGCTAATGCCGATGGCGGCGATAAGACCGATGGCGCCAAACGTCGCCTGCACCGGGATGCTGAGCAGCTCCGCGTATTGTCCAATCCACCCGCTCCAGCCGGGAATGGGCAGATTAGCCACGATCAAAAACACGCTGCCGGCAATGATAAACGGCAAGGTAAAGGCGATGCCGTTACGCACGGCAACGAGAATGACGTTATTGCCGATTTTCATCATGATCGGCACTAACTGATTCTCCAGAAAACGCTTCATATGAACTCCCTGTAGATCGCCGAGCGCATCAGTGCGCGTACTGAGGTAAAAACTCGCGGTTGGCGAGCAGGTAGTCACTTAATATCGCCTCCGCCACGGCAACGGATGGCACCAGCGGATGCGACGCCAGTGCCAGCAGTGCCACGCGGCGGTCTCCGGTAAGGGCAGCTTCAACCGTTAGCTCCTCAAAGGTTTTGACGCTCTGAATGAGCCCTTTGACGGCCACCGGCAGATGTCCGTAGCTCAGCGGATGCGCGCCGCAGGCGTCGATCATGGCGTTGGTTTCAATGACCGCGGTATCGGGCAGATCGGGCGTGGTGCCCCGGTTCGGCACGTTAACAACGTGGATTTCGCGTTTATTGTTGTAAATCGAACTGATGATGGAACAGGCGGTGTCGGAATAGAGCGCACCGCCTCGGGCGGCGAGGGCTGCGGGTTTCTCACACAGCGTCGGATCCCGGTATAGCTCAAATAGCGATTTTTCGATAACGAGGGACTGCTCTCCTCGCGTGCCGCCGTGCGTGAGCTCGTCAATCTCATGCTCGACCATTTCGCGGCTGAGGTAAAAATACTTCAGATAAGAGAGCGGATAGAGCCGCAGGGCGCGGATGAAATCGGCAGGTAGCCCAATGTCAGGGATGTTTTTCAGCTGATTGCCGCCCACGCCTTGTGCCAGCTTCTCGATAAAATCGTCTGTGCAATCCTGCCCCTGCACGCGGATCCTGTCGGCAAAAATCAGGTGGTTCAGGCCAATAATTCTGGCATCCACTGCGTCTCGTTCTACACCGTAGGCTTTTGCGACGTCGCGCATCATGCTGTTTGCCCCGCTGCAAATCCCTATCGATTTAATGGGACTGTGCTGCGAGAGCGCTTCGGTCACGATCCCAGCAGGGTTGGTGAAGTTAATCAGCCATGCGTCCGGGCACAGTACCTCCATCTTCCTGCATAAATCCAGCAGCACGGGAATGGTGCGTTGGGCTTTCATAAAGCCGCCGGGCCCGGTGGTTTCCTGACCCAGCACGCCGTAGCGCAGCGGGATTTTCTCATCCTGAATGCGCGCCGCCAGTTGCCCCACGCGGATTTGCGTGGTTACAAAGTCAGCGCCCTTCAGGGCGGCGTCCAGATCCGTGGTCAGGTGCACGGTCATGCTGATGCCCGCTTTCTTCACCATGCGCTGGGCCAGCGCGCCGACGATGTCCAGCTTCTCTTTACCCGCTTCGATATCCACCAGCCAGTATTCGCTAACCGGCAGCTCGTGGTGACGGCGAATAAATCCGTCGATGAGCTCTGGGGTATATCCTGAACCACCGCCAAGGGTAACAACCTTTAAATCAGCCATAGTAAATCACTCCATGATTAACTGGCGTATGCCAGTTTTGGGTGAAATTAACACAGGGCGTTTAGCATTCAATAGCAAAACCCCTGGTAAGCCAGGGGTTTTTGAGAAATGCGAGCATGCGCATATTTTGATGAAAGTGACGGAAATCAGTCCAGGTAAAACACCTCTTTCAGCGCCGAACTCACCGGGCTGTTATCCGGGTTCGACGGCATAACGTCACCCATATACTTCCACCAGCGCTGGCAGACATCGGTGTTTGCCACCGCGTTCCAGCGCTCCTCCGATTCAATCTCCACCGTCGCAAACAGCAGGTTGCGGGTTTTGTCGAGGTAAATGGCGTAGTGGTGCGCGCCATGGGCTTTCAGTACCGCCTCCAGCTCAGGCCAGATCGGGTTGTGGCGACGTGCGTACTCCTCGTGCGCGTCCGGGTTTACCTGCATCACAAACGCTTTGCGGATCATAAAGCCTCCAGGTACAACTCGCGGACCTCATCGCGGCTGGCGGTGCGCGGGTTACACGGCGCGCACGGGTCGGCGAGGGCTTTATCCAGCCAGTCTTCGATATCGGCTTTGGTCACGCCAAGCTGGCTGAAGCCGGACGGAATACCGACGCGAGCGCTCAGGTCGCGAATCGCCTGAATGGCTGACATGCTGGCCGCTTCATCGCTCATGCCGCGCGTGTCAACGCCCATCGCCTGCGCCACGCGGGCAAATCGGGCAACCGCGTTCGGGCGGTTAAAGTTTTCGATGATCGGCAGCAGAATGGCGTTGCACACGCCGTGTGGCAGGTTATGCGTCGCGCCCGGCTGGTGCGCCAGGGCGTGCACCAGCCCCAGACCGGCGCTGTTAAACGCCATGCCCGCCAGATACTGACCAAAGGCCATCTGCTCGCGCGCTTCCAGGTTGTGACCGTCGTCGACCGCTTTCGGCAGCCAGAGGTTGATCAGGCGAATCGCCTCCAGCGCGTTGGCATCGGTCAGCGGGTGCGCGCCGACGGACACGTAGGCTTCAATGGCGTGGGTCAAGGCATCCATGCCGGTTGCGGCGGTCACGGAGGCGGGAATATCGAGCATCACGCTGGCATCGTCCACGGCGATATCCGGGATGATGTTCGGGTCGATAATCACCTCTTTCACCTGTCGCGCGGCGTCAATGATCACCGCGTTGCTGGTCATCTCCGCCGCCGTGCCTGCTGTGGTGTTGATCGCCACCAGCGGCACGCCCGCGTTTTTCACCTTGCCGACGCCGGAGTAATCGGTTGACGGACCGGGGTTGGCGGTGAGGATTTTGATCGCCTTGGCGGTATCAATCGGGCTGCCGCCGCCAAAGGCAATCAGGTAATCACACTCCGCATCCTGATATGCCGCATAGCCTTTTTGCACCAGCGCTTCCGTCGGATTCGGGAATACCTCATCGAACAGGTGATACGACATCTGATGGGCGTCGAGCGCGGAAAACAAACTGTCGAGCAGGCCAAGTTTCACCAGCTGGCCGTCGGTGACAATCAGCGCTTTTCCCCACTGTTTGTTTGCCACCAGATTGACCATATCGCCGATCGCGCCCGCGCCGTGCAGGCTGATTTTGGGGAGTGCCAACATAAAGCTCATGATAATTCTCCTTAATTACTGTGATTTTTATGCCCGGCGGCGCTGCGCTTGCGCGGGCCTACGGTTAAGTAGGCCGGGTAAACGCAGTGCCACCCGGCTATGAGATCCGTCTTCGCTGCATCACCCGGCGGGTAATAATCGGCAGCGAAATCACCACGATCAGCATCGCGCCGATAATCACCGACATCACAATGCCGGGCACGTTGAGCAGGCTCAGGCCGAAGGTCACCAGCCCCATCAGGAAGGCGGCGATAATCACGCCCACCATGCTGCCGGACCCACCGAGAATATTGACGCCGCCGAGCACCGCCATCGTCACCACCGCCAGCTCCCAGCCCATCGCGATGGTCGGGCGGGTACTGCCCAGACGCGAGGTGAGCAGCACCGACGCCAGGCCGGACATCAGTCCTACCAGCGCAAACAGGATCAGGTTGTGGCGCTTCACGTTGATGCCGGAGTACCACGCGCCGGTCGGGTTGTTGCCGATGGCGTATGTGCGGCGGCCAAAATTGGTGCGGTGCAGCACAAAGGCAAACAGAGCGGCCAGCACGATAAACAGCGCGAACTCAAACGACAGCGCACCCCAGACGTAGCCCTGGCCGAACCAGGCGAAGCTCTCCGGGTAGCTGTTCAGCGCCTGGTCCCCGAGCAGGATGTAGGTGATCCCGCGGTACAGGCTCATGGTGCCGATGGTGATGACGATGGACGACAGGTTAAAGCGCGTCACCAGAATGCCGTTGAACAGCCCGCACAGTAGCCCGACGCCTAATCCCACGCAGACCAGCAGCGGCGTATCGACGCCCGCTGCCGCGCAAAAGCCCATCACCGTGGAGCTGAGCGCGATGGTGGAGGCCACCGACAGGTCAATTTCCCGGGCGATAATCAGCATCGCCATCGGCAACACAATGATCGCTTTTTCCGTGAAGTTGAACGTCGCGTCGGAGAGGTTCCAGATATTGAGGAAGTAGGGCGAGGCGAGCGCGTTCACCACAAACACCGCCAGCGTCACCGCCAGCAGGAAGCCCTCCCAGCACAGCAGACGCTGGAAGATGCCCGGCGCAGAAGTGGGGTTGAACTCTTCAGATGTCATCATTTTACTCATGGTTTCACCGCCAGTTTCTGACGTGCCAGCGCCGCGTCGCGCAGGATCAACCTGCCTTTGCGCTTGTTGCCGCGCTCGTTCAGCAGCACAGCGATGACAATGACCGAGCCGGAAATCGCCATCTGCCAGAACGGGGAGACGCCGATCACCGGCAGGGCGTTGTTGATGACGCCGAGAAACAGCGCGCCGAACAGGCAGCCGAGCACGCGCCCGGTGCCGCCCATGGTGCTGATCCCGCCAATCACGCAGGCGGCGACCACCTGCAACTCAAAGCCGTTCGCCACGTCGACATAGGCCACCGCAAAGCGCGAAATCCACAGATACCCGCAGAACCCGGCCAGCAGCCCGGAGAGGCAGAAGCTGACAAACTGCATTTTCCCGGCGTTGATCCCGGTGTAGTACGCCGCCGTGGCGTTCCCGCCTGCGGTGTAGAGCGCCCGTCCGGTGCGGCTGTAGCGCAGGAAGTAGCCCACCAGCAACAGTACGGCGATGGCGCACCAGCTCAGCACCGGCAGGCCCAGCACTGACGCACGCGGCAGGCCGAGGAAGTCTGCACCCATCTGGTTGGAGTTCACCCAGCCGCCGCCGGAGAGCAAAAAGATCATTCCGCGGTAGATGCTCATGGTGCCGAGCGTGACCACAATCGCCGGAATGCCCAGCTTCCACACCAGCAGGCCGTTTATTGCGCCCATCAGCAGCCCAAGCGCGCTGGCGAGGATCAGCAGCGCCCAGACGGGCACGTCCGGGTAATGGAAATTAATCAGGGCGACAATCATCCCGGTCAGGGCCAGATTAGCCGCCATCGACAGGTCGATGCCTTTAGTGAGCAGCACCATCATCTGCCCGAGCGCGAGGACGATCAGAATGGCGGTGTCGTTAAACATCTCCACCAGGTTGCCCGGTGCGATAAACGATGGCACGCGGCTGCCAATGGCGACGACCATCAGGACAATCACCGCGCCAAGCAGGGCTTCGCGGTGTTTTAAGAGTGAGCTAAACATTTATGCCGCCTCCTGTTTTGCACCGCTGGCGGCGCTGACGATGGTTTCCGCCGTCGCGTCTCCCGCCTGGTATTCGGCCACCATCAGCCCCTCGTGCATGACGATAATGCGATCCGCCATGCCCATCACTTCCGGCAGTTCGGACGAGACCATAATCACCGCCAGCCCCTGACTGACCAGTTCGGACATAAAGTGATGAACGGCTGCCTTTGAGCCGATATCGATGCCTTTTGTCGGCTCATCGAGGATGATCACGTCAGGATGCGTTGCCAGCCACTTAGCGATAACCACCTTTTGCTGGTTGCCGCCAGAGAGGGTCTCCACCGCCTGCTTCCAGCTAAAGGCTTTTACCTGCAGGCGGCTGGCGTAGTCGTCCGCCAGCCGCCACTCGCGGTCGTCGTGCAGCACGCCGTTTGGGTTGAGCTTGCCGAGCTGCGGCAGGCTGATGTTCTGGGCAATCGGCAGCTCGATAATCGCGCCCTGCTTCTGCCGCTCTTCCGGCACGCAGACGATACCGGCTTTGATCGCATCCGCAGGCTGGCGAAAGCGCTGAGGCTGGCCGTTGAGGATAATTTCGCCCGACGACGGCCGCGTGACGCCTGAAAGCGCCTGCATCAATTCGGTACGCCCGGCACCCACCAGCCCGTAAAAGCCGAGGATTTCCCCTTTACGCAGGGAGAACGAGATATGCGCAAACTCGGTCGGATGGCAGAGGTTTTTCACCTCCAGCACCGTCTCGCCTTTTTCGCAGTCGATTTTCGGGAAGGTTTGGGTAATGGCGCGCCCGACCATCATCGACACCATCCGCTCCTCGGTTATCGCACTCATCGCGCCTTCTCCGACGAACGCGCCGTCGCGCAGGATGGTGTAGTGGTCTGCAAGCTCGAAGATCTCGTCGAACTTGTGGGAGATAAACAGGATGGCTTTGCCCTCCTGCTTTAAGCGCTCCACAATCTGGTAAAACTCGAGGATTTCATGCTGTGACAGCGCCGCCGTGGGTTCATCGAGGATCACCACCTGCGCCTCAAACGACAGCGCGCGGGCAATCGCCACCATGTGACGCTGGGCGATGCTCAGGGTTTTCAGCGTTGCGCGCGGGTCGATTTGCACCTCAAGGCGGGCGAGAATAGCCTGCGCCCGGCGGTGCATTTCCGGCCAGTCGAGCTTTTTCAGGAAGCCTTTGTGAAGGTACTGACCGACAAAGATATTTTCGGTGACCGAGAGTTCATCGAACAGGACGGTTTCCTGGTGAATGGCGGTGATGCCCATTTTATGCGCCGACTCCGGCGTCGGAAGGTGAACGGGGATCGCCTTGTAGAGAATTTCGCCCTCGTCGGGCTGGTATATGCCGGTCATCACTTTGACCAGCGTTGACTTGCCCGCGCCGTTTTCGCCTATCAGGGCGGTCACTTTGCCGGGCCACAGCGCAAGCTGCACGTTCTCAAGAGCACGCACGCCGGGGAACACCTTGGTGATGCCAGAAAGCTGTAGCAATGGGGTCATGATAGTTCTCCTGGACAGGGGAATTTGTAGGGCGGGTAAGCGGCAGCGCCACCCGCCTTTTGCCGGATGGCGCTACGCTTATCCGGCCTACAAATCGCATCAAAAGATTTTTGAGAACTTATCAATATTGCTGGCATCGTAAACGAACGGCTCGGCCATCGCGCCGTTGCCGTCGGCATCCAGCTTCACTTTGCCCAGTTTACCCATGCTGGCTTCGTCTTTGGTGGCGGTGCCTTTTACCAGGTCATCCGCCAGGTAGGTTGCGGCATAGCCCAGGTCAATCGGGTTCCAGATGGCAAAGCTCTTGCTTGCGCCGGACTTCACCGCGCCCGCCATCTCAGACGGCAGGCCTAAACCGGTGACGTACACTTTGCCAATCTTGCCCTGGTCCTTCACCGCCTGCGCGGCAGCCACAATGCCCACGGAAGAAGGCGAAACAATCACTTTCAGGTCCGGGTAGGTTTTCAGCAGGCCGACCGCTTCGCGGTAGCTCTTGTCAGAGAGATCGTCCCCGTAGGCCACGGTTACCAGATTGACGGACGGGTACTTCGGCAGCACCTTTTTCATCTCCGCAATCCAGGTGTTCTGGTTGGTGGAGGTTGGCGTGGCGCTCAGCACCGCCACATCGCCTTTCTCCACGTTCAGCGCTTTCAGGGCATCGGCGGCGAGCTTGACGTTAGTTTCGCCAATCAGGGCGTTATTGGACGGGTTGAGGTGGATCTGACGCCCGGCTTTCGCCACGCCGGAATCCCACGACACTACCTTGATGCCGCGCTGCATCGCTTTTTTCAGCACCGGCACTAAGGCGTCCGGATCGTTCGCGGAAATCGCGATCGCATCCACGCCCTGGGCGATCAGCCCGTTCAGCACCTCGATCTGCGCTTCCGCCGTGGTGGTGGTCGGGCCGGTATAAATCACTTTTACATCGCCTAACTCTTTGGCCGCCTCCTGCGCGCCGACGTTCGCTGCTTCGAAGAATCCATTCCCTAAGGACTTCGCCACCAGGGCGATTTTCACTTCTGCTAAAGCGGAACCGGACAACGCCAGAGCGGCAACGGTGAGGATCAAGCTTGCTTTTATTTTCATTGCTTTTACTCCACTGACTTGAGTTAGTTGTAGGGATTGCAGGTGGTTTTCGCCCCGTCTCGGTGAGCGGGGCGCGATGTTGTTATTGGTACAAATCTAACGCCGACTGCATGGGGGTGACGCCAAAGCGTTTACCCAGGGCGATCAGTTCTTCCCGGGTGATGGTCTGCTTCATGCCGCCCATGGAATAGACCTTCACCAGCACTTCCGCGGATTTCTCGGCGGTGTCGATCAGGCCGAAGGTTTCATCCAGCGTCGGGCCGCTGCCGAAGACGCCGTGGAACGGCCACAGCACCAGTGAATGTTTCTGCATGTCCGTCGCGGTTGCCTGGCCGATTTCGTCGGTGCCCGGCACCATCCACGGCAGAATGCCGACGCCGTCCGGGAACACCACCAGACACTCGGTGCTGCCTTCCCACAGTTTGCGGGTGAAGAAATCAGAATTATTTTCCAGCACGTAGGTCAGGGCGATCAGGTTGGTGGCGTGGCAGTGCATGATCACGCGGTCCTTGCCATTGGTCGCCTTGATGCGCTCGCAGTGGGAGAGGAAGTGCGCCGGCAGTTCTGAGGTGGGCACCGCCTCATCCGTCAGCCCCCACAGAATGTGGTAGCCCGCGCCGTCGCTATCCACTTTCACTACGCCGAGGTTGGCCTGCGGGTCGAGCTGAACGTTGCGGAAGAACTTCCCGGAACCGGTGACGATAAACGGCGTGTTGGCGAGCAGCGGCGTCGGCTGGCTCAGGGCGATATAGCGCGGCTTCTGGTGGAAATCGGCTGCGAAGGGTTCGATATCCGCATCGTCCAGGCGCAGCGTCAGGTTGCCGCCGTTGCGCTCGTCCCAGCCCTTCAGCCAGGCGTCGGAGGTGGCTTTGATCATGCCCTGGACGAACCAGGAGGTGGTGATGGTCTGCATACTGTGTTTCCTTTGAAAATGCCGGGTGGCGCTACGCTTACCCGGCCTACTTTTACCTGTAGGCCCGGCAAGCAACGCGCCGCCGGGCAATGTTTTTTACTGACGAGCGGCAAGAACGTCTTTCTCATATGCCCGCACGTTGTCCAGCCACTGGCTGCCCGCAGGCGCATCGTGACGCTGGCAGTACATCTCCCACACCGCCTGCCACGGCAGGGATTTCTGCTCTTCCAGCAGCGCCAGGCGCGCGGTGTAGTCGCCGTTTTCTTCCAGCTGTTTCAGGGCGGCGACAGGCTCCAGCAGCGCGCGCAGCAGGGCTTTCTTCATGTTGCGGGTGCCGATAACCCACGCCGCGATGCGGTTGATGGAGGCGTCGAAAAAGTCGAGGCCAATGTGTACGCGGTCAAAGAGGTTGTGGCGGATGATTTCGCTGGCAATGGCCTGGGTTTCGTCATCCAGCAGCACCACGTGGTCGCTGTCCCAGCGCACCGGACGGCTGACGTGCAGCAGCAGGCGTGGCACGTAGAGCATGGCGGCGGAGATCTTGTCGGAGATCACCTCGGTTGGGTGGAAGTGGCCGGCATCCAGGCACAGCGCGGTCTGGCGGCTGGTGGCGTACCCCATGTAGAACTCGTTTGAGCCCACGGTGTAGCTCTCTGCGCCAATGCCGAACAGCTTGCTCTCGACGGCGTCGATGTGGTGCGCCGGGTCCAGCTTCTCGCTGATGACCTCATCCAGCGCGGCCAGCAGGCGCTGACGCGGGGCCAGGCGGTCGACGGTGATGTCTTTCATGCCGTCCGGGATCCAGATGTTCATCACCGACGGCGTGCCGAGCTGCTCGCCAAAGTACGCAGAAACGCGGCGGCTGGCTTTGACATGGTCGATCCAGAACTGGCGGATTTCGTCGTTGGCGTGCGCAAGGGTAAACCCGTCCGCGCTCAGCGGGTGCGAGAAGCAGGAGGGGTTAAAGTCCAGGCCCAGCTTGTTGGCTTTCGCCCACGCCACCCAGTTCGTAAAGTGCTCCGGTTTGATTTCATTACGCGCCACCGGCTCGTCGGATTCGAGATAAATGGCGTGCAGATTCAGGCGCTTTGGCCCGGGGATCAGGCTCAGCGCCAGCTCCAGATCCGCACGCAGTTCGGTGGCGTTGCGCGCTTTGCCCGGATAGTTACCCGTGGCCTGAATACCCCCCGTCAGGGAACCGCCCGGGTTTTCGAAGCCAGCAACGTCATCACCCTGCCAGCAGTGCATGGAGACGGGCAGACGGTCGAGCTGGCGCAGCGCCTCTTCGACATCCACGCCGACGGCGGCGAAACGCTGTTTAGCCAGGTCCCAGGCTTGTTCTAGTTGAGTGGTCATGCGCAAAGCTCCTTAGTCAGTCGTTTTTGCTGAAACTGCGCCCGGTAGCGGGCAATTTCATGGCAGGGATGGGGGGTGAAGGTGGTCAGGCTGTTATTCGCCGTCACCACCGAACGGAAATCGTCAACGTTGGACAGTTCGTCCAGGGTCATCAGCTGAATGCCGATATTGCCGAGCGTGGAGGCTTCAATCGGACCTGCCACCACGGTAATGCCGCAGGCATCCGCGCAGAGCTGGTTCAGCAGCTGGTTCTGGCAGCCGCCGCCCACGATATGCAGCTGCGTGAACGGTTTGCCGCGAAGGTCAGCCAGCTCGCTCAGGATGTCGGCATAGAGCAGGGCGAGACTGTCAAAAATGCAGCGCGCCAGCTCGGCGGGGCGGGAAGGTACCGGCTGCCCCGCTTCAAAACAGGCGGCCTGGATTTCAGCGCTCATGTGCGCCGGGTTGATAAAGCGGTCGTCGTTCGGGTTAATCAGGAAGGTGCAGGCCTTCAGCGTTTCGGTTTCCGCGATAAGCGCGGGCAGGTCGGTGATGTTCTGCTCTTTCAGCACCCGCTGGAGCAGCCACAGGCCCATGATGTTCTTCAGCACCCGGTAGCGCCCTTCGGCGCCACCTTCGTTAGTGATGTTCGCCGCCAGTGCGGCATCGCTGGTGTAGGGTGTTTTGCTCTCAAAGCCCATCAGCGACCAGGTGCCGGAAGAGAGGTACGCCGCGTCTTTGCCGGCGAGCGGCGAGGCAATGACCGCGCTCGCGGTGTCGTGACTGGCGACGGCGACAACAGGGATTTCATTCCCCTGCGGGCAAAGCCAGTGGCCGATCACATTGCCCGGATGGGTTGGCGTACCGAACCAGGAAGGCGATGCCCCCGTCCACGCCAGCAGGTTTTCGTCCCAGTTATCGGTGTTGATGTTGACCAGCTGCGTGGTGGTGGCGTTGGTGTATTCCCAGTTCATGTTGCCGGTCAGACGGTAGCTTAAGTAGTCCGGGATCAGCAGCGCATGCGCCACCTTTTCGACCAGCTCTGGCTGTTGCTCAACCAGCGCGCGCAGCTGATACAGCGTGTTAAACGGCAGAAACTGAATGCCGCTGCGACCATAGATGTTCTCCTTGCCAAGCTGGGCGATGGCGTGCGCCATTAGTCCATCGGTGCGGCTGTCGCGGTAGGAGACGGGCAGGCCGACGCGTTCGCCGTGACTGTCCAGCAGTACGTAATCCACACCCCAGGTATCAATGCCGATACTGTCGATGCGAATACCGTCTTCGCAGACGTTGTGAAGTCCGGTGCGGATCTCTGCTTCCAGGGCGTCGATATCCCAGGTAACAAAACCGTCCTGTTTTTGCAGACAATTGGCGAAACGGTGCATTTCGCGAAGCGTAAGGGTGTGCAGGTCGCAGTCCCAGGTGGCGAGCATTACACGGCCGCTGGATGCGCCTAAATCGACAGCCACACAATGGCGAAAAGTCATGGTCGGGTCCTTTCTTAAGTCATTAGCGAGGAGTGTAAGAAAGGGAAGAAATAGCCACCTTCTCGCCACTGACAGCCCAAATCTCGCGCTGGCAAGAAAGCAAAGATGAACGTGAGGGAGTTCACAGTTTCCAGTAATGGCGGGGTTTGCAGGCAGTGTGACGCTGACCGCATTTCCTGATCTTTCCGTCCGTTTCTTGAAAAACCGACAGCTTTTGCGCGGTTTGCTGTCAAAAATTTAAGGTGAGCGTGGAAGGCCTTAATTACTATTTTGAGAACTTTTCTCATTGGTGGGGGCCGTTATGACCGTACTGCACAGCGTCGATTTTTTTCCTTCGGGGGCTTCGCCGGTCGCGATTGAGCCACGGCTGCCTCAGGCTGCGTTCCCGGAGCATCATCATGATTTTCATGAAATTGTGATTGTTGAGCACGGAACGGGCATCCACGTGTTTAACGGTCAGCCGTATACCATCAGCGGCGGTACGGTGTGCTTCGTGCGCGATCACGACAGGCACCTGTATGAACATACCGACAACCTTTGCCTGACCAATGTGCTCTATCGTTCTCCGGATGCGTTCCAGTTTCTCTCCGGGCTGAATCAGCTGTTGCCGCAGGAGAAGGACGGTCACTACCCCTCGCACTGGCGGGTGAATCAGTCCACGTTGCAGCAGGTGCGTCAGCTGGTGAGCCAGATGGAGCAGAGCGAGGATGGACAGGAGACGCACGCCATTGCTACCCGCGAGCTGCTGTTTATGCAGCTGCTGGTGCTGCTGCGGCGCAGCAGCCTGGTGGAAGGGCTGGAAAATAACGACGCGCGTCTGAATCAGCTGATGGCCTGGCTGGAAGATCATTTTGCCGAAGATGTCTGCTGGGAAACGCTGGCGGATGACTTTTCGCTCTCGCTGCGCACGCTGCATCGTCAGCTCAAGCAGCATACCGGGCTGACGCCGCAGCGCTACCTCAACCGTCTGCGCCTGATCAAAGCGCGTCACCTTTTACGTCATACCGACGAAAGCGTCACCGATATCGCCTATCGCTGCGGATTCGGCGACAGTAACCACTTTTCGACGCTTTTTCGCCGGGAGTTTAACTGGTCGCCGCGCGATATTCGTCAGGGGAAAGACGCGTTGCTTCAGTAACGCGAGGGCAGTCACCGTTTTTTTGCTGCAAAAAGGCTAATAATGTCCGGTTATTCGCCGTAGAGGTTGTGGTGTGGCTGCTCAGCTCATTCTTCGCAAAGATGATTTTTTTGCCTCCGCGAGTCAGGCCGTCGCGGTGGCCGACCGCTACCCGCAAAACGTCTTTGCCGAGCACACCCACGAGTTTTGCGAGCTGGTGCTGGTATGGCGGGGCAACGGCCTGCACGTCCTCAACGACCGCCCCTACCGCATCACGCGCGGAGACCTGTTCTACATCCGCGCTGAAGACAAACACTCCTACGCCTCGGTTAACGATCTGGTGTTGCAGAACGTCATCTACTGCCCCGACAGACTTAAACTGAATGTCGACTGGGCGGGCAATATCCCCGGTTTTCATGATGCCAGAGGCGAACCGCACTGGCGCTTAAGCAGCAACGGCATGGCTCAGGTGCGCCAGACGATTTCCCAGCTGGAGCAGGAGAGCCAGAAGAGCGATCCGGTGGCAAACCAGATGTCGGAGCTGCTTTTTGCCCAGCTGGTGATGACCCTGAAGCGGCATCGTTACGCTACGGATAATCCCTCTGCTACCACACAGGAAGCGCTGCTGGATAAGCTCATCACCCGGCTTGCGGGCAGTCTGAACAAGAGTTTCGTGCTGGAAAAATTCTGCGAGCAGGAGCAGTGCAGCGAGCGCGCGCTGCGCCAGCAGTTCCGCACCCAGACGGGGATGACGGTCAACCATTATCTGCGCCAGTTGCGCATCTGCCACGCCCAGTACCTGTTACAGCATACGGAGCTGATGGTGAGTGAAGTGGCGATGCGCTGCGGCTTTGAGGACAGTAACTACTTTTCGGTGGTGTTTAACCGTGAGGTGGGGATGACGCCGGTTCAGTGGCGTCATCGCAGTCGAAAGGCAGCGTAATCAGTTCGCCATGCCGAGGCCGACGATATTGGCCGCAATGATAATCACCACACAGCCCAGGCTCAGCACGCCAACCGGACGACGCCCGGCGTTGTTCCACTCTTTCAGCACCAGCCCAACCAGCCCGCCGCACAGCACGTAGAAGCTCATGTGCAGCATCCAGCTCATGTAGTCATACTGCGCCGGAATACTGGCGTGACCCCAGGCGTAGAAGAAGAATTGCAGATACCACATCAGACCGCCGAGGGCGGAGAGCAGGACGTTGGTGACGATCAGTGGTTTTGCCAGCGAGAAGTCGGCTTTTACTGACAGGTTCTTCACTTTTGCCAGACGAATGAAGCAGAAGCCGAGGTTTACCAGCGCGCCGCCGCCCATGATCACCACGTAGCTTGGCAGGGCAGCGTACAGCGGATCGACGCCCAGCGCCGCAGCGGCGTCGTGCATCGGTTTGGCGGCGTTCATGGCGAACGACATGCCCGCCGAGAAGACGCCGCACATCACCGCCAGCAGCAGCCCTTTCTTCAGGTTGAACTCTTCGGCTTTGATGCCCATCTTGCGTTCTTTCAGCTGGCCTGCGCGGGTGACGATGCCCACGCCGATCACCGCCACCAGCACGCCCAGCAGCGTCATTCGCCCGCCCTGGGTGTTGATCAGCACGTCGAAGTGGCCGTTGAGGATTGGCGTCATCAGGGTGCCAACAATCAGCGTAATGCCAATCGCGATGCCAATCCCCATCGACATGCCTAGGTAGCGCATGGTGAGGCCGTAGTTGATATTACCGATGCCCCACATCGCGCCGAACAGGAATACCGGCAGCAGGGTGGAGGCGTTGAAGGAGGAGAAATAGCCCCAGAAATCCGGCAGCAGCATGACGCTGATTGTCCACGGCAAAATCAGCCAGGACACGGTACCGCCAACGGACCACATGGTTTCCCATGACCAGCCTTTCACCTTTTTAAACGGGGCATAGAAACAGGCTGCACTGGCCGCGCCTATCAAATGCCAGAAAATACCCATCGTAATCGCATGATTCATTTTTACATCCTCATCGTTTTTATAGCCGGAGGCTTCCCGCCGACTTGATGAGTGTAAAAATGAGGCGGTTTGGGAACCTTCAGAAGGTTGCCGCACTTTTGTTCAGGATGGCAATCAGCACGTTAAGCACGTGAGCAGACTCACAATTTTGTCATTTATCAAAAATCTAATAACCTTATAAAAACTACGGCATTGATAATCATTTTCAATATCATTTAATTAACTATAATGAACCAACTGCTTACGCGGCATTAACAGCTGTGCCGCCCGACAATAATGGAGAGGATTATGAGTTATACACTGCCATCCCTGCCGTATGCCTACGACGCACTGGAACCGCATTTCGACAAGCAGACGATGGAAATCCATCACACTAAACACCACCAGACCTATGTGAACAACGCGAATGCTGCGCTGGAAAGCCTGCCAGAGTTCGCCAATCTGCCTGTTGAAGAGCTGATCACCAAACTGGACCAGCTGCCGGCAGACAAGAAAACCGTGCTGCGCAACAACGCGGGCGGTCACGCTAACCACAGCCTGTTCTGGAAAGGCCTGAAAACCGGCACCACCCTTCAGGGCGACCTGAAAGCGGCTATCGAGCGTGACTTCGGTTCCGTTGACAACTTCAAAGCGGAATTCGAAAAAGCCGCTGCAACCCGTTTCGGCTCTGGCTGGGCGTGGCTGGTCCTGAAAGGTGACAAACTGGCGGTCGTTTCTACCGCTAACCAGGACTCCCCGCTGATGGGTGAAGCTATCTCTGGCGCATCCGGCTTCCCAATTCTGGGTCTGGACGTGTGGGAACACGCTTACTACCTGAAGTTCCAGAACCGTCGCCCTGACTACATCAAAGCCTTCTGGGATGTAGTGAACTGGGACGAAGCAGCAGCGCGTTTCGCCGCTAAAAAATAAGGTTGCATTGACGCCTGTGAGAAGCGAGTCTGATGACTCGCTTTTTTTGTATCTGAAGGAGTGGAGATGCATTACCCGGTGAATGTGTTTACAGGCAAGGTAAGGGAGTACGAAGGCAGCCGCCCGAGCGCCATCGCCAAAGTGCAGGTCGACGGTGAGCTGACGTTGACCGATCTCGGGCTTGCGGGTGACCAGCAGGCTGAAAAGAAAATCCACGGCGGGCCCGATCGCGCGCTGTGCCACTATCCGCGCGAGCACTATCAGCACTGGAAAGCCGAATTTCCTGAACAGGCGGACCTCTTCGTTGCCCCCGCGTTTGGCGAAAATCTCTCAACGGAGGGGCTGACGGAGAAGAACGTCTTTATCGGCGATATTTACCGCTGGGGCGATGCTTTGATTCAGGTCACCCAGCCGCGCTCACCGTGCTTTAAGCTTAATTACCATTTCGGCATTCAGGATATGTCGGCCCAGCTGCAAAACGCGGGTAAAACCGGCTGGCTGTATCGCGTTGTGCAGGCGGGACAGGTTTCGGCGGATGCGCCGCTTGAGCTGGCTTCGCGCTTGAGTGAGGTGTCGGTATACGAGGCCTGCGCAATTGCCTGGCATATGCCGTTTGATGACGAGCAGTATCACCGCCTGCTGTCAGCGGCGGGATTATCCACCAGCTGGACCAGAACGATGCAGAAGCGGCGGTTAAGCGGCAAGATCGAGAGCAGTTCGCGGAGATTGTGGGGGAAAGAGGTTCCGTAGAAAGTAGGCCGGGTAAGGCGAAGCCGCCACCCGGCACATACGGTTACGAACGCTTATACAGCGGCAGCCATAGCGTTAACCTCAGCCCGCCCAGCGGGCTGTCATCGGCTTTCACCCAGCCACGGTGCTGTTGCATGGCGGTTTCAACAATCGCCAGACCTAGCCCCGTACCACCAGATTCACGGTCGCGCGCCTCGTCGGTGCGGTAGAACGGACGGAAAATCTGCTCGCGATCTTCCGGGCTGACGCCAGGACCATCGTCATCGACAATGACGGTAATCCCGTCTTTATCCACCGAAAACGCCACTTCAATCTTCGTGTGCGAATAGCGCAGGGCGTTACGCACGATATTCTCCAGCGCGCTTTCCAGCGTGTTGGGGTTACCGTAGAGCGGCCACGGGCCCGGCGGGAAGTTGACGGTGAACGATTTGCCCATCTGCTCCGCTTCGAACGCCGCGTTGTCCAGCACCTCATGCCAGAGGTGATTGGCTTTCACCGTTTCGCTCACCAGCGCGTTTTTCTGCTGATTGCGAGACATCACCAGCAGATCGTTGATCATGCTGTCCAGGCGATGCGCTTCCGTCTCAATACGCTCCAGCTCTTTACTCTCACCGCTGCGGCGGCGCAGCAGGGCGGTACCCAGCTGTAAGCGCGTGAGCGGCGTCCGCAGCTCGTGGGAGATATCCGACAGCAGGCGTTGCTGCGCGGTCATCATGCGGTCAAGAGCAGAGACCATCTGGTTAAAACTGGTTCCGGCGGCCAGGAACTCCTGCGGCCCGGATTCCAGCTCCGGATGCTGCCTCAGGTTGCCCTGCGCCACTTCGTCCGCCGCATTTTTCAGCTTACGCGCCGGTTTCGCCAGGCTCCACGCCAGCCATAACAGCAGCGGGGAACTGACCAGCATCGTGACAATCAACAGCAAAAGCGGACGGTCAAACAGCAGGTTGATAAAGTCGGACTGGGAACTGCTCGCAGGGCGAATCAGATAGAGCTGGTAATTGTCTTCCCCATCCCGCACCGAGAAAGGACCGACCATCTCTACCCGACCATATTTCTTTTTCTGTGGGTGATCGGCATTATCCGCCTGGCCAATAAAGTTGCGGATAATCTGCATTTCATTGCGATCGGCCCCAATCACGCGGCCTTCACTGGTGACCAGTAAAAGACGTTGTCCGGGGGGCGCCCACTTGTCGATAGCGCGAAACAGCCTGCGCCACCACATTAAATCGTTCGGCGGATCGTTTGCCAGCTCCGCTTCCACGTGCTGCTCGATCATCACGCCCTGACGTTGCTCGCTGTCGAGTAGCTCCGTCATCTGGCGTGAGTCGAGTTTTGGCAACATCAAAACGAGCATTAAAACCAGTGCCAGCGTCAGCCAGAAGATGGCGAAGATGCGGGCGGTTAAGCTGCCTATCATGAAGCGGAAACCATCAGATAACCACGACCACGCAGGGTTTTGAACCAGGGATGACCGTCTTTACGCTCCGGCAGCTTACGGCGCAGGTTCGAGATATGCATGTCGATGGCGCGGTCAAACGGGGTGAGGCGTTTGCCCAGCACTTCCTGGCTTAAGTGTTCACGCGACACCACCTGGCCGAGATGCTGCGCCAGCAGATACAGCAGGGTGAACTCGGTGCCGGTTAGCTCCAGCGTTTCACCGTCGAAGCTCGCTTCCTGGCGGCCCGGGTTCAGGCTCAGGGAGTCTACTTCCAGCGTAGGCGAGCTGTTGTCGGTATTCTGCTGCTGCTCGCTCCAGTGAGAGCGGCGCAGGATCGCGCGAATACGGGCCACCAGTTCACGGTCGTTGAACGGCTTAGGTAAATAGTCATCCGCACCCAGCTCAAGGCCGAGTACGCGGTCAAGCTCGCTGCCGCGTGCGGTCAGCATAATGACGGGGGTCTGGTGTGTCTGGCGAAGCTCTTTCAACGTATCAATACCGTTTTTCTTCGGCATCATGACGTCGAGCAAAAGTAAATCGATGCTGTCGTCAAGGAGACTCAGCGCCTGTTCCCCATCATGGGCAACCAGGACGTTGAAACCTTCCATGTCGAGCAACTCCTTTAAAAGAGATGTGAGCTCTCGGTCATCATCAACTAACAGGATTTTATTCATTGTTTAAATACCTCCGAGGCAGAAATTACGACATCAAGGCTATCTAATCCATGACTTTACGTTGTTTTACACCCCCTGACGCATGTTTGCAGCCTGAATCGTAGACTGTCTCTCGTTGAATCGCGACACGAAAGATTTTGGGAGCAAGTGATGCGCAAAGTTACCGCTGCCGTCATGGCCTCAACGCTGGCCTTCAGTGCGTTTAGCCAGGCTGCTGTAGCTATCATCAGCGATAACGGTTCCTCAGCAGAGGGCGCAACGCAGCACAGCAGCCAAAGCCATATGTTTGACGGCATAAGTTTAACCGAACATCAGCGTCAACAGATGCGAGATCTGATGCAGAGGGCAAGACACGACCAGCCCCCTGTTAATGTTAGCGAAATGGAGACAATGCATCGCCTTGTCACCGCAGAAAATTTCGACGAAAGCGCTGTACGCGCTCAGGCCGAAAAAATGGCGCAGGAACAGGTTGCCCGCCAGGTAGAGATGGCGAAGGTTCGCAACCAGATGTTCCACCTGCTAACGCCCGAGCAGCAAGCGGTTTTGAATACCAAACATCAGCAACGTATGAATCAGTTGCGTGAGGTTGCACGGATGCAGCGAAGCTCAGATATGACGCTTTTCAGTAGCAATAGCAGTACCCGTAGTAACCAGTAAACCCTGTTTTCCTTGCCATAGACACCATCCCTGTCTTCCCCCACATGATGTGGGGGTTTTTTTTGCCCATTGTTCAGGTTTGTTAACGCTTTATTCATCCTTTCACTCCACCACCATCCGTTATACTAGCGCCATGGCATGACAGGAGTGTTTATGAATCAATCCTATGGACGGCTGGTAAGCCGGGCCGCAATAGCCGCGACGGTGATGGCGTCGTGTTTGCTGATCATTAAAATTTTCGCGTGGTGGTACACCGGGTCGGTCAGTATTCTGGCGGCACTGGTGGATTCACTGGTGGATATTGCCGCCTCGCTGACCAACCTGCTGGTGGTGCGCTACTCGCTGCAACCGGCGGATGAAGAGCATACGTTTGGCCACGGCAAAGCGGAATCGCTGGCCGCGCTGGCACAAAGCATGTTTATTTCGGGCTCTGCGCTTTTCCTGTTTTTGACCGGTATTCAGCATCTTATTTCGCCTTCTCCGATGAACGATCCGGGCGTTGGCGTGGTCGTAACGGTAGTTGCACTTATAAGCACACTTGTTCTTGTAACGTTCCAGCGCTGGGTTGTACGCAAAACACAAAGCCAGGCTGTACGGGCCGATATGCTTCATTATCAGTCTGATGTTATGATGAATGGGGCTATTCTTATTGCGCTTGGTCTGGCCTGGTATGGCTGGCATCGGGCCGATGCTTTGTTTGCGTTAGGGATAGGGATCTATATTTTATACAGCGCCTTGCGGATGGGGTATGAAGCGGTACAGTCGCTTCTTGACCGTGCGCTTCCGGATGCAGAACGTGATGAAATTTATGCCATCGTGACCAACTGGCCTGGCGTCAGTGGTGCTCACGATCTTCGTACGCGGCAGTCAGGGCCGACCCGCTTTATTCAGATTCATTTGGAAATGGAAGACAACCTGCCACTGGTTCAGGCGCATATGGTCGCTGAACAGGTGGAGCAGGCGATTTTGCAGCGTTTCCCTGGGTCAGACGTCATTATTCATCAGGATCCGTGCTCTGTCGTACCCAGGGCGTTTTGAGCTTTCGTAATTCGTTGTAAAAAAGTGAGCCAGAGCAGCATTTTGTGGATAAATTACCACCATATGGCCTGACCTGAATCAATTCAGCTGGAAGGGATTGATATACTATTTGCAGTATTCGACGGTTGAACAGTTTCTTCCGGCAGCAGATTTCAATTTTGCATTCCTAAGTTCAGAGGTAGTCATGATTAAGAAAATCGGTGTGTTGACAAGCGGCGGTGATGCGCCGGGCATGAACGCGGCAATCCGTGGGGTTGTCCGTGCAGCGCTGACGGAAGGTCTGGAAGTTTTTGGTATCTATGACGGTTACCTGGGTCTGTATGAAGACCGCATGGTTCAGCTCGACCGCTACAGCGTGTCTGACATGATCAACCGTGGCGGTACTTTCCTCGGTTCTGCGCGCTTCCCGGAATTCCGTGACGAACACATCCGTGAAGTGGCTATCGAAAACATGAAAAAACGGGGTCTGGATGCGCTGGTGGTTATCGGCGGCGACGGCTCGTACATGGGTGCAAAACGTCTGACTGAAATGGGCTTCCCGTGCATCGGCCTGCCTGGCACCATCGACAACGACATCAAAGGCACCGACTACACCATCGGTTACTTCACCGCGCTGGGTACCGTTGTGGAAGCGATTGACCGCCTGCGTGACACCTCTTCCTCACACCAGCGTATTTCTATTGTTGAAGTGATGGGCCGTTACTGCGGTGACCTGACTCTGGCGGCGGCAATTGCCGGTGGCTGTGAGTTCGTGGTGGTGCCGGAAGTGGAATTCAGCCGTGAAGATCTGGTCGCTGAAATCAAAGCCGGTATCGCGAAAGGTAAGAAACACGCCATTGTTGCTATCACCGAGCACATCTGTGACGTTGACGAGCTGGCGAAGTACATCGAAACCGAAACCAAACGCGAAACCCGCGCGACCGTTCTGGGTCACATTCAGCGTGGTGGTTCCCCAGGCCCGTACGACCGTATCCTGGCGTCCCGCATGGGCGCGTACGCGATCGAGCTACTGCTTCAGGGACACGGCGGCCGCTGCGTCGGTATCCAGAACGAGAAACTGGTTCACCATGACATCATCGATGCCATTGAAAACATGAAGCGTCCGTTCAAAGGTGACTGGCTGGACTGCGCGAAAAAACTGTACTGATTGGCTCTGTTGCCCGGTGGCGGCAAGGTAAATGCAAAACGGTAACCCTTGGGTTACCGTTTTTTATGGTTGCTCCCTCTCCCGTGGGAGAGGGTTGGGGTGAGGGCATCAGGCCGCTCATTCGCTTTTTTTTATTCCTGCACGTTATAGCCAATCTTTTTTTATTCTTTAATCATCGGTTAGCTTTCTGGCACGCTGCATTCATCAAAACACTACACAAGAGAACTGGGCGATGAATAAATGGGGCGTGGGGTTAACATTATTGCTGGCATCGACCAGCGTTCTGGCAAAGGACATTCAGTTACTGAACGTGTCGTACGATCCGACGCGTGAACTGTACGACCAGTACAACAAAGCTTTCGCGGCGCACTGGAAACAGGAAACCGGCGATAACGTGGTGGTTCGCCAGTCTCACGGCGGTTCCGGTAAGCAGGCGACATCGGTGATCAACGGTATTGAAGCCGATGTGGTTACCCTGGCGCTGGCTTATGACGTGGACGCGATCGCGGAGCGTGGCCGTATCGACAAAAACTGGATCAAGCGCCTGCCGGACAACTCTGCGCCATACACCTCGACCATTGTCTTCCTGGTGCGTAAAGGCAACCCGAAACAGATTAAGGACTGGAACGACCTGATTAAGCCGGGCGTGTCTGTCATCACCCCGAATCCAAAAAGCTCCGGCGGCGCACGCTGGAACTATCTGGCAGCCTGGGGCTACGCGCTGCACCACAACAACGGCGATCAGGCCAAAGCACAGGACTTCGTCAAAGCACTGTTTAAAAACGTCGAAGTGCTGGACTCCGGCGCGCGCGGCGCAACCAACACCTTCGTCGAACGCGGCATTGGCGACGTGCTGATCGCCTGGGAAAACGAAGCCCTGCTGGCGACCAACGAGCTGGGTAAAGACAAGTTCGAGATCGTCACCCCGAGCGAATCCATCCTCGCTGAGCCGACCGTCTCCGTCGTCGATAAGGTTGTTGATAAGAAGGGCACCAAAGCGGTGGCGGAAGCCTATCTGAAGTACCTCTACTCACCTGAAGGGCAGGAAATTGCGGCGAAAAACTTCTACCGCCCACGCGATGAGGCCGTCGCGAAGAAATACGAAAACGCCTTCCCGAAACTGAAGCTGTTCACTATTGATGATGTGTTTGGCGGCTGGACCAAAGCGCAGAAAGAGCACTTCTCTAACGGCGGCACCTTCGACCAGATCAGCAAGCGCTAAGCGTTTTACAAAGAACGACACGGTAACCCGGTGTGAGAAATCCGCCGGGTTTTTTATTTGGTCATCATTTTGCGTTACTCTTTTGCCTCTATTGAAAACAGGGAACGCGTTGTGAAAAAAATTATCTTACTGATTCTGATCGTTATCGCCCTTGCCGCAGGCGGCGTGTACTGGATGAAAGCGGGTAATCCGAATGCGTTGCGTCATATCGTTCTCGACCAGTGTGTGCCCAACCAGCTGCATAACCGTAACCCGGCACCGTGTGCGCAGGTGAAGCCAGATGCGGGCTACGTGGTGTTCAAGGACCGCAACGGGCCGCTGCAATACCTGCTGATGCCCACGTACCGTATCAACGGCACCGAAAGCCCGCTGCTGACTGAGCCGCAGACACCGAATTTCTTCTGGCTGGCATGGCAGTCTCGCCATTTTATGAATATGAAACGGGGGGCCGACGTGCCTGACAGCGCCGTTTCGCTGACCATCAACTCCCCGACCGGGCGCACGCAAAACCATTTTCATATCCACATCTCCTGTCTGCGCCCAGACGTGCGCGAGAAGCTGAACGCGTCGCAGGGGCAAATCAGCACCCAGTGGTTACCGCTTCCGGGCGGGCTGGAAGGGCATGAATACCTTGCCCGTCGGGTGACGGAGAACGAACTGGTGCAGCGCAGCCCGTTTATGATGCTGGCGGAAGAGCTGCCGGAAGCCCGCGATCATATGGGACGCTTCGCGCTGGCGATGGCGCAGCAGTCGGACGGCTCGTTTGTATTGCTGGCGACAGAGCGTAACCTGCTTACCTTTAACCGCGCGTCGGCTGAGGAATTGCAGGATCATCAATGCGATATCCTGAAGTGACCCCACCATAAATAGCGTTTACTCGCCCTGCCTGTCGCCGTAGACTTGCTGAAAAATTCTACAGGAGACAGGTATGTCGCTCTGGTTAACGCATCCTCTGCTGCTTCCCTCGCTGATCGTCGGCGTCACCATCGTGCTGTGGGCGACGTCGCTGTTGCCGGAATTTATCACCGCGCTGCTGTTTTTCACGGCGGCGATGACCGCCAGAATCGCCCCGCCGGAAGTGATCTTCGGCGGCTTCGCCTCGTCTGCCTTCTGGCTGGTGTTCAGCGGCTTTGTGCTGGGCGTGGCGATTCGGAAAACCGGCCTGGCGGACAGGGCCGCCCGGGCGCTGTCGGCAAAGCTTACCGACTCCTGGGTGCTGATGGTGGCGAGCGTTGTGCTGCTGAGCTATGCCCTGGCATTCGTGATGCCGTCGAACATGGGACGTATTGCGCTGCTGATGCCGATTGTCGCCGCGATGGCGAAGCGGGCCGGCATTCCTGATGGCTCGCGGGCCTGGTTTGGCCTGGCGCTGGCGGTCGGGTTTGGCACCTTCCAGCTCTCGGCCACTATTTTGCCCGCCAACGTGCCCAACCTGGTGATGAACGGCGCGGCGGAAGGCTCATACGGTATCCACCTCAACTATGTCCCGTATCTGCTGCTGCACACTCCGGTGCTGGGTATTCTCAAAGGCCTGATTCTGATTGGCCTGATCTGCTGGCTGTTCCCCGGCAACCCGAAACCGGCGAAGGATCTCACGCCATCGGAACCGATGGGGCGTGACGAAAAACGACTCGCCTGGCTGCTGGCGGTGGTGTTGACGATGTGGGTGACGGAGAGCTGGCACGGCGTTGGGCCAGCGTGGACGGGGCTGGCGGCCTCGGTCATCGTTATGCTGCCGCGCATCGGTTTTATCACCGGGGAGGAGTTCTCGGCGGGGGTGAATATGCGCACCTGTATTTACGTCGCGGGTATACTCGGGCTGGCCATTACGGTGACGCAGACCGGTATCGGTGCGGCCGTAGGCGAGGCGTTGCTCCATATCATGCCGCTGGATGCAGACCGCCCGTTTACCAGCTTCCTGGCGCTGACGGGGATCACCACGGCGCTCAACTTCATTATGACCGCCAACGGCGTTCCTGCGCTGTACACCACGCTGGCGCAGAGCTTCTCGGACGCGACCGGCTTCCCGCTGCTGTCGGTGATCATGATTCAGGTGCTGGGGTATTCCACGCCGCTGTTGCCGTATCAGGCGTCGCCGATTGTAGTGGCGATGGGCTTAGGGAAAGTGCCTGCGAAGGCGGGGATGCTGCTTTGTCTGGCGCTGGCGATTGCGACGTATCTGGTGCTGCTGCCGCTGGATTATTTGTGGTTTAGCGTGTTAGGTCGTTTGTAGGGCGGGTTAGCGAAGCGCCACCCGCCACAAAGGCAATTACGCCTGCTTAGCCGCTTCTGCCGCTTTAACGATCACCGCGAAAGCGTCTGCTTTCAGGGATGCGCCGCCAACCAGTGCGCCATCGATGTCTGGCTGGGTGAACAGCTCAGCTGCGTTTGATGCGTTAACGGAACCGCCGTACTGGATGATGACCTGCTCAGCCACTTTCGCGTCTGCTTTTGCAATGTGGTCACGGATGAACTTGTGCACCGCCTGTGCCTGCGCTGGAGTTGCAGATTTGCCGGTACCGATCGCCCAGACTGGCTCGTAAGCGATAACCGCGCCTTCGAACGCTGCCGCGCCCTGGGTTTTCAGCACAGCGTCGATCTGACGTGCGCACACTTCTTCGGTTTTGCCTGCTTCGTTTTCTGCTTCGGTTTCACCGATGCACAGAACCGGGATCAGACCCTGCTCTTTCAGCACAGCGAATTTCTTCGCGATGAACTCATCGGATTCTTTGTGATAGGTGCGACGCTCGGAGTGGCCGATGATGATGTATTTCGCGCCGATATCTTTCAGCATTTCAGCGGAGGTTTCACCGGTGAACGCGCCAGACAGGTTAACGTCAACGTTCTGCGCGCCCAGAATGATGTGGCTGCCGTCAGCGGCACGTTTAGCCAGATCCAGGTACATATCCGGCGGAGCGATAGCAACCGCGCAGCCGGTCACGCCAGCCAGCTCTTTACGCAGGTTAGCAACCAGTTCGTTTACCATGTGGCGGCTGCCGTTCAGTTTCCAGTTACCCATCACTAAAGGATGTCGCATTTCAATTCTCCACGCTCAATAAGCGAATTAAGGAATATGGCCGCCCTGTCGGGCAGCATGGTCTGTGAATCAGTATAGAGATTTTCCCTCGAAAGGCTTTGCTTTTTGTCATTAATTCGCCCCCTCGAGTGCGTCTGATAGGGCCAGCTTAATCGGTTCAACCGCGAAGGTCAGCCCCTTTTCGCCGTTATCTGCGACGACATAGCGAACGGCACCTTCCGTATCGGCGTAATAGCGTTTGTTTTTCCCGGCGGTAAGCAGTTTTTGCAGCTTTTGCTGGCTTTGCGCTTTCGTGAAGGTGGGGGTAAAGGCGCGCAGAATAGCGCTCATGTACTCCAGCGCTTTCGCTTTCGCCGCTTTCTGCTCTGGCCCCTGAATCGGCAGCCAGGTGATCTGCATACTTTTGATTTTTAACGTTCCGCGCTCAAGGGCGGTAGAGGCATACAGATTCTCGTTAATTTTGCTGGCCGCGCGGGTCAGGGTCGGCGTATCGCGGGCGCTGTCAATCGCACGGAACTCTCCCAGCGGAAGTGAGGGGTTTTCTTTGTTGAAGGCTTCGCGGAACTGGCTGATAGATTGATCGAAAGAGGGGGCGCCCGCCAGAAGATAGGGGGCGGTGACCGGGGAAGCCGTTTCCGCGGCATACAGGGAAAAACTGGCGCTCAGCATCGCTAAACACAAATAAAGAGAGTGTGCCGAACTTTTCATCAACATTGCCCCTGGCCGTCATTGCCCATGATTAAAACGATATCTGGTCGGCTTGTCAAAAGGTCACAACTCCAGGGTAAAATGCGGGCTAAACAATAATAAGGAACCTTACATGACCATACAGCAGTGGCTGTTTTCATTCAAAGGGCGTATTGGACGCCGTGACTTCTGGATCTGGATTGCAACGTGGGTTGTCGCCATGCTGCTTCTGTTTTTTGTTGCCTACAACGCATGGCTGAGCACGCAAACGGCGGCATTTGCGCTGGTCTGTTTACTGTGGCCAACCGCCGCCGTAGTGGTGAAACGTCTGCACGATCGTGGCCGCTCCGGCGCATGGGCTTTCCTGATTATTCTGGCGTGGATGCTGGTGGCGGGGAACTGGTCAATGCTGCCCTCAATCCTCCCATGGGTGGTGGGCAGACTGCTGCCGACGGTTATCTTTGTAATGATGGTTGTCGAACTGGGCGCGTTTATCGGCACCCAGAGCGAGAACAAATATGGAAAAGATACCCTTGAGGTGAAGTACCGCTGATCACCAGTAGTGTTCGGCGGTCATGTGGCCCGGCCGGCGGCGAAGGTGCTTCGTCATCTGCCGGGTATCCTTCAGCAACTGCTGCGTATCGCGTACCATCTGCGGATTACCGCACAGCATCACATGGCTGGTTTCGGTATTCATCGGTAAACCCACCGCTTCTTCCAGCGCGCCGCTTTCAATCAACGCCGGAACGCGACCGGTTAACGAGCCGGCTGCGGTTTCGCGGCTGACCACCGTCTGAATTTTTAACTTCCCGCCATATCGCTGTTCCAGCGCCTGCATCTGCGGCAAATAGCTCAGGTCTGCGGCGTAGCGCGCGGCGTGAACCAGCACGATATTTTTAAAGCGCTCCAGATCTTTGCCGTATTGCAGAATGGAAAGATACGGGCCAATGGCCGTGCCGGTCGCCAGCATCCAGAGCGTGTCACAGTCGGGGATTTCATCCAGCACGAAGAACCCCGCCGCGTCGGAGACAATCTGCACTTCATCGCCCGGTTTCAGCGCGGCGAGGCGCGGGCTGAGCTTACCGTCCGGGACGGTGACCAGATAGAACTCAAGGTCCGGGTTATCAGGCGCATTAACGTAAGAGTAGGCGCGCTGTACGCGTTCACCGTCGATATCCAACCCGAGCTTGGCAAACTGCCCGGCAGTAAACGGATGAACGGGAGCGTGCAGCGTGAGGCTAAATAGCGCATCGGTCCAGAACTGTACCTTTGTGACTTTACCTGTTACCCAGTCCGCCATGATCTTCTCCTGTGCTGTTTCTCTCTTCTATCTTCCGTACTTGCGGGAAACATTTCCAGCCCATTCGGGCCGGAAAGCTCTATCGATCAAACGGTTTTACAGAATGTGCGTCTGTACGTCCGGATCTTTACGATCGAGATAATGAATGGACTTAATGCGACGAATGGTGCGGGATTTACCACGGATCAGCAGGGTTTCAGTGGTGGCCATGTTGCCCTTGCGGGTGATGCCGTCCAGCAGATCGCCTTTGGTGATGCCGGTTGCGGAGAAGACCACGTTATCGCTGCGGGCCATCTCGTTCAGCGCGAGCACTTTATTGGCCTCGATGCCCATCGCCGCGCAGCGCGCCAGTTCGTCTGCACCAATGCGAAGGTTCTCGTCGCTGTCGCCTTTGACCTCATGGCGTGGCAGCAAACGCGCCTGCATATCGCCGTCCAGCGCGCGGATCACTGCCGCAGAGACCACACCCTCCGGCGCGCCGCCGATGCCGTAAAGCACGTCGACTTCGCTGTCAGGCATGCAGGTCAGAATAGAGGCGGCAACGTCGCCATCCGGAATAGCAAACACGCGTACGCCGAGCGCTTGCAGGTACGCAATGGTGGCGTCGTGGCGCGGTTTCGCCAGAATGGTCACGGTGAGTTCGCTGAGCGCTTTACCCAGCGCCGCAGCGATATTGCGCAGGTTGGCGTCCAGCGGCAGGCTAAGGTCGATAGCGCCTTTAGCGCCAGGACCGACGATCAGTTTTTCCATATACATATCGGGGGCGTTGAGGAAGCAGCCCTTATCGCCCACCGCCAGTACCGCCAGCGCGTTGGCCTGGCCCATCGCCGTCATACGCGTGCCTTCGATCGGGTCGACCGCGATATCCACCGCATCACCTTTGCCCGTCCCGACTTTTTCACCGATGTAGAGCATCGGGGCTTCGTCGATTTCGCCTTCGCCAATGACGATAGTGCCATCGATATTGACCTGATTAAGCACAATGCGCATGGCGTGGACGGCAGCGCCGTCTGCGGTATTTTTGTCGCCACGGCCCAGCCACTTGTAGCCTGCGAGGGCGGCAGCTTCGGTGACGCGGGAAAACTCGATAGCAAGTTCACGTTTCATGAGGTACTCGTACAATCAAAAGGAATTGCACGAAGTTTATCACAGAGTGGGGAGGGGCGAAGGGACCGGTGCGGTCGGAGCCCCTCACCCTAACCCTCTCCCAGGGGAGAGGGAATATAGGTTTACTCGTCGTGCTCTTCCCACGCCAGGGCACGTTTCACCGCTTTCTTCCAGCCGCTATAGCGGTAGTTGCGCTCGGTGGTTTCGATGCCAGGACGGAATTCGCGTTCGATAACCGCTTTTTCCTGAAGCTCGTCGAGGTTTTGCCAGAAGCCAACCGCCAGACCTGCCAGATACGCCGCGCCCAGCGCCGTCACTTCTCGCACCTCAGGACGTTCAACGCGGGTGCCCAGAATGTCGGACTGGAACTGCATCAGGAAGTTGTTGGCTACCGCACCGCCGTCCACGCGCAGGGCGTGCAGACGAATGCCGGAGTCAGCCTGCATCGCTTCCAGCACGTCGCGCGTCTGGTAGGCGATGGATTCCAGCGTCGCGCGAATGATGTGGTTTGAGTTCACGCCGCGCGTCAGGCCGAAAATCGCGCCGCGGGCATACGGATCCCAGTACGGTGCGCCCAGACCGGTGAACGCTGGCACCACGTACACGCCGTTGGTGTCTTTCACTTTGGTCGCGAAGTATTCGGAGTCAAACGCATCGCTGATCAGCTTCATCTCGTCGCGCAGCCACTGAATGGAGGCACCCGCCATGAATACCGCGCCTTCCAGGGCATAGTTCACTTCGCCGCGCGGGCCGCAGGCGATGGTGGTCAGCAGACCGTTTTCTGATTTCACCGCTTTCTCGCCGGTGTTCATCAGCATAAAACAACCGGTGCCGTAGGTGTTCTTCGCCATCCCTTCCTTGACGCACAGCTGGCCGAACAGGGCCGCCTGCTGGTCACCGGCGATACCGGCGATAGGAATACGGGTGCCACCTTTACCGCCAATGTTGGTCTGGCCATACACTTCTGAAGACTTACGGACTTCTGGCAGCATCGCGCGCGGAATGTCCAGCGCGTCCAGCATCTTGTCATCCCACTCAAGGGTGTTGATGTTGAACAGCATGGTGCGCGAGGCGTTGGTGTAGTCGGTAACGTGAACGCGTCCCTGAGTCATCTTCCAGATAAGCCAGGTATCGACGGTGCCGAACAGTAGCTCGCCACGTCGTGCGCGCTCGCGTGAACCTTCCACGTGGTCGAGGATCCACTTCACTTTGGTGCCGGAGAAATAGGGGTCAACCACCAGGCCGGTGGCGCTGCGCACGTACTCTTCCATTCCTTCGCGCTTCAGCTGTTCGCAGATCTCTGACGTACGACGGCACTGCCAGACAATGGCGTTGTAGATGGGCTTACCGGTTTCTCGCTCCCAGACCACAGTCGTTTCACGCTGGTTGGTGATACCGATAGCGGCAATCTGGTCAGAACTGATGTCGGCTTTCGCCAGCACTTCCACCAGCGTGGAGCTTTGCGACGCCCAGATCTCCATCGGGTCGTGTTCTACCCAGCCTGGACGCGGATAAATTTGCTCAAATTCGCGTTGAGACACGCTGACAATGTTCGCGTCATGATCCATTACGACAGCGCGGGAGCTGGTGGTGCCCTGGTCGAGCGCAACGATATATTTTTTTTCGGTCATGGTATGTGTCCCGTAGTCAGATTACAGCGAAGCTTTTTGTTGTGTGGTGGAAGCCGTCTCTTTCTCCTCTTCCACACAGGTGTCGCACGGTAAGTGGCGACCAATTAATTTGCGATAGCCGAATGCGCCCAGCGCCGCCCCTACGATTGGCCCGAACAGCGGAACCAGGAAGTAAGGAATGTCTTTGCCGCCCGTGAAGGCGACATCGCCCCATCCCGCAAAGAAGGCGAAGGTTTTTGGACCCAGGTCACGCGCCGGATTCATCGCAAAGCCGGTCAGCGGACCCATGGATGCGCCAATTACCGCAATCAGAAGGCCAATCAAAAGTGGCGCCAGCGGGCCGCGCGGAATGCCGTTTCCATCGTCGCCCAGCGCCATGATGACGCCCATCAGAATAGCGGTAATCACCATCTCAACCGCGAACGCCTGCACAAAATTGATATGCGGATTCGGATACGTTGAGAAAATGCCTGCCAGATCCAGACTTTCGACACTGCCACGCACCATATGATGCGTCTGTTCGAAGTCGATGAAAAGATTGTAATAAAGCCCGTAAACTAACGCCGCTGCGCAAAAGGCGCCGGCAAATTGCGAAATGATAAAAGGAACAACTTTGCGTCCGTCAAAACACGCGAATAGCCACAACGCGATGGTCACCGCCGGGTTAAGATGTGCACCGGAAACCCCTGCGGTCAGGTAGATGGCCATCGCCACGCCCAGACCCCAGATAATACTGATTTCCCACTGACCAAAACTGGCACCCGCCACTTTCAGTGCTGCGACACAGCCTACTCCGAAGAATATCAACAACCCGGTACCCAGGAACTCGGCAATACACTGGCCTTTTAAGGTTGATGTCTGACTCATAATCGGAATCCTGCAAAAGAGTAATGTTTATTGTTTGCGTGACCGCCCGTGACAGTCACGATGCCCTGTAGACATAGTGTTAATTTATCGTTAACGAGCACAAACGAGAAATATCGAAATCTAAATGTGTGGTCTGCGTCAATAAAATGAGCGTTTTCGCGCCATAAAGCGCGTTTTTGCATCAGATAATGATTATGGGCTGAATCATTTCTTTAACTTATGGGTTAACAACTTAGGGGTATATGCGGCGAACGCACCAGGACGAGGCCGAAAAGTGTTGCAAACCGCGATCTGCGTGGCATGCCGCTGGACAGGGGCGACGGCGCTCCATACAATCGGAACATATGTTGTGCGCGTTTACGTTAAAGCGTCGCCTTGCAATTCAGGAGAGGTAGGATCATGTCTTTAGAAGTGTTTGAGAAACTGGAATCGAAAGTACAGCAGGCGATTGACACCATCACGCTGCTGCAAATGGAAATTGAAGAGCTGAAAGAGAAGAACAACTCCCTGTCACAGGAAGTTCAGAATGCTCAACACAGCCGTGAAGAACTGGAGCGCGAAAACAACCAGCTGCGCGAACAGCAGAACGGCTGGCAGGAACGCTTGCAGGCGCTGCTGGGACGTATGGAAGAAGTTTGATTTCCTTAGGGAATGCATTGAACAGGCCGGGTAAGGCGAAGCCGCCACCCGGCTTTTTTATGGTTTCCGCTAACCGATATCAAACCATAAAAAAGGCCGCCCTGGGCGGCCTTAACGCTACTTGTCCTGCGCTGTCGTAGCAAAAGCAACAAACCCAACAGGTTCATCGCTCTTTACAACGAGTACGCTGGCGACAATGAACGCGATACATAAATAGCGTTTCATTATGCGGTCCCTGCTGCTTACCGCTCCACCGTTCACCATCGGTGATAAGTCGGTGGACACAAGCCCGGTTAAAGGTTGCTTTACGGTTGTGAATACACCTTCCCCTGGACCGATGCCCATTTGCGAGATGGCGGAAAGGGACACAGCATCATAATGAGCAACAGCTGCGGAGTTAAGGTTTCCACACATAATTAGGAATTTATAAAGGGTCGACAGGGGTTACCTGAGGAATGAACCAGGGTAAGATAAAAATCCTGGTTAAAGGTTGCAATATCACCCAACGGACCGCGAATCCCGAGGGACAAAAAAACCGCCACATTGCTGTTGGCGGTTTTTTTATGCATCTCGCTTACCGATTAACTACTCAATATCCAGCGCATCCTCAGAAAGGATAATGCCGGTATTGTCAGCATAAAGGTGGTCACCCGAGAAGAAAGTCACGCCGCCGAAATTGACGCGCACGTCGCTTTCGCCGATGCCGTCGCCCGCTGCGCCTACCGGTATGGCCGCGATGGCCTGAATCCCGATATCCAGGTCTTCGAGATCGTCCACCTGACGCACGGAACCGTACACCACAATGCCTTCCCACTCGTTCTGGACGGCAATTCCCGCCAGTTCAGCATCAATCAATGCACGGCGCACGGAACCGCCGCCGTCGACCACCAGAACGCGGCCACGGCCGTTCTCTTCGAGCAGATCGTACAGCAACCCGTTGTCCTCGAAACATTTCACCGTGATGATTTGTCCGCCAAACGACGACCGTCCACCAAAGTTGGAGAACAGGGGTTCAACGACGTTGACATCTTCCTGGTAGATGTCACAAAGCTCGGAGGTATCGTATTTCATAGGTTTAACGCTCTGTTGCTGCGAATGTGTTCAGTATATCGTGCGAAATGCGTTGTTGGCAAAATCATCAATTGTTAATTGATATTTGTCAGCTAACTCAGCGTCTGGCTTAAGACAATCCCGATGACGAACAGCAGGTTAGTCAACAGCGCGCCTTTTACCGTACGTTCCAGCATCGGTGGCATGGCGGCCGGGCTGAGTTCACGCATAACGTAGCGGGCCTGCTTAATCAGCAGCGGTGCGGCGAGCACAAACAGCCAGCCCCAGAGGCTGTGCAGCGAAATCAGATTGAACAGCGCCAGGCAGACCAGCGCGCCGATGAGCAGGCAGGCGTGATAGCGGCGTGCATTCACCGGACCCAGACGCACGGCCAGCGTGTTTTTACCGTTCTCGCGGTCGCTATCGATGTCGCGCAGATTATTGATATTCAGCACCGCCGTCGCCAGCAGACCACAGGCGGTCGCCGGCAGGAACAGGGCAGGGATCACCGTGTGCGCCTGTAAGTACCAGCTTCCCATCACGCTCAGCCAGCCGAAGAACACCAGCACGGAGATGTCGCCCAGACCAATATACCCGTAAGGACGCGTCCCGACGGTATAGGTAATGGCTGCAATAATGGCGAGCAAGCCCAGCACCAGGAAGCCAATGAAATCACTGGTGGTTTTCGAGGCGACCGTCACCAGCGCCAGCCCGGACAGGCAAATCAACACCACGGTGATAATCAGCGCCCGCTTCATCTGTGCCTGGGTAATCACCCCTTTTTGCATGCCGCGCAGCGGCCCGATGCGGTCAGGCTTGTCGCTGCCTTTTACCGCATCGCCGTAATCATTGGCGAGATTAGAGAGGATTTGCAGCAGCCCGGCGGTGACAAGCGCCAGACCTGCTACCAGCGGATCGAAATGACCCTGCCACCAGGCAAGCGTGGTACCGACGATAATGGCGGCAAAAGCCAGAGGAAGCGTTTTAGGACGCAGACTTTCGAGCCACGCCTGTGTACGGCTGATATCAGTCATAGTTATTTAGCCAATAAAAATGGGGGCCATAGCCCCCATCAACAGTGATGAAAATGCATTGAACGCGATTATAGAATAAAACGGCTCAGATCTTCATCTGCCACTAACGCATCCAGGTGTTTGCCCACATAGTCTGCGTCAATGGTAATGCTTTGACCGTTAAGGTCGCTCGCATCATAAGAGATGTCTTCCATCAGGCGTTCCAGCACGGTGTGCAGACGACGCGCACCGATGTTTTCGGTGGTTTCGTTGACCTGCCACGCGGCCTGGGCGATGCGCTTGATACCGTCATCGGTAAATTCAATGTTCACGCCTTCGGTCGCCATCAGCGCTTTGTACTGTACGGTCACAGAAGCGTTTGGCTCAGTCAGGATACGTTCGAAATCTTCGGTGGTCAGCGCCTGTAACTCGACGCGGATTGGCAGACGTCCCTGAAGTTCCGGGATCAGGTCAGACGGGCTGGCAATCTGGAACGCACCGGAGGCGATAAACAGAATGTGGTCAGTTTTAACCATGCCGTGCTTGGTGGAGACGGTGCAACCTTCCACCAGCGGCAGCAGGTCGCGCTGAACGCCTTCGCGTGAGACATCCGGGCCGGACGCGTTGCCGCGCTTACAGATCTTGTCGATTTCGTCGATAAACACGATACCGTGCTGCTCAACCGCGTCGATAGCATCCTGTTTCAGCTCTTCCGGGTTAACCAGCTTCGCGGCTTCTTCTTCAATCAGCAGCTTCATCGCGTCTTTGATTTTCAGCTTACGCGCTTTCTGCTTCTGCCCGCCCAGGTTCTGGAACATGGACTGCAACTGGCTGGTCATCTCTTCCATGCCCGGAGGTGCCATAATTTCCACGCCCATTGGCGCGGCAGCGAGATCGATCTCAATCTCTTTGTCGTCCAGCTCGCCTTCGCGCAGTTTTTTGCGGAATGCCTGACGCGCAGCAGAAGGTTCAGGCTGCTGTTCAGCCTGTCCCCAGTTGTTTTTTGCCGGTGGGATCAGCACGTCGAGAATACGCTCTTCGGCCATCTCTTCGGCGCGATAGCGGTTTTTCTCAATTGCCTGGACACGCACCATCTTAATCGCCGAGTCGGTCAGGTCGCGGATGATGGAGTCCACTTCTTTACCCACATAGCCCACTTCGGTGAACTTGGTGGCTTCAACTTTGATGAACGGCGCGTTAGCCAGTTTGGCCAGACGACGGGCGATTTCGGTTTTACCCACACCGGTCGGGCCGATCATCAGAATATTTTTGGGTGTCACTTCGTGGCGAAGCTCTTCGTCGAGCTGCATGCGACGCCAGCGGTTACGCAGTGCGATAGCCACGGAGCGCTTGGCGTCGTCCTGGCCGATAATGTGCTTGTTCAGTTCGCTGACAATTTCGCGTGGGGTCATTTCAGACATGGGCGATCCTTACGCTTTAGACGGTAATTCTTCGATGGTGTGATTGTGGTTGGTATAGATGCAGATATCACCTGCAATATCCAACGCTTTCACCGCGATATCGCGCGCGTTCATGTCGGTATTTTCCAACAGCGCACGGGCTGCGGCCTGGGCGTACGGGCCGCCAGAGCCGATGGCAATCAGGTCGTTTTCAGGCTGAACCACGTCGCCGTTACCGGTGATGATCAGCGAGGCGTTTTCGTCAGCCACGGCCAGCAGCGCTTCGAGCTTGCGCAGCATGCGGTCGGTACGCCAGTCTTTTGCCAGCTCAACGGCGGCTTTCACCAGATGACCCTGATGCATTTCCAGTTTGCGTTCAAACAGTTCAAACAGCGTGAAGGCATCAGCCGTGCCGCCTGCGAAACCGGCGATCACTTTGTCGTTATAAAGACGACGTACTTTCTTCACGTTGCCTTTCATGACGGTATTACCCAGCGTGGCCTGGCCATCACCGGCAATTACCACCTGGCCGTTACGGCGTACACTTACTATTGTTGTCACGAGCAGACCCCCTGGTTACAGATTCGGGAAACAGAAGCCCTGAGCCTGTGCTCAGGGCTGAATTAAATGATAGATGGGGGGGATTTTGGGGGTTTCAACCCCCGGAGGCGAGTCGAATGCAGTTTGTGTGGCCAGCCACTTTCAAACGGGAAATGGTGCCGTCTGCGTTTTCTTTGCCTTTGACCGGTCCAATCACTACGCGATTCCAGCCGTTGTTGGTGGTAATGCGAGAGTCAAATCCTTCAAATGCCAGCTGAGCACGCACCGTTTCTGCCTGTTCGGCGCCTTTAAACGAACCGCACTGAACCATCCAGCGGCGTTCATCTTTTTTCTCAGCCGTCTGCTTCGGTGCCTCGGTCTCTTTGGTGACCGGCGCAGCCTGCTGCGTTTTTGGCTGTTGCGCAGTGGTATGCGCAGGCGTCTGCAACAGATCCTGATACGGCTGTGCCGTTTGCTTCTGCGGCTGCGCCTTCGGTTGCTGCTGGACAGGCTGAGTTTGTACGGTACGCGTCTGCTGCTGCGGTTGTGAACGCGGCTGCTGTACCGGCTGCGTCTGCGTCCACTGCTGCTGTTGCGTTTGCTGCTGAGCCTGACGCTGGCGCTGCAACGTTTGCTGACGCTGCGCCGGGGTTTGTTCGTTCCACGGTACTTCGTTCAGCTGCGTAGGCTGCTGGCGCATGTCCGCCTGCATCTGAGCGAGCAATTGACGCTGTTCGTCCGTCAGCTGATCGGCATTCTTTACTTCACCCCCGGCAGAAGGCTCGGTAGGCGCACGTACGCCAGGCTGGCGGCTTTCCAGCTCTTTAATGTAGCGCCAGCGCTCTTCAGGCTTCGGCGGCAGGCCGTTGCCAACGACCTTGTTACCCTGAAGGGCTTCAGACTCTTCTTTTTTATGATGCGTAATGAAGTAGAGGCCGCCAATAAAGGCCACCAGCACAGCCGCAGCAATGGCGACCATAGCTGGGGAGACAGCAGACAGGCTGCGTTGCTTGCTTTTTGAACTACTCTTTTTGCGTCGCGAAGGTGCCGGCTGGCCGCGACGTACATAATCTCGTTGTGCCACTATCGTTTCGCTGTATTTATTCGTTCGTCAGCCCGCCATGTTACTTAAGCGACGGGGCTTTGACCAGATAAGGGTGTCGAAAGGTATTTACTTTAAGTTAATGCCTGGGTAGAGCCGCGCACAATCAGCTCACAATCCAGTAGTCGTGACCCACTGCTAACTGATTGACCGTGCAGCTGATCCAGCAAAAGCAGCATCGCTTCACGGCCGATGTCATACCGCGGCTGTGCAACGGTCGAAAGCGGCGGATCGCAAAACTCCGAAAGTGAAATATTATCAAAACCGATTATCGACAGGTCCTGCGGCACGCGCAGGCCGTGACGTTTGGCGTAGGATAACGCCCCCAGCGCCATCACGTCGCTGTGGCAGAAGACCGCGGTGGGCGGTTCTGGCAAGGACAGCAATTTTTCCAGCGCCTGCCCGCCCGCTTCAAAGGTGAAATCACCGCGCGCAATGTAGTGCGGATCGACGATAGCCCCGGTACGGCGCAGCGCCTGAACGTAGCCCTGCAAGCGGTAATGACACAGCGGCATCTCTTCTGGTCCGGCGATACAGCCGATACGCTTATGCCCCAGTTCCTGAAGATAGTTCACGGCGTTGAATGCGGCGGTGAGGTTATCGATATGAACGGTTGGCAGCTCCAGCTCCGGCGCGAATTCGTTCGCCATGACCATCGGCGGTAAATTGCGCTGTTCTTCAATGCTGGCATCAAACGGCAGGCGTGAGCCAAGCAGCAGCATGCCATCAATCTGCTTGGTGATGATCAGGTCGATGAACGTTTTTTCCTGCTGGTTCTGGTGAGCACAATCGCCAATCAGCACCAGATAGCCTTGGGCGGCGGCCGTGACCTCAATGCCGCGGATGATTTCGCTGAAGAAGGGATCGCAGATATCCGGCACGATCACCAGGATGGTGCGGGATTCGTTGCGTTTAACGTTGCGCCCCATGGCTTGCGGGAAATAACCGACCTCAAGCGCCGCCTTTTCAACCCGGTTTCGGGTCGCCTGGGAGACTTTGTCAGGGTTCATCAATGCGCGGGACACGGTTGCTGTTGAGACTTGTGCTTTCTCGGCAACGTCTTTCATGGTCGCCGAGGCAACCTCTTTCCTGGACTTCAACGTCTTCTCCTCGCCTGAACACCGAACTGCGGACAGCACCATTTTTACAGATAGTTAATGGAATCGGTTACAGAATTTTCATAAAAAGTGTGAGGCGCATTAAATTTTTCGATCCGTCTTCAGCCTTCAATCGGATCGACGTCAAGAACCCACTTCACTTTTCGCGCTTCCGGTAGGGTATTGATCAGCGCCAGCGTGCCGCTGACGATCTGCTGTAAACGGATACGCGAGGGGTGCTGAAGTAACAGTTGCCAGCGGAAACGGCCGCCGCGTTTCGGGGCGAGCGCGGGTACCGGGCCTAAAATCCACAGCTGATTATCCACCAGCGGGCTGGCTTGCAGGAGGTTTCTCAGCTGTTGCAGGAACAGCGGAGCCTGCTGGTTATTATGATCTTCCGCACGGATGATAACGTGGCTGGTCCATGGGGGAAGCTGCATCGTCTGACGTTCGGCCAGCGCCTGGTCCGCGAAGGCGTCATAGCCTTTGTGCAGCAGAGTTTGCAGCAGCGGATGTTCAGGGTGGTGCGTTTGCAGCACCACCTCGCCCTGCTTACCCGCTCGACCAGCGCGACCGGCAACCTGGGTATAAAGCTGGGCGAAACGCTCGGCGGAGCGAAAATCCGCGGAGAACAGCGCGCCGTCGACGTCCAGCAGGGCGACCAGCGTCACGTCCGGGAAGTGGTGCCCTTTCGCCAGCATCTGAGTACCAATCAGGATGCGCGCGCCGCCGCGATGCACTTCCGCCAGTTGCTGCTCCAGCGCCCCTTTACGGCTGGTGGTATCCCTGTCGATACGGGAGATGGGTACGTCCGGGAAGAAGGGCGCGAGCGCCTGTTCAAGCTGTTCCGTTCCCAGACCGACCGGCACGATGTGCGTTGAGCCGCAGGACGGGCATTGACGGGGGACCGGACGCTGGCTGTCGCAGTGGTGGCAGCGTAAATGGCGCTGAGCCTGGTGGAAGGTGTAGTAGTGATCGCAGCGCGGGCACTCCGCGATCCAGCCGCAGTCGTGGCACAGCAGCGCAGGCGCGAAGCCGCGGCGGTTCAGGAACAGGATCACCTGGTTGCCCGCCTGCAAATGCTGGCGCATGCGGCTAATCAGCGCAGGCGCTAACCCGGCCTGCACCTGCTGGCCTTTCAAATCCAGCACATGCTGAATGGCCGGGCGGGCATTCCCCGCACGGCGCGTCAGGCGCAGCATGTGGTATTTACGCTGGCGAACGTTGTGCAGCGTTTCAAGCGCGGGGGTGGCGGACCCGAGAATAATGGGGATTTGCTCGCTGTGGGCGCGGTACACGGCTAAGTCGCGGGCGTGATAGCGCCAGCCTTCCTGCTGTTTATAGGAGCTGTCATGCTCTTCATCGATTACGATAACGCCGAGATTTTTAAAGGGCGTAAACAGCGATGAACGGGTGCCGATCACAATTGCTGCTTCGCCGTTTTTCGCTTTCAGCCAGGCGCTGAGGCGCTCGCTGTCGTTCAGGCCGGAGTGCAGAACCTCAACGGGCGCATTAAAGCGTTCACGGAAACGCGCGATGGTTTGCGGCGTCAGGCCGATTTCCGGCACCATCACCAGCGCCTGTTTGCCCTGCGCGAGCACGTTTTCCAGCACGCTCAGATATACTTCGGTTTTACCGGAGCCGGTGACGCCCGCCAGCAGCCAGGCGGAAAAACGATCGGCGGCGCTGTGAATCGCGCCCACGGCGGTGGCCTGCTCGGTATTCAGACGCAGGCGATCGCCCGAGACGGAAAAGCCGTCGCGCCAGTCGTGAAGGGCAGGTGCTTCACTGGCCAGCTCGCTCAGCCCTTTCTTCCTTAATGCCTGCAACGCGGTTTCGCTTACCTCAAGCTCGTCGACCTGATGGCGCCAGATTTTTCCCTGGCGCAGCGCGGCCAGCGCCTGCTGCTGTTTCTGCGAGCGCTTCAGGCTGTTAATGTCCACCGCCTGGCCCTGCTCGGTGGCAAACCAGTACCACATTGGCGCGTGGCTGGCGCTCTTGCCCTGGCGCAGCATAATGGGCAGGGCATGGAACAGCACGTCGCCAATCGGATGATGATAATAATCTGCCGCCCACAGCAGCAGTCGCCAGGTGCTGGTGGAGTAAACCGGCTCGCTGTCCAGCACCTCAACAACCGATTTCAGCTCGTTAAGCGGCAGTTCGCTGTGTTCGCTGACGGACACCACGATCCCCACGCGCTGCTGTTTGCCAAACGGCACGGTCACGCGACAGCCCGCTTTGGCGCTCATGCTGTCGGGCAGCAGGTAGTCAAAGGTGCGGGGAAGCGGAACGGGCAGGGCAACGTGAGCGACGGGCATCGAATCTTCCTGACTTGAAAAGTGGCGCGTTAGTATACACATTAGTGAAAGCGGCGTGCGGATCAGTTTGCATACGTTGGTCAAATTCTGTATGATTCGCCGCCTTTGGTGTATTTTACGCCAAAGAACTTACATTCAACATCGCGTGGTGTCTGGCGTTAGGGCTGGAAGAGCGACGCGGCCTTAACTGAGGTTCTCCCATGAAAAAAGATATTCACCCGAAATACGAAATGATTACTGCAAACTGCTCTTGCGGTAACTCTATCCAGATCCGCTCTACCGTGGGTCACGATCTGAACCTGGACGTGTGCGGCAAATGCCACCCGTTCTACACTGGTAAGCAGCGTGATGTTGCAACCGGTGGCCGTGTTGACCGCTTCAACAAGCGTTTCAGCATCCCGGGCGCTAAATAAGTTTCCCGAAAAAAAGGCACCGCAAGGTGCCTTTTTTGTATCCGCTTATCAGTATTCCCACGTATCCGGGTCGATACCCAGTTCACGCATGATCACCTTCGCCTCTTCTGGAATTTCGTCACTGCGCTCTTTGCGCAGATCGTCATCGTTCGGCAACGGTTGGCCGGTAAACGCATGCAGGAACGCTTCGCACAGCAGTTCGCTGTTGGTGGCGTGACGCAGGTTGTTCACCTGACGACGCGTACGTTCATCGGTGAGGATCTTCAACACCTTCAGAGGAATGGACACCGTGATTTTCTTGACTTGCTCACTCTTCTTACCGTGCTCAGCGTATGGGCTGATATATTCGCCGCTCCATTCAGCCATGAGATACCTTTAATCCTCTCAGTCATTAATCTAAAGGTGCAAAACCGGTAACCATCAGTTTTGAACCGTAATCTTGCGTAGTTTACCGTAGAGACGATACCGAGGCACGGATATTGCCGCTGTAGCGTGTCCTAAAGCATATAATTTTAACGGCTATTTGCACATTGCTCAATCTATACGCAAAGAAGTTTAGATGTCCAGATGTATTGACGTCCATACTTTCAATGTTTACTCTGGTGCCTGACTTTTCACCTCATTCGCCAGGAAGCCTCACCATGACGCGTAAACAGGCCACCATCGCAGTGCGTAGCGGATTGAATGATGACGAGCAGTACGGCTGCGTTGTCCCGCCAATTCATCTCTCCAGCACCTATAATTTCACCGGATTTAATGAACCCCGCGCGCATGACTACTCGCGTCGCGGCAATCCTACGCGTGACGTCACGCAGCGCGCGCTGGCGGAACTGGAAGGCGGCGCGGGTGCGGTATTAACCAATACCGGCATGTCTGCCATTCACCTGGTGACTACGGTGTTCCTGAAACCTGGCGATCTGCTGGTGGCGCCGCACGACTGTTATGGCGGCAGCTATCGTCTGTTTGATAGCCTGGCGAAACGTGGCTGCTACCGTGTGCTGTTTGTCGATCAAAACGACGAACAGGCGCTGAAACAGGCGCTTGCCGAGCAGCCGAAGCTGGTGCTGGTGGAAAGTCCAAGCAATCCATTGTTGCGCGTAGTCGATATTGCGAAAATTTGTCAGCTCGCAAGGGATGCGGGAGCGATAAGTGTAGTGGATAATACGTTCCTCAGTCCGGCCCTTCAGAACCCACTGGCACTGGGTGCCGATCTGGTGTTGCATTCATGCACTAAATATCTGAACGGCCATTCTGACGTAGTAGCAGGTGTGGTGATTGCCAAAGATCCTGAGGTAGTCACCGAACTGGCATGGTGGGCCAATAACATTGGCGTCACCGCGGGCGCGTTCGACAGCTATTTGCTGTTGCGCGGCATCCGTACGCTGTCGCCGCGTATGGACGTGGCGCAGCGTAATGCCCAGGCGATCGTGGATTTCCTGAAAACCCAGCCGCTGGTGAAGAAGCTTTATCACCCGTCGCTGCCGGAAAATCAGGGGCACGAGATTGCCGCGCGCCAACAGAAAGGATTTGGCGCGATGTTAAGTTTTGAACTGGACGGTGACGAGCAAACGCTGCGTCGCTTCCTGAGCGGGTTGTCATTGTTTACGCTGGCGGAATCCTTAGGGGGAGTAGAAAGCTTGATCTCCCACGCCGCAACCATGACGCACGCAGGTATGGCACCCGAAGCACGTGCCGCCGCCGGGATTTCCGAGACGCTGCTGCGTATCTCGACCGGTATTGAAGATTCTGAAGATTTAATTGCCGATCTGGAAAATGGCTTCCGGGTTGCAGCCAAGGGGTAATCATGAGTGTGATAGCGCAGGCAGGGACGAAGGGTCGTCAGCTGCACAAGTTTGGTGGTAGTAGTCTTGCTGATGTGAAATGTTACCTGCGTGTCGCAGGGATCATGACCGAGTATTCACAGCCGGGGGACATGATGGTTGTCTCTGCGGCGGGCAGCACCACCAACCAGTTGATTAGCTGGCTGAAACTGAGCCAGACCGATCGCCTCTCTGCGCATCAGGTGCAACAGTCCTTACGTCGTTACCAGAGTGAACTGATTGCCGGTTTGCTGCCTGCGGACGTGGCGGACGGGCTGATTAGCGCTTTTACGCACGACCTTGAGCGTCTGGCCGCTCTGCTGGACAGCGGCATTACCGATGCAGTGTATGCGGAAGTGGTTGGCCACGGTGAAGTGTGGTCTGCGCGCCTGATGGCCGCCGTGCTGCAACATCTTGGTGTGGAAGCCGCCTGGCTCGACGCGCGTGATTTCCTGCGTGCCGAACGTGCCGCACAGCCGCAGGTGGACGAAGGGTTGTCTTACCCGCTGCTGCAACAGCTGCTGGTGCAACATCCTGGTAAACGTATTGTCGTCACCGGTTTTATCAGCCGCAGCAATGCTGGCGAAACCGTTCTGCTGGGCCGCAACGGCTCTGACTACTCGGCAACGCAGATTGGCGCCCTGGCGGGCGTGTCCCGCGTCACCATCTGGAGCGACGTGGCCGGTGTCTACAGCGCGGACCCGCGCAAAGTAAAAGATGCCTGCCTGCTGCCGCTGCTGCGTCTCGACGAAGCGAGCGAACTGGCGCGTCTGGCGGCCCCGGTGCTGCACGCGCGCACGCTACAGCCGGTTTCCGGCAGCGATATCGACCTGCAACTACGCTGTAGCTACACGCCGGATCAGGGTTCCACCCGCATTGAACGCGTGCTGGCATCCGGTACGGGCGCGCGCATTGTCACCAGCCATGATGACATCTGCCTGATTGAGTTCCAGGTGCCTGCGGGCCAGGATTTCAAACTGGCACACAAAGATATCGACACCATCCTGAAACGTGCCCAGGTGCGTCCGCTGGCCGTTGGCGTACATAACGATCGTCAGCTGTTGCAGTTCTGCTATACCGCTGAAGTGGTGGACAGCGCCCTGAAAATTCTGGATGAAGCGGGCCTGCCGGGCGAGCTTCGCCTGCGTCAGGGGCTGGCGCTGGTGGCGATGGTGGGCGCGGGCGTCACCCGTAACCCGCTCCACTGCCACCGCTTCTGGCAGCAACTGAAAGGTCAGCCGGTGGAGTTCACTTGGCAGTCGGAAGAGGGCATCAGTCTGGTTGCCGTGCTGCGTAAAGGGCCAACCGAAAGCCTGATTCAGGGTCTGCACACCTCCCTGTTCCGCGCGGAAAAACGCATCGGCCTGGTACTGTTCGGGAAAGGGAACATCGGTTCCCGCTGGCTGGAACTGTTCGCCCGCGAGCAGGTAACGCTTTCGGCGCGTACCGGGTTTGAATTTATTCTGGCAGGGGTGGTGGACAGCCGCCGCAGCCTGCTGAACTACGAAGGGCTGGACGCCAGCCGGGCGCTGGCCTTCTTTAACGATGAAGCGGTTGAGCAGGATGAAGAGTCGCTGTTCCTGTGGATGCGCGCGCACCCGTACGACGATCTGGTGGTGCTGGATGTGACCGCCAGCGAACAGCTGGCCGATCAGTATCTGGATTTCGCCAGCCACGGTTTCCACGTCATCAGCGCCAACAAACTGGCGGGCGCGAGCAGCACTGATAAATACCGTCAGATCCATGACGCATTCGAAAAAACGGGCCGTCACTGGCTGTATAACGCCACCGTTGGCGCGGGCCTGCCAGTGAACCATACCGTGCGCGACCTGATTGAAAGCGGCGACAGCATTCTGGCGCTGAGCGGGATCTTCTCCGGCACGCTCTCCTGGCTGTTTTTGCAGTTTGATGGCACCGTTCCGTTCACCGACCTGGTGGATCAGGCGTGGCAGCAGGGCTTAACCGAGCCGGATCCCCGCGTTGACCTTGCCGGTAAAGATGTGATGCGTAAGCTGGTGATCCTGGCGCGTGAAGCCGGCTACGACATTGAGCCGGGTCAGGTACGCGTTGAGTCGCTGGTGCCTGCGGGCTGCGAGGAAGGGTCCGTCGATCACTTCTTCGAGAACGGCGACGAGCTGAACGAGCAGATGGTGCAACGTCTGGAAGCGGCTAACGAGATGGGCCTGGTGCTGCGTTACGTGGCGCGCTTCGAGGCGAACGGTAAAGCGCGCGTGGGCGTGGAGGCGGTGCGTCCTGAACATCCGCTGGCGGCGCTCCTGCCGTGCGATAACGTCTTCGCCATCGAAAGCCGCTGGTATCGCGATAACCCGCTGGTGATCCGTGGCCCGGGCGCGGGACGCGATGTCACCGCCGGAGCCATTCAGTCTGACATTAATCGTCTGGCTAAGCTGCTGTAATTTCGCTTGTTCCCTCTCCCCGTGGGAGAGGGTTAGGGTGAGGGCAGCAGACCGCACTCACCCCCATCATGAACGCCCTTCATCTTGCCTGAACAAACCTCACCGTTATTGTTGATTATTTCTGTTGACGTCATCCCGCTTTTCCGTCATTTTTACATCTGGACGTCTAAACGTATAGAAGTTCACAACACAACAAACATCGACACGCGAAAGATAGAGGTAAGGTATGAGCTTTTTTCACGCCAACCAGCGGGAAGCACTGAATCAGAGCCTGGCCGAAGTAAACGGCCAGATTAACGTCTCTTTTGAATTTTTCCCGCCGCGCACCAGTGAAATGGAGCAAACCCTGTGGAGCTCTATCGATCGCCTGAGCAGCCTGAAGCCGAAGTTCGTCTCCGTGACCTACGGCGCCAACTCCGGTGAGCGTGACCGCACGCACAGCATCATTAAGGGCATTAAAGACCGAACCGGTCTGGAAGCGGCGCCGCACCTGACCTGTATCGACGCCACCCGTGATGAACTGCGCGCCATTGCCCAGGACTACTGGAATAACGGCATTCGCCACATTGTGGCCCTGCGCGGCGACCTCCCGCCAGGCAGCGGCAAGCCGGAGATGTTTGCCGCCGATCTGGTCGGGCTGCTGAAAGACGTTGCCGACTTTGATATCTCCGTGGCCGCCTACCCTGAAGTTCACCCGGAAGCCAAAAGCGCCCAGGCGGATCTGCTCAACCTCAAGCGTAAAGTGGAGGCCGGTGCTAACCGCGCGATTACGCAGTTTTTCTTTGACGTGGAAAGCTACCTGCGCTTTCGCGACCGCTGCGTCTCGGCGGGTATTGATGTCGAAATCATCCCTGGCATTCTGCCGGTCTCGAACTTCAAACAGGCGAAGAAATTCGCGGATATGACCAACGTGCGCATTCCGCTGTGGATGTCCAAAATGTACGAAGGACTGGACGACGACCCGGAAACCCGCAAGCTGGTGGGGGCCAATATCGCGATGGATATGGTGAAGATTTTAAGTCGCGAAGGGGTGAAAGATTTCCATTTCTACACCCTGAACCGCGCGGAAATGAGCTATGCCATTTGCCATACGCTCGGTGTTCGCCCGGCGCTGTAAAGTAAAAAGCCCTCATAAAACGAGGGCTTTTTAATCGAACAGAGAGTTAAAAGGTATTAGCTATCGAATCTGTGGATTAATTCAACTATCTCTTATCGCTAGTGGTGTATATCGTAACGGTAACACTGTAAAGGGAGCATAGCGATGAGCACGTCAGACGAGACCAATAACGCGGCATCCGCCGGCAAATGTCCGTTCCACCAGGGCGGCGTCGATCACAGCGCGGGTGCAGGTACCGGCAGCAAAGAGTGGTGGCCTAAACAACTTCGCATCGATCTTCTAAACCAACATTCCAACCGTTCGAACCCGCTGGGTGAAGACTTCGACTACCGCAAAGAATTCAGCAAGCTCGACTATTCTGCCCTTAAGGGCGATCTCAAAGCCCTGTTAACCGACTCACAACCGTGGTGGCCTGCCGACTGGGGCAGCTATGCGGGCCTGTTTATCCGTATGGCCTGGCACGGCGCGGGTACCTATCGCTCCGTTGACGGTCGCGGCGGCGCCGGACGCGGTCAGCAACGCTTTGCACCGCTGAACTCCTGGCCGGATAACGTCAGCCTGGATAAGGCTCGCCGCCTGCTGTGGCCAATTAAGCAAAAATACGGACAAAAAATCTCCTGGGCTGACCTCTTTATCCTCGCGGGTAACGTGGCGCTGGAGAACTCCGGCTTCCGCACCTTTGGTTTCGGTGCCGGGCGTGAAGACGTCTGGGAACCGGATCTGGACGTGAACTGGGGCGATGAAAAAGCCTGGCTGACCCACCGTGACCCGGAAGCGCTGGCGAAGCGCCCGCTGGCGGCCACCGAAATGGGTCTGATTTATGTGAACCCGGAAGGGCCGAACGCCAGCGGTGAACCGCTGTCTGCGGCGGCGGCGATCCGCGCTACCTTTGGCAACATGGGCATGAATGACGAAGAGACCGTCGCGCTGATTGCGGGCGGCCATACGCTCGGTAAAACGCACGGCGCAGGTGAAGCCACGCACGTGGGCACTGACCCGGAAGCGTCGCCGATTGAAGCGCAGGGCCTGGGCTGGGCCAGCACGCACGGCACCGGTATTGGCGCTGACGCCATCACCTCCGGGCTGGAAGTTATCTGGTCTCAAACCCCGACCCAGTGGAGCAATTACTTCTTCGAGAACCTGTTCAAATACGAATGGGTGCAGACGCGTAGCCCGGCGGGCGCCATTCAGTTCGAAGCCGTGGATGCGCCGGAAATTATGCCTGACCCGTTCGACCCGTCGAAAAAACGCAAGCCAACCATGCTGGTCACCGATCTGACGCTGCGTTTTGATCCGGAATTCGAGAAAATTTCCCGTCGCTTCCTGAACGATCCGCAGGCCTTCAACGAAGCCTTTGCGCGTGCCTGGTTCAAGCTGACCCACCGCGATATGGGGCCAAAAGCGCGGTACATCGGCCCGGAAGTACCGAAAGAAGATCTGATTTGGCAGGATCCGCTGCCGCAGGCGGTGTTCAATCCGTCGAAAGAAGACATTGAAAGCCTGAAAGCGGAAATTGTGGCATCCGGTCTGTCCGTGAGCGAACTGGTTTCGGTTGCCTGGGCGTCGGCTTCAACCTTCCGAGGTGGCGATAAGCGCGGCGGTGCCAACGGCGCGCGTCTGGCACTGGCGCCTCAGCGCGACTGGGATGTGAACGCCGCAGCGGTTCGCGCGTTACCGGCTCTGGAAGCCATCCAGCGCACCACTAATAAAGCCTCACTGGCCGATATCATCGTGCTGGCGGGTGTTGTGGGCGTTGAGCAGGCGGCGAAAGCCGCGGGCGTTTACGTCAACGTACCGTTCACCCCGGGCCGCGTGGATGCGCGTCAGGACCAGACGGACATCGAGATGTTTAACCTGCTCGAACCGGTTGCTGACGGTTTCCGCAACTACCGTGCGCAGGTGGATGTGTCCACTACGGAGTCGCTGCTGATCGACAAAGCCCAGCAGCTGACCCTGACTGCGCCGGAACTGACGGTGCTGATCGGCGGTCTGCGCGTACTGGGTGCAAACTTCGATGGCAGCAAGAATGGCGTGTTTACCAACCGCGAGGGCGTGCTGAGCAACGACTTCTTCGTTAATCTGCTGGATATGAACACCCAGTGGAAAGCGACCGACGACTCAAACGAGCTGTTTGCCGGTAGCGATCGCGCCAGCGGGGAAGTGAAATACACCGCGACCCGCGCCGATCTGGTCTTCGGTTCAAACGCCGTCCTGCGTGCGCTGGCCGAAGTTTACGCCAGCAGTGATGCACACGAGAAGTTCGTTCGTGATTTTGTTGCCGCATGGGCGCGAGTGATGGATTTGGACCGGTTTGATGTGAAGTAACCATTGTGCCGGGTGGCGGCTACGCCTTACCCGGCCTACAAATTAAAGTGCCATGTAGGCCGGGTAAGCGCAGCGCCACCCGGCTTTTTTCGTTACTCCCACTCCTGCAAGAATCGCTGTCCGTACTGGTCCGCCACCAGCAGTGCCGCATAGACCTGATCCGGCGTTACGCCGCCAGGCATGTTGTGAANCTCCCACTCCTGCAAGAATCGCTGTCCGTACTGGTCCGCCACCAGCAGTGCCGCATAGACCTGATCCGGCGTTACGCCGCCAGGCATGTTGTGAATGGTTTCCCCTTCGGCACAGGACGCCTCCGCGATCAGCCGCATTTTGGCCGGAATATCCTCTTTGATATTCAGCTGCGCCAGCGTGATCGGCAGTCCAACACTGTGGCAAAGCGCGGCGACGGTCTCAATTTCTTCAACCGGCGCGTTCTCCAGTACCAGTTGCGTCAGCGTGCCGAACGCGACCTTTTCACCATGGTAGAAATGATGCGCATCCGGCACCGCCGTCATGCCGTTGTGAATGGCATGCGCCGCCGCCAGCCCGCCGCTTTCAAAGCCCACGCCGCTGAGATAGGTGTTGGCTTCGATAATGCGTTCCAGCGCCGGTGTGACCACGTGCTGTTCCGCCGCCAGCATCGCTTTCTCGCCCTCTTCAACCAGCGTGTTGTAGCACAGCTCTGCCAGCGCTAACGCTGCCTGCGTGCACTTGCCGCCCGCCATGGTCGTCGCGCCGCTACGTGAGCAGGCACGCGCTTCAAACCAGGTTGCCAGGGCATCGCCAATCCCGGCGGCCAGCAGGCGTGCAGGTGCGCCCGCCACCACTTTGGTATCGACAATCACCATGTTCGGGTTGTGCGGCAGCATCAGGTAGCGATCGAACTCGCCGCTGTCGGTATAAATCACGGAAAGGGCGCTGCACGGCGCATCGGTGGAGGCAATGGTCGGGGCAATGGCCACCGGCACGTCCATAAAGTGGGCCAGCGCTTTGGCAGTATCCAGCGTTTTTCCGCCGCCGATACCCAGCACCGCCAGACAGTCAGTGCTGTCGGCCAGCTTTTTCAGGCGATCGATTTCATTTTGCGAACATTCGCCACCAAATGGTGCAATTTCGGCATGGAGTCCGGCTTTTTTAAAACTCTGGCGCAGGGTTTCTTCAGCAAAACCCAGCACAAATTTATCGCCCACCACCAGCCAGCGATTTGCCAGCGGCTTCAGGTAGTCGCCGAGGCGAGTGAGAACATCTGCGCCCTGGATGTATTTTCCCGGGGATTGAATGACACGGTCCATAACATTACTCCCTTAGTGTTTGAGGTAAATTCTGTCCTGTTCGAACTGCACTAAGAGTGACTCTACTCCCGGCGTGCCGGTCATTTGTTGCGCTACGTCTAAGGGAAACGTGATTGCCTTACCGGTGGCAAAGATTGAGGGGGAGATCAGGGAAGGGGGAAGATCGAGAAGTGCCCGGCAAGCGTAGCGCTGCCGGGCACTGAGCATTAACCGGTGTTGCGCATACCTGCCGCAACGCCTGCTATCGTTACCATCAGCGCCTGTTCAACGCGCGGATCCGGCTCTTTACCTTCCTCCTCCGCCAGACGCGAACGGTGTAGCAGTTCAGCCTGTAAAACGTTCAGCGGGTCGGTGTAGATGTTACGCAGCTGGATAGACTCGGCGATCCACGGCAGGTCTTCCATCAGGTGGGAGTCATTAGCGATATCCAGCACCACTTTAATATCGCCTTCAAGCAGCTCGCGCAGCTCTTTACCCAGCGCCCACAGCTCTGGTTTCACCAGACGCTGATCGTAGTATTCCGCCAGCCACAGGTCGGCTTTCGAGAAGACCATCTCCAGCATGCCCAGACGGGTAGAGAAGAACGGCCAGTCGCGGCACATGGTTTCCAGTTCGCTCTGCTTTCCGTCTTCCACCACTTTTTGCAGCGCCGCACCGGCACCCAGCCAGGCCGGCAGCATCAGACGGTTTTGCGTCCAGGCGAAGATCCACGGAATGGCGCGCAGGGATTCAACGCCGCCGGTCGGGCGACGCTTGGCCGGGCGCGAACCCAGCGGCAGTTTACCCAGCTCCTGCTCAGGCGTGGCTGAGCGGAAGTAAGGCACAAAGTCTTTGTTTTCACGCACGTAGCCGCGATAGAGGTCGCAGGAGATGTCAGACAGCTCGTCCATAATCCGGCACCAGGACTCTTTTGGCTCCGGCGGCGGCAGCAGGTTGGCTTCCAGGATCGCACTGGTATAGAGCGACAGGCTGCTGATGGTCACTTCCGGCAGGCCGTACTTGAAGCGGATCATCTCGCCCTGCTCGGTCACGCGCAGGCCGCCTTTCAGGCTTCCTGGTGGTTGAGAGAGCAGCGCTGCGTGTGCAGGCGCACCGCCACGACCAATGGAGCCGCCGCGTCCGTGGAACAGGGTCAGTTCAATACCGGCTTTTTCGCAGGTTTTGATTAGCGCATCCTGCGCCTGATACTGCGCCCAGGAGGCTGCCATCACGCCCGCATCTTTCGCGGAGTCGGAATAGCCAATCATCACCATCTGTTTGCCCTGAATAAAGCCGCGATACCAGTCGATGTTCAGCAACTGGGTCATCACGTCGTTAGCGTTGTTCAGGTCGTCGAGGGTCTCAAACAGCGGGGCCACTGGCAGGGCATAGTCAATGCCCGCTTCTTTCAGCAGAAGGTGAACGCCCAGCACGTCGGACGGGGTCTTCGCCATGGAGATCACATAGGCGGCCACCGATCCTTTCGGCGCATCCACGATCGCTTTACAGGTGTTGAGCACTTCGCGGGTGTCGTTGCTTGGCTCCCAGTTGCGCGGCAGCAGCGGGCGCTTGGAGTTCAGCTCGCGGATCAGGAACGCCTGTTTGTCGGCTTCTGACCAGCTTTCATAGTCGCCGATGCCGAGGTAGCGGGTCAGCTCGCCCAGTGCTTCGGTATGACGGGTACTTTCCTGACGAACGTCGATACGCACCAGCGGCACGCCGAAACACTTCACGCGGCGCAGGGTGTCGAGCAGTTCGCCGTTGGCAATGATGCCCATCCCACAGGCCTGGAGCGATTTATAGCAGGCGTACAGCGGCTCCCAAAGCTGTTCGTTCTGGCTCAGCAGACCTTCCGGCTTCGGCAGGCGCTGGCCTTTCAGGCGCGCTTCCAGCCAGACCTGAGTGGCCATCAGCTGACCGCGCAGTTTTTTCATCAGGAAACGGTACGGTTCGCTGGCGCCTTCTTCACCGGCCAGCGCGCGCAGTTCCGGCGTGGCTTCCACCATCGACAGCTCGGAGATCAGCACCTGAATATCTTTCAGGAACAGGTCGGTCGCTTTCCAGCGGCTCAGCAGCAGGACGTGGCGGGTGATTTCCGCCGTCACGTTCGGGTTGCCGTCGCGGTCGCCGCCCATCCAGGAGGTGAAGCGCACCGGAACAAAATCAACCGGCAGGCGGTAGCCCAGGTTCTCTTCCAGCTGTTCGTTCAGCTCGCGCAGGTAGTTGGGGACCCCTTCCCACAGGCTGTTTTCCACCACCGCAAAGCCCCATTTGGCTTCGTCGACCGGGCTTGGGCGATGCTTACGAATTTCATCCGTGTGCCAGGACTGGGCAATCAGCTGGCGCAGACGGCGCATAAGCTGGTTACGTTCGTAGTCGGCAATGTCTTTGTTATCCAGTTGCTTCAGACAGTTGTTCACTTCCACCATTTTGTGGATCAGCGTACGACGGGTGATTTCGGTTGGGTGTGCGGTCAGCACCAGCTCCAGCGAAAGGGATTCCACCGCTTTTTTGATGGTCGCTTCGTTGAGGTCGGGCTGGTCTTTGAGTTTACGAAGGGTGCGGGCAATGACTTCCGGGTTGCTGGCCGCTTCGCCTTTTGGCGAAATGCTGTGGTATTGCTCAGCGGTGTTTGCCAGGTTCAGAAACTGGCTGAAGGCGCGGGCAACGGGCAGCAGCTCATCGTTGGAGAGGTTCTGCAAGGTGGTGAGCAGCTCCTGACGATTGGCCTCGTTACCGGCGCGGGAAGATTTGGACAGCTTGCGGATGGTTTCAACGCGGTCGAGGATGTTCTCCCCCAGTGCGTCTTTGATGGTATCTCCAAGCACTTTGCCGAGCATACTGACATTACTACGCAACGCGGAATATTGTTCGTTCATAAAAACCCAGTCACCCCATCATTTTTGTTTATGCCCATGCGAAAATCTTCTGGACATTATTTTGTCATCTCCCTTTATAAAGCCACGTAAAACCCCCGTCGTCAATTGCTGCGAAAACGGTTCAGCAAACGAATAAATGTGGGCAATTTACGAAATTTAATTCGTATTGCGTCAGATAAGAGATGCTTATGGGAATGTGACGAAGATCATGCGATTTGTTGCCCTCACCCTAACCCTCTCCCACAGGGAGAGGGGACTGTTCGGTGCGTTTTTAATGCCAGCAGAAGTGATGCACAACCTGGGTAATGAGTTCGCGAGTGGGCTTGATGAAGCGGGTTTCGAGATATTCGTCCGGCTGGTGGGCCTGGTTGATGGAGCCAGGGCCCAGAACCAGCGTCGGGCACAGCGTCTGAATAAACGGCGCTTCGGTGCAATAGTTCACCACGTCGGTTTTCTCGCCGAGCAGTTTTTCCACCACCTGAACCAGCTGATGGTCAGGCGGACATTCGTAGCCTGGAATCGGCGGATGCAGTTCGGAGACCGTCAGACGGCCCGGCCAGCGCTCGCTGACCGGTGCCAGCGCTTCGTTCAGTAAGCCATCCAGATCGCTCAGCGTCATGCCCGGCAGAGGACGGATATCCATATGCAGTTCGCAGCAGGCGCAGATACGGTTGGACGCATCACCGCCGTGCAGGCTGCCGAGGTTTAGCGTCGGATACGGCACGGTGAACGCCTCGTAGTGATAGCGCTCTTTCAGATCGTCGCGCAGGGTCATGATGCGGCCAATCGCGTCATGCATCAGCTCGATGGCGTTCACGCCGCGCGCCGGATCGCTGGAGTGGCCGGACTGTCCGAGCACGCGCACCGCGGTAGAAATATGGCCTTTGTGCGCCCGAATCGGTTGCAGAGAGGTCGGTTCGCCGATGATCGCGCAGTCAGGACGAATCGATGTGTTTTCAGAGAAATAACGTGCGCCCGCCATGCTGGTCTCTTCATCGGCGGTCGCCAGAATGTAGAGCGGCTTTTTCAGGGTTGTCACGTCCACGTCACGCAGCGCGTCGAGGATAAAGGCGAAAAAGCCTTTCATGTCGGCGGTGCCCAAACCGTAGAGTTTGTTGTCATGTTCGGTCAGCGTGAACGGATCGCGCGTCCAGCGGCCATCATCAAACGGCACGGTGTCAGTGTGGCCAGCCAGCAGCAGGCCGCCCGCGCCATGTCCGGTACTGGCGAGCAGGTTAAATTTGTGGCGTGTTCCGGGGACGGGCTGAACCTCAACGTTAAACCCAAGATCGCTAAACCAACCCGCCAGCAGATTGATTAAAGACTCATTGCTCTGATCCAGGGCTTCTTCCGTCGCGCTGATGGAGGGTGTGGCAATCAGGGCGCGGTAAATCTCGATAAATGGCGGTAAGTTCATTTTCATTGTTAACACACCTTAGGTCGTGATAGTATCAATATTCATGCAATAAATGTGAATAAAAATACATTATCGTTGAGCATAAAGGAACCCGATGTTGAATACGCTGATTGTAGGCGCTAGCGGTTATGCGGGCGCAGAGCTTGTAAGCTACGTAAATCGCCACCCTCATATGACCATAACCGCTTTGACCGTGTCAGCGCAAAGCAATGATGCCGGAAAGTTAATTTCCGATTTGCATCCACAGCTTAAGGGCGTGGTTGATTTGCCTTTGCAGCCCATGTCTGACATCAGCGAGTTCACCGACGGCGTTGACGTTGTGTTTTTAGCCACGGCGCATGAAGTTAGCCACGACCTGGCACCGCAATTTTTAGCGGCCGGCTGCGTGGTCTTTGATCTCTCCGGCGCGTTTCGCGTTAACGACAGCGCGTTCTACGAAAAATATTACGGTTTCACCCATCAGCACCCGGATCTGCTCGAAAAAGCGGTGTACGGCCTGGCGGAGTGGAGCGCTGACAAACTGAAAGAAGCGGATCTGATTGCCGTGCCGGGCTGCTACCCGACGGCGGCGCAGCTTTCCCTGAAGCCGCTGATCGACGCCGGTCTGCTGGATCTGCATCAGTGGCCGGTGATCAACGCCACCAGTGGCGTGAGCGGCGCCGGGCGCAAAGCGGCGATCTCCAACAGCTTCTGCGAAGTGAGCCTTCAGCCGTATGGCGTGTTTAATCACCGCCATCACCCTGAAATCACCACCCATCTGGGCGCGGACGTGATTTTCACCCCGCACCTCGGCAGCTTCCCGCGTGGGATCCTCGAAACCATTACCTGCCGCCTGAAACCGGGTGTGACCAAAGAACAGGTGAGCGAGGTCTTCACGCAGGCGTATGCGGATAAACCGCTGGTGCGCCTGTATGACAAAGGCGTGCCGGCGTTGAAAAACGTGGTTGGCCTGCCGTTCTGCGACATCGGCTTTGCCGTGCAGGGCGAGCATCTGATTGTGGTCGCCGCAGAAGATAACTTACTCAAAGGCGCTGCCGCACAGGCAATGCAGTGTGCAAATATTCGTTTCGGCTTCCCTGAAACGCAGGCTCTTATTTAAGGTGTGATGATGAATCCATTAATTATCAAACTCGGTGGTGTACTGCTGGACAGCGAAGAAGCGCTGGAGCGCCTGTTTACCGCACTGGTGAACTATCGCGAATCACACCAACGTCCGCTGGTGATTGTGCACGGCGGCGGCTGCGTGGTGGATGAGCTGATGAAAGGGCTCAACCTGCCGGTGAAAAAGAAAAATGGCCTGCGCGTGACGCCAGCGGATCAGATTGACATCATTACCGGCGCGCTGGCGGGAACGGCGAACAAAACGCTGCTGGCGTGGGCGAAGAAACACCATATCGCCTCCGTTGGCCTCTGTCTGGGCGATGGAGATAGCGTAAAAGTGACCCAGCTCGACGAAGAGCTTGGCCATGTTGGACTGGCGCAGCCAGGTTCGCCTGAGCTGATTAACACCCTGCTGGAAGGCGGTTTCCTGCCGGTGGTGAGCTCAATCGGCGTGACCGAAGAGGGCGAACTGATGAACGTCAATGCGGACCAGGCGGCGACGGCGCTGGCGGCAACGCTGGGCGCAGACCTGATCCTGCTCTCCGACGTGAGCGGCATTCTGGACGGCAAAGGCCAGCGCATTGCGGAAATGACCGCCGCAAAAGCCGAGCAGCTGATCGATCAGGGCATTATCACCGACGGCATGATCGTTAAAGTGAACGCCGCGCTGGATGCGGCCCGCACGCTGGGCCGCCCGGTGGATATCGCCTCCTGGCGTCACGCGGAGCAACTCCCGGCGTTGTTTAACGGCACGCCGATTGGCACGCGTATTCTGGCTTAAGATTCTGTGCCGGATGGCGCTTCGCTTATCCGGCCTACGTGAATTTTGTAGGCCCGGTAAGCGCAGCGCCACCGGGCAAAAATATCATCATTAAGGAAATTCGTTATGGCACTTTGGGGTGGGCGTTTTACACAGGCAGCGGATCAGCGGTTCAAACAGTTCAACGACTCTTTGCGCTTCGACTACCGCCTGGCCGAACAGGATATTGTCGGCTCTGTGGCCTGGTCCAAAGCGCTGGTGACCGTTGGCGTGCTGACCGCAGACGAACAGCAGCAGTTGGAAGAGGCGCTGAACAACCTGCTGGAAGAGGTGCGTCTGGATCCGGAGCAAATCCTCCAGAGCGATGCCGAAGATATTCACAGCTGGGTGGAAGGCAAACTGATCGATAAAGTCGGCCAGTTGGGTAAAAAGCTCCATACCGGGCGTAGCCGTAATGACCAGGTGGCGACCGACCTGAAGCTGTGGTGCAAAGAGACCATCGGCGAACTGCTGGCGGCGAATCGTCAGTTGCAGAGCGCACTGGTGGACACCGCGCAGAGCAATCAGGATGCGGTGATGCCGGGTTATACCCACCTGCAACGCGCGCAGCCGGTGACGTTCGCGCACTGGTGTCTGGCCTACGTTGAGATGCTGGCGCGTGATGAGAGCCGTTTACAGGATACCTTAAAGCGTCTGGACGTCAGCCCGCTGGGCAGCGGCGCGCTGGCCGGTACGGCGTATGAAATCGACCGTGAGCAGCTGGCAGGCTGGCTGGGCTTTGCCTCCGCCACCCGCAACAGCCTGGACAGCGTCTCTGACCGTGACCACGTGCTGGAGCTGCTCTCGAATGCCTCTATCGGGATGGTGCACCTGTCGCGCTTTGCCGAAGACCTGATCTTCTTTAACTCTGGCGAAGCCGGGTTTGTAGAGCTGTCCGACCGCGTGACGTCCGGCTCCTCCCTGATGCCGCAGAAGAAAAACCCGGATGCGCTGGAGCTGATCCGCGGTAAGTGTGGCCGTGTGCAGGGCGCGCTGACCGGTATGATGATGACCCTGAAAGGGCTGCCGCTGGCATACAACAAAGACATGCAGGAAGACAAAGAGGGGCTGTTCGACGCGCTCGACACCTGGCTGGACTGTCTGCATATGGGCGCGCTGGTGCTGGACGGCATTCAGGTGAAACGTCCGCGCTGCCAGGAAGCGGCGCAGCAGGGGTATGCTAACTCTACCGAGCTGGCGGACTACCTGGTGGCGAAAGGCGTACCGTTCCGCGAGGCGCACCATATTGTGGGTGAAGCGGTGGTGGAAGCGATTCGTCAGGGTAAAGCCCTTGAAGAGCTGGCGCTTGCCGACCTGCAAAAATTCAGCGCGGTTATCGGGGATGATGTCTACCCGATTCTGGCCCTGCAATCCTGCCTGGATAAGCGTGCAGCGAAAGGTGGCGTGTCGCCGAAGCAGGTAGCGCAGGCGATTGCGGATGCGAAAAACCGGTTGGTTTGAATTGGTTTGAATAGTGCGGGCTGGTGCCCTCACCTCGGCCCTCTCCCACAGGGAGAGGGAGAAAAACGGAGCCTGGCTTAGTGCTGGGCTTTTTTTTACGCAAAAAAAAGCGGACCACGGGGTCCGCAAAAGTTCACGTTGGCTTTAGTTTTTCGAGTTTTGAGAGAAACTCGCTGACGGTGCGGGGACGTCAAGGGTCAAAAACGTGCCGCCTCGTCTATGTGATGTATTATTCAACAGAATGCTTGATAGGGATAATCGTTCGTTGCTATGCTATCTATCGCCATGAACTATCGTGGCGACGGAGGATGAATAATGAATATTCGTGATCTTGAATACCTGGTAGCGTTAGCTGAGCATCGCCATTTTCGCCGCGCGGCAGACTCCTGCCACGTCAGCCAGCCCACGCTGAGCGGTCAGATCCGCAAGCTGGAAGATGAGCTGGGCGTGATGCTGCTGGAGCGCACCAGTCGTAAGGTACTGTTCACGCAGGCAGGTCTGCTGCTGGTGGATCAGGCGCGCACCGTACTGCGCGAGGTCAAAGTGCTCAAGGAAATGGCAAGCCAGCAGGGGGAAGCGATGTCCGGCCCGCTGCATATTGGCCTGATCCCAACCGTTGGCCCGTACCTGTTGCCGCAAATCATTCCGATGCTGCACCAGACGTTCCCGAAACTCGAAATGTACCTGCATGAAGCGCAAACCCATCAGCTGCTGGCGCAGTTAGACAGCGGCAAGCTCGACTGCGCGATCCTGGCGCTGGTCAAAGAGAGTGAAGCGTTTATTGAAGTACCGCTGTTCGATGAGCCGATGATGCTGGCGATCTATGAAGATCACCCGTGGGCGAACCGCGATCGCGTGCCGATGGCCGATCTGGCCGGTGAGAAACTGCTGATGCTGGAAGACGGCCACTGTCTGCGCGATCAGGCGATGGGCTTCTGCTTCGAAGCGGGTGCCGATGAAGATACCCATTTCCGCGCAACCAGCCTGGAAACGCTGCGTAATATGGTGGCGGCGGGAAGCGGTATTACGCTGCTGCCGGCGCTGGCGGTGCCGCACGAGCGTAAACGTGATGGCGTGGTCTATCTGCCGTGTATTAAGCCGGAGCCGCGTCGCACCATTGGTCTGGTTTATCGTCCGGGGTCACCGCTGCGCAGCCGCTATGAGCAGCTGGCAGAGGCCATCCGGGGTGCGATGGATGGCCATTTCGACAGCGCGTTAAAACAGGCGGTTTAAGCCGTTTAGCGCAGCTACCCGATAGGCTTCCGCCATGGTCGGGTAGTTAAAGGTGGTGTTAACGAAGTACTCAATGGTGTTGCCACCACCTTTTTGCTCCATGATCGCCTGGCCGATATGAATGATTTCCGCCGCGCGTTCACCGAAGCAGTGAATACCGAGGATCTCTTTCGTCTCGCGATGGAACAGGATCTTAAGCGTACCTACGCTCATCCCCACGATTTGCGCCCGCGCCAGATGTTTAAACTGGGCACGACCCACCTCGTAAGGCACCTTCATGGCCGTCAGCTGCTGCTCGGTTTTGCCGACAGAACTGATTTCCGGAATGGTGTAGATGCCCGTCGGGATATCTTCAATCAGATGCGCCGTCGCTTCACCTTTCACCAGCGCCTGCGCGGCGATGCGGCCCTGATCGTAAGCGGCGGAGGCCAGGCTTGGGTAACCAATCACGTCGCCCACCGCGTAAACGTGCGGCAGCGCAGTCTGGTACATGCTGTTGACCTTGAGCTGACCGCGGCTGTCGGTTTCAAGCCCGATATTCTCCAGCTGCAATGAATCCGTGTTGCCGGTACGGCCGTTGGCGTACAGCAGGCAGTCCGCCTTCAGCTTCTTACCAGATTTCAGGTGCATGATCACACCGTCGTCGCAGCCTTCGATTTTCTCGTACTCTTCGTTGTGGCGAATCACCACGCCGCTGTTCCAGAAGTGGTAGGAGAGGGAATCTGACATCTCCTGATCGAGGAACGCCAGCAGCCGGTCGCGGGTGTTGATCAGATCAACTTTGACCTCCATTCCCCGGAAAATCGACGCATATTCGCAGCCAATCACGCCCGCGCCGTAGATGATCACATGGCGTGGCTCGTGGTGCAGGCTGAGGATGGAGTCGCTGTCGTAAATGCGCGGGTGCGAGAAATCCACGTCTGCCGGATGGTAAGGACGGGAGCCGCAGGCGATCACAAATTTTTCAGCGGTGAGCGTCTCAACCGAACCGTCGTGGCACTCCAGCGCCAGGGTGTGTTCATCCACAAAATGCGCGTTCCCTTGCAGAATTTCACAGTGGTTGCGCTCATAGAAACCCTGACGCATGCGCGTCTGCTGGTTAATGACCGTGTCTGCGTGATTCAGGATATCGGCAAAGGAGGAGCGAAGAAGTCGGGAGTGGTCGCTGTAAAGAGGGTTCTGGTTAAATTCGATAATGCGGCTAACGGCGTGGCGGAGGGCTTTCGAAGGGATGGTGCCCCAGTGGGTGCAACCGCCGCCGACATTATGGTAGCGCTCAATAACCGCTACTCTGGCTCCCTGTTTTACCAGACCCATAGCAGCACCTTCGCCGCCGGGGCCGGAACCAATAACTATTGCGTCGTAATCGTAGGAATGTGGCATGGCAAGGCTTACCTGTTCTTATACATAAAAGCAACAGAATCATAACATCATTGCCTGGGTAACCCAATTATCGTTGTGCTTTTTTCGGGCAGTGGAGCACAAACCGCCCGTAAACAATCATTCACAAAGCCAGGTAAACAGATTAATTTTATTCTCTGGTATAGTGCCAACGGGCCTTTGGAAGGATTCAACTATCGTGATGGGCGTAAGAGCACAACAAAAAGAGAAAACCCGGCGTTCGCTGGTGGAAGCCGCATTCAGTCAACTGAGTGCTGAGCGGAGTTTTGCCAGTTTGAGCCTGCGTGAAGTGGCGCGCGAGGCCGGGATTGCGCCAACGTCCTTCTATCGTCATTTCCGTGATGTGGATGAACTGGGCCTGACCATGGTCGACGAGAGCGGTTTAATGCTGCGCCAGCTTATGCGTCAGGCGCGTCAGCGTATCGCCAAGGGCGGCAGCGTGATCCGCACCTCTGTGTCGACATTTATGGAATTTATCGGCAATAACCCTAACGCGTTTCGCCTGCTGTTGCGTGAACGTTCCGGGACGTCAGCCGCGTTTCGTGCCGCCGTCGCGCGTGAAATTCAGCATTTCATCGCGGAACTTGCCGACTATCTTGAACTCGAAAACCATATGCCGCGTGCGTTTACTGAAGCACAGGCCGAGGCGATGGTGACGATTGTTTTCAGCGCGGGTGCCGAAGCGCTGGATGTCAGCATTGAACAACGTAAGCAACTCGAAGAGCGGCTGGTATTGCAGCTGCGGATGATTTCTAAAGGTGCGTACTACTGGTATCGCCGTGAACAAGAGAAGTTGGCACATCAAAACGATGAGTGAAGGTGAGTAATGAAACAGTCAGGTCAGGATAAAGGAACGCTGTTGCTGGCATTGATCGCTGGCTTATCCATTAATGGTACGTTTGCGGCGATTTTCAGCTCAATTGTACCGTTCTCGATTTTCCCGATTATCGCGCTGGTGCTGACGGTGTACTGCCTGCATCAACGTTATCTGAACCGCACCATGCCTGTCGGATTACCGGGGCTGGCCGCAGCCTGCTTTATTCTGGGTGTACTGTTGTACAGCACCGTGGTGCGCGCGGAGTATCCGGATATTGGCTCTAACTTCCTGCCTGCGGTACTGTCTGTGGCGCTGGTGTTCTGGATTGGCTCTCGCATGCGTAGCCGCAAGAGCCAGTTGCCGGAGTAATGAATTATTTGTAGGGCAGGTAAGCGTAGCGCCACCTGCCAAAAAATGCCGGATGGCGCTACGCTTATCCGGCCTACAGATCACCGTGCGGTAAGTAAAACGCCGCACTCCATATGGTGTGTATACGGGAACTGATCGAACAGCGCCAGACGTTCAACCTTGTGCGTCTGGCTTAATGTTTCCAGATTCTTGCACAGCGTCTCCGGGTTACAGGAGATGTACAAAATACGCGGGTACGCCTGCACCATCTTCTCGGTTTCGCTGTCCAGGCCACTGCGCGGCGGATCGACAAAAATTGTCTCACACTGGTAGCTCTTCAAATCAATCCCTTGCAGGCGGTTAAACTCGCGTACGCCGTTCATCGCCTGGGTAAATTCTTCTGCCGCCATACGAATAATTTGTACGTTATCAATATGGTTAGCGGCGATGTTGTACTGCGCGGCGGCCACCGACGGTTTGGCGATTTCCGTCGCCAGCACGCGCTCGAAATTACGCGCCAGCGCCAGCGAGAAGTTGCCGTTACCGCAGTAGAGCTCCAGCAGATCGCCCTTAGACCCTTCTGTCGCCTTCAGCGCCCACTCCAGCATCTGCACGTTCATGGCGGCGTTCGGCTGGGTGAAGCTGTTCTCTACCTGACGGTAAACCATCTCTTTACCTGCTACCGGCAGACGCTCGTCGATGTAATCCTGGTCCAGCATGATTTTGGTTTTGGTCGCGCGGCCAATCAGGTGCACGTTGATGTTCTGTGCGCGCAGCGCATCGCGCAGGGCTTCTGCCTGCTCGCGCCACTCGTCGGTCAGCGCTTTGTGATAGAGCAGAGAAACAATGGCCTGATTGCTTTGAGTGGTCAGGTAGTCAATCTGGAACAGCTTGTTGCGCAGCACCGGATTATTGCGTACACCGTCGATCATTAGCGTCATCAGCTGGTTGATGAGCTCACTCGCCGCCGGAAAACTGTCTACGCGAATGCGGGATTTCGTCTGCTGATCGAAAATGATGTGGTACAGGTCATCGCCATCGTGCCAGATGCGGAACTCAGCGCGCATACGGTAGTGGCTGACCGGAGAACGAAACACCTCGGGAACCGGCGCGTTGAAAGGCGTCATCATACTTTGCAGGCGGACAACTTTTTCTGCCAGCTGTGCGTCGTACTGTTCTGTCGGGAGGTGTTCGGGGGTCATGATGCGTCCTGAGTGATAAAGAATTACGCGGGGATTGTAGGGATTGTGCAGTGGATGTCCAGATTTAATGGCTAATAGCTATCTGGACATCTATACGTGTCTAATTGTAGCATTCTGTTTCCGGTCTCCTGAGAGTGAAAAGGGAATCCAGTGCAAATCTGGAGCTGACGCGCAGCGGTAAAGACTGGCGGGATGAGAGTTGTAGACACTGTGAAAATGGGAAGTCTTCATCCGTATAACGCCACCCAGCCCGAAGACCTGCCGGGATCACGTCGCATTTGGTTTCATCATCGCGTGCTATCGATGAGGCCTGCGGCATCCTTCTTATATTGTGGATGCTTTAACAATGATTAAAAAAGTATCGCTGTTGACGGCGTTTTCCGTCACGGCATTTTCGGGCTGGGCGCAGGAAAGCGCCGACTCGTTGGTGGTGACAGCAAACCGTTTCGAACAACCAGCAAAAACCGTTCTGGCTCCGACCTCCGTCGTGACCCGTGAGGATATTGAACGCTGGCAGGCAACGAGTGTTGTGGAAATCATGTCACGCCTGCCGGGTGTGGACATCGCACAAAGCGGCGGGATGGGGTCAACCTCTTCAACGTTTATTCGCGGTACGGAATCCCGCCATGTTCTGGTACTGATTGATGGTATCCCCCTGAATAATGCCGGGATCAGCAATGTTCCCGATTTAAGCCAAATTCCGACGTCGCTGATTCAGCGTATTGAGTACATTCGCGGCCCACGTTCGGCGCTGTATGGCTCCGACGCGATTGGCGGTGTGATTAACATCATTACCGGGCGCGACAAGCCGGGTGCAGAAATTTCTGCGGGTGTCGGTTCAAAGGGGTATCAAAACTATAACGGTGCCTTCCAGCAGGTGTTCGATAAAACCAAAATCACCATGGCCGGTGATTATACCTATACCCGTGGTTTTGATATTGCCGCAAAAGATGCCCCGCGCCAGCCAGACCGCGATGGTTTTATGAGTAAATCGCTGTTTGGCTCGGTGGAGCAGCAGTTTACCGACAGCGTCAGCGGATTCGTCCGTGGCTTTGGCTACGATAACCGCTCCGCGTATGACGGTTACGATCACTATGGCGCGACCGGCATTGATGGGCGGCCGGACACGCGTCAGGTTTACAGCCAGAACTGGGACACCGGGTTGCGCTATAACCAGGGTATTTTCCAGTCACAGCTGGTGACAGGGTATGGCCGTAGCAAAGATCAGAACTATGATCCGAAAAAAGGCCGCTACGCTGACTCCGCAACCATGGATGACGTGAAGCAGTACACCACCCAGTGGCTGAATACGGTTGAAGTGGGGCACGGCAATATCGGCGCGGGTCTGGACTGGCAGAAGCAGAAAACCCAGGCGGGTACGGGCTATCTGGAAAAAGGTTACGAACAACGTAATACCGGCGTGTTCCTTTCGGCGATGCAGCAGTTCAACAGCGTGACGCTGGAAGCGGCGGCGCGTAATGACGATAACTCTAATTTTGGCAATCACGCCACCTGGCAGTCCAGCGCCGCATGGGAGTTCATCGAGGGGTATCGCATCATCGGTTCTTACGGTACAGCGTATAAAGCACCGACCATGAGCCAGATCCACAGTAAAGATTACGGTAATCCGGATCTGAAGCCAGAAGAGAGTAAGCAGTGGGAAGGCGGCTTTGAAGGTCTGACGGGGCCGGTAAACTGGCGTGTGACGGGCTATCGTAATGATATCGATAACCTCATTAATAGCGACCCGCGGACTTACCGTTATTACAACGTCGATGAAGCCCGTATTAAAGGAATCGAGGCGACGGCCCAGTTCGACACTGGCCCGGTAGGGCATCAGATTTCTTACGACTACGTCGACCCGCGTAATGCGAAAACTAACGAAGTCCTGGCTCGTCGCTCAAAGCAACAGGTTAAGTATCAGCTTGACTGGCAGGTGTGGGATCTCGACTGGAATCTGGCGTACCGTTATCTGGGCACTCGCTATGATGTTGCCGTTGATCCGAATACCTATGCAACAGAACGCGTGAAAATGGGCGGCGTCAGCCTGTGGGACGTTGCGGTTTCATATCCTGTCACCTCTCATCTCACAGTTCGTGGTAAAATAGCCAACCTGTTCGATAAAGATTACGAGACAGTTTATGGCTACCAAACTGCAGGACGGGAATACACCTTGTCTGGCAGCTACACCTTCTGATCCGCGTCCCACCGTGCTGGTGTTTGATTCCGGCGTCGGTGGGCTGTCGGTCTATGATGAGATTCGGCAGCTCCTGCCGGATCTCCATTACATCTACGCCTTCGATAACGTCGCCTTCCCGTATGGGGAAAAGAGTGAAGACTTTATTGTTGAGCGTGTGGTTGAAATCGTCACCGCGGTACAAAAGCGTTATCCCCTGGCGCTGGCGGTCATTGCCTGTAATACGGCAAGCACGGTCTCTCTTCCTGCCCTGCGCGAAAAATTCCCGTTCCCGGTTGTGGGCGTTGTTCCGGCAATCAAACCCGCGGCGCGTCTGACGGCGAACGGCATTGTGGGGTTGCTGGCTACGCGCGGTACGGTAAAACGTCCTTATACGCGTGAGCTTATAGAGCGCTTTGCCAATGAATGCCAGATCGCCATGCTCGGCTCCGCGGAGCTGGTGGAAATGGCGGAAGCAAAACTGCACGGCGAGACGGTATCGCTTGAAGAGCTGCGCCGTATTCTGCGTCCATGGCTGCGGATGCAGGAACCACCGGATACGGTTGTTCTTGGCTGCACCCATTTCCCGCTATTACAGGAAGAGCTGTTAAAGGTTCTGCCTGAAGGGACCCGGCTGGTGGATTCCGGTGCTGCAATTGCGCGTCGGACGGCCTGGCTGCTGGAACACGAGGCGCCGGATGCGAAATCAGCGGATGCGAACATCGCTTTCTGTATGGCGATAACAAAAGAAACCGAACAACTTTTGCCCGTTTTACGTCGTTATGGCTTCGAAACGCTCGAAAAACTGGCGCTGTAGCACGGTTTTGAGCAAAAAAGAGACGGTTGAACGTTTTTTTTCAAAGAGGGGTTGTCAACGTCGGAGAACTCCCTATAATGCGCCTCCACTGACACGGAACAACGGCTTACAAGCCGCCGGGACAGCGGGGTTCAGAGATGAACGCCAACAGAGAAAAGTGAAAATAATTGCTTGACTCTGAATGAGGAAAACGTAATATACGGGACCTCGCAACGATGAGCTGAAAGCCGCGTTGCAACTGCTCTTTAACAATTTATCAGACAATCTGTGTGGGCACTCAAAGTGACATGGATTCTTAATGTCCTCGGACACTAAATGAATACCAAGTCTCAACGAGTGAACACGTAATTCATTA
>NZ_JBJJTG010000013.1:0-112498 GCF_046054285.1 Enterobacter sp. DN
CAATGGCACTGCCCGGTAGCTAAATGCGGAAGAGATAAGTGCTGAAAGCATCTAAGCACGAAACTTGCCCCGAGATGAGTTCTCCCTGAGACTTTAAGTCTCCTGAAGGAACGTTAAAGACTATGACGTTGATAGGTCGGGTGTGTAAGCGCAGCGATGCGTTGAGCTAACCGATACTAATGAACCGTGAGGCTTAACCTTACAACGCCGAAGGTGTTTTGGCGAAGAGACAGACAATCAAATTTCAGATTTGATACAGATTAACAGAATTTGCCTGGCGGCTGTAGCGCGGTGGTCCCACCTGACCCCATGCCGAACTCAGAAGTGAAACGCCGTAGCGCCGATGGTAGTGTGGGGTCTCCCCATGTGAGAGTAGGGAACTGCCAGGCATCAATTAAGAAGAACCCCGTACCGTAAGGTGCGGGGTTTTTTGCTTTGCACGTTCTGAAAAGTCGGGTGGTGGCCCAGCCTTACCCGCCCTACATGCTTTTCCTCCTTGAAACTTTCTCACCTTTCGCTTGCAGACTCGACATTAACCCCGTTTCTGGGTATCGTTAGCTGTCTGGATGTCTAAACGTTTATACGTATGCTGTGAGGATTTAAGGTTATGCCGATTCGGGTGCAGGACGAGCTACCAGCCGTCAATTTCTTGCGTGAAGAGAATGTCTTCGTAATGACAACTTCGCGTGCTTCTGGTCAGGAAATTCGCCCGCTGAAGGTGCTGATCCTTAATCTGATGCCAAAGAAGATAGAAACGGAGAACCAGTTCCTGCGTTTGCTCTCCAACTCTCCGCTTCAGGTTGATATCCAGCTGCTGCGCATTGACGCGCGTGAGTCACGCAACACGCCTGCTGAGCATCTGAATAACTTCTACTGTAATTTTGAAGATATTCGCGATGAGAATTTCGATGGACTGATCGTCACCGGCGCACCGCTGGGTCTGGTGGAATTTAATGACGTTGCCTACTGGCCACAGATTAGGCAGGTGCTGGAGTGGGCAAAAGATCACGTCACGTCCACCTTGTTTGTCTGTTGGGCGGTACAGGCCGCACTGAATATCCTCTATGGCATTCCCAAGCAAACCCGCAGCGACAAACTTTCTGGCGTATACGAACACCACATTCTTCACCCGCATGCGCTGCTGACGCGTGGTTTCGATGACACTTTCCTGGCCCCGCATTCTCGCTACGCCGATTTTCCGGCACAGCTGATCCGCGATTACACCGACCTGGAAATCCTGGCCGAAACGGAAGACGGCGATGCCTACCTGTTCGCCAGTAAAGACAAACGCATCGCGTTCGTTACCGGCCATCCTGAGTACGATCCGCATACCCTCGCGTCAGAGTATTTTCGTGACGTTGAAGCGGGTCTGAATCCGGATGTCCCGTACAACTATTTCCCGAAAAATGATCCGCAAAACACGCCTCGGGCAACCTGGCGTAGCCACGGAAATTTGCTGTTTACCAACTGGCTCAACTATTACGTCTACCAGATTACACCGTACGATCTGCGCCACATGAATCCGACGCTGGAGTAATCGTCTGCATTAAACGATCCTAAAGCGTTTCAGCTATTCAGATCAGGCACCTTCGGGTGCCTTTTTTATTTCCGAAATCCAACTCAACATCGAAGAAGACTTTAATTCCATATTAATCATGCAGTTGTGATTATATATAAATTAAAATGGAAATTGTTTTTGATTTTGGAAAAATTATAGATAGTCTTAATTCTGCTGAGCGAAAACTACACAACGATCTTTCGCTCGAGTCGGGGGCGTGATTTGGATCTTTGATGAGGAGCAGAACGATGACTCAACAGGCAACAACGGTCGATGAACTGACCTTTACCCAGCCGAATGGTGAACAAGAACAGCAAGTTTTGACGGCAGAAGCGGTAGAGTTTCTGACTGAACTGGTGACTCGCTTTACGCCACAGCGTAATAAACTGCTGGCGGCGCGCATTCATCAACAGCAGGAGATCGATAACGGCAAGTTGCCAGGGTTTATTTCGGAAACCGCTTCCATTCGTCATGGTGAATGGAAAATTCGCGGAATCCCTGAAGATTTACAGGATCGTCGCGTAGAGATCACCGGTCCGGTAGAGCGCAAAATGGTGATCAACGCCATGAATGCCAACGTCAAAGTATTTATGGCGGACTTCGAAGATTCCCTCGCGCCGGACTGGCAGAAAGTTATCGACGGGCAGATCAACCTGCGCGACGCCGTCAACGGCACCATCAGCTATACCAACGAAGCCGGTAAAATTTACCAGCTCAAACCGAATCCGGCGGTGCTGATCTGTCGCGTACGCGGTCTGCATTTGCCAGAAAAACACGTTACCTGGCGCGGAGAAGCGATTCCTGGCAGCCTGTTCGACTTTGCGCTGTACTTCTTCCACAACCATAAAAACCTGCTGGCGAAAGGCAGCGGCCCCTATTTCTATCTGCCGAAAACCCAGTCCTGGCAGGAAGCGGCGTGGTGGAGTGAAGTTTTCAGCTACGCAGAAGACCGCTTTGGCCTGCCGCGCGGCACCATTAAGGCCACGCTGCTGATTGAAACCCTGCCTGCCGTATTCCAGATGCATGAGATCCTCCATGCGCTGCGTGACCATATTGTGGGCCTGAACTGCGGACGCTGGGATTACATCTTCAGCTATATCAAGACGCTGAAAAACCATGCCGACAGGGTATTGCCGGATCGTCAGGTTGTCACCATGGATAAACCGTTCCTCAGCGCCTACTCGCGCCTGCTGATTAAGACCTGCCACAAACGCGGCGCCTTTGCGATGGGCGGTATGGCGGCGTTTATCCCGAGCAAAGATGCAGAGCGTAACAATCAGGTGCTCAACAAGGTGAAAGCCGATAAAGAGCTGGAAGCCCGTAATGGCCACGACGGGACGTGGATTGCCCATCCTGGTCTGGCCGATACGGCGATGGAAGTCTTTAACCGCGTACTCGCCGACAACAAAAACCAGCTGTTTGTCACCCGTGAAGACGATGCGCCAATCGCAGAAGAACAGTTGCTGGCGCCGTGTGCGGGCGAACGCACGGAAGAGGGGATGCGCGCCAACATTCGCGTCGCCGTGCAGTACATCGAGGCATGGATCTCAGGCAACGGCTGCGTGCCGATCTACGGCCTGATGGAAGATGCCGCCACGGCGGAAATTTCACGTACCTCCATCTGGCAGTGGATCCATCATCAAAAAACGCTCAGCAACGGCAAACCGGTAACCAAAGCCCTGTTCCGTCAGATGCTGGCCGAAGAGATGCGGGTCATCCAGGACGAACTGGGCGAGCACCGCTTCAGCAGTGGGCGTTTTGACGATGCCGCACGTCTGATGGAGCAAATCACCACCTCTGATGACTTAATCGACTTCCTGACCCTGCCGGGCTACCGCTTCCTGGCGTAATTCACCACATAACAATATGGAGCATCTGCACATGAAAACCCGTACCCAACAGATCGAAGAGTTACAAAAAGAGTGGACCCAACCGCGCTGGGAAGGCATTCGCCGTCCGTACAGCGCAGAGGAAGTGGTGAAGTTACGCGGCTCGGTTAACCCGGAATGTACGCTGGCGCAGAACGGCGCGGCGAAAATGTGGGATCTGCTGCATGGAGGAGCTAAAAAAGGCTATATCAACAGCCTCGGCGCACTGACTGGCGGTCAGGCATTGCAGCAGGCGAAGGCCGGCATTGAAGCTATCTATCTTTCCGGCTGGCAGGTCGCGGCGGATGCTAACCTGGCCGCCAGCATGTATCCGGATCAATCTCTTTATCCGGCGAACTCGGTGCCGTCAGTGGTGGATCGGATCAACAATACCTTCCGCCGTGCGGATCAGATCCAGTGGGCTGCGGGTATCGAACCTCACGATCCGCGCTTTATCGACTATTTCCTGCCGATCGTCGCCGATGCGGAAGCCGGTTTCGGCGGCGTGCTGAACGCCTTTGAGCTGATGAAATCCATGATTGAGGCCGGTGCAGCGGCCGTTCACTTTGAAGATCAGCTGGCGTCGGTCAAGAAGTGCGGGCATATGGGCGGGAAAGTGCTGGTGCCAACCCAGGAAGCGATCCAGAAGCTGGTTGCCGCGCGTCTGGCTGCTGACGTGCTCGGCGTGCCGACGCTGGTGATTGCCCGTACCGATGCAGACGCGGCTGACCTGATCACCTCTGACTGCGACCCGTACGACAGCGAATTCATTACCGGCGAACGTACCAGCGAAGGGTTCTATCGCACGCATGCCGGTATTGAACAGGCGATCAGCCGCGGCCTGGCGTATGCCCCTTACGCCGACCTGGTCTGGTGTGAAACCTCCACGCCGGATCTGGCGCTGGCGAAGCGCTTTGCCGATGCGATTCATGCGAAGTATCCGGGCAAGCTGCTGGCCTATAACTGTTCGCCGTCCTTCAACTGGCAAAAGAATCTGGACGATACGACCATCGCCAGCTTCCAGCAGCAATTGTCAGATATGGGCTACAAGTACCAGTTCATCACCCTGGCGGGTATCCACAGCATGTGGTTCAACATGTTCGACCTGGCGCACGCCTACGCGCAGGGCGAAGGCATGAAACACTATGTTGAGAAGGTGCAGCAGCCAGAATTTGCGGCGGGCAAAGAAGGATATACCTTCGTTTCGCACCAGCAGGAAGTGGGAACCGGCTACTTCGATAATGTGACCACGATTATTCAGGGCGGGGCCTCCTCCGTCACGGCATTAACGGGCTCGACGGAAGAAGCACAGTTCTAATCTTTTCCCCCTCTCCCCCCTCGGGGAGAGGGTTGGGGTGAGGGGGAATATATGTCGCGTGGTCTGGAATTACTGATTGCCCAAACTATTTTGCAGGGCTTCGATGCCCAGTATGGCCGCTTTCTGGAAGTCACCTCCGGCGCGCAACAGCGTTTTGAGCACGCCGACTGGCATGCGGTTCAGCAGGCCATGAAGCAGCGTATCCATCTTTATGATCACCACGTAGGTCTGGTGGTGGAGCAACTGCGCTGTATCACCGACGGTAAAAGCCCGGATGCGGAATTTTTACTGCGCGTGAAAGAGCATTACACCCATCTGTTACCCGACTACCCGCGCTTCGAGATTGCGGAGAGCTTTTTCAACTCCGTCTATTGCCGGTTATTTGACCACCGCTCATTATCTCCTGAGCGGTTATTTATCTTCAGCTCCCAGCCGGAGCGCCGCTTCCGTACCATTCCGCGTCCGCTGGCGAAAGATTTCTTTCCCGATCGCGGCTGGGAAAAGCTCCTGCACCGCGTCTTAACGGATTTGCCGCTGCGCCTGCCGTGGGAGAATAAACCCCGGGATATCGGCTATATCCACGCATATCTCAGTGAAACCTTCGGCGAGGAGGTGCTCAGCCGCAGCCATTTGCAGGTTGCCAACGAGCTTTTCTACCGGAATAAGGCCGCCTGGCTGGTGGGCAAACTGGTTACGCCGACAGCTATCGTGCCGTTTCTGCTACCCATTCACCGTACCGACGACGGCGAACTGTTTGTCGATACCTGCCTGACCACCGGCGCTGAGGCCAGTATCGTATTTGGCTTCGCCCGTTCCTATTTCATGGTCTATGCCCCACTGCCTGCCGCCCTGGTGGAGTGGCTGCGCGAGATCCTGCCGGGCAAAACCACCGCCGAGCTGTATATGGCGATTGGCTGTCAGAAGCATGCCAAAACGGAAAGTTATCGGGAATACCTGCGTTATGTCACCACGGCTGATGAGCAGTTTATCGAAGCGCCGGGGATCCGCGGCATGGTGATGCTGGTTTTCACACTGCCGGGCTTCGACCGCGTGTTTAAGGTGATTAAGGATAAATTCGCCCCGCAGAAAGAGATGACCGCCGCTCACGTCCGCGCCTGCTATCAGCTGGTTAAAGAGCACGATCGCGTCGGGCGAATGGCGGATACCCAGGAGTTTGAAAACTTTGTGCTGGATAAGCAGCAGATCGATCCGTCGCTGATGTCGCTGCTAATGCAGGAAGCGCCGACGAAAATTACCGATCTTGGCGATAAGATTGCGATTAGCCATCTCTACATCGAACGCCGGATGGTGCCGCTAAATATCTGGCTGGAGCAATCCGAAGGCCAGGCTTTACGAGACGCCATTGAAGAGTACGGCAATGCGATTCGCCAGCTCGCCGCCGCCAATATTTTCCCCGGCGACATGCTGTTTAAAAACTTCGGCGTCACCCGTCACGGGCGGGTGGTGTTCTACGATTACGATGAAATTTGCTACATGACCGAGGTGAAATTCCGCGATATCCCGCCGCCGCGCTACCCGGAAGATGAACTGTCCAGCGAGCCGTGGTACAGCGTATCGCCGGACGATGTGTTTCCGGAGGAGTTTCGCCACTGGCTGTGTGCCGACCCGCGCATCGGGCCGCTATTCGAAGAGATGCATGCCGATCTGTTCCGCGCCAGCTACTGGCGCGGGCTGCAAACGCGGATCAAAAATGGGCACGTGGAAGATGTCTACGCTTACCGCCGTAAGCAGCGGTTTTGCATCCGCTTTTCTCCCTCTCCCTGTGGGAGAGGGCCGGGGTGAGGGCATCAGGCGGCAATGCACGTTTAACGAATCCCACCATACGCCAGCGTCACCTCTTTCGCGGCCTTAATCACCATCGCGCCCAGCTCGGTGACGCGGTCGTCGGTCATGCGTGAAATCGGCCCGGAGATGGAGATAGCGGCAAACGGCTCGCGGTGCTCGTCAAAAATGCAGGACGCGAGGCAGCGCAGCCCGAGGGCATGTTCTTCGTCATCAAACGAATAGCCGCGCTTGCGGGTCAGAGCCAGATCTTCTTTCAGATGCACGGGCGACACCAGCGTGGCGTGGGTATAGGCGTGCAGTCCTTTACGGTGCAGCAGCCCCGTCACCTGCTCTTCGCTCAGTTGCGAGAGAAACGCTTTCCCTGCGCCAGAGGCGTGCATCGGCAGCTTGCCGCCAATCGGCGCGGACATACGCATCAGCTGCGTACACTGCACCTGGTCGATAATAATCGCCTGGTGGTCGCTCTGATCCAGCACGGCCAGGTTTACCGTCTCGCCGGACTCCTCCATCAGCTTGCGCAGAATCGGGTGGACAATCGCCAGCAGGTTGCGGCTTTGCAGGAAGCTGCTGCCGACAATAAATGCATGCGCCCCCACCGCCCAGTGTCCCAGCTCGCCCACCTGACGCACGAAGCCCAGCTGCTGCATGGTGGTCAGCAGACGGTGCGTGGTGGAGTTCGGCAGGCCAGCCTGCTGCGCCAGCTCCGTCAGGGCCACGCTACCATGCGATTCGGCTATCCATTCCAGCAGCTTCAGGCCGCGCGTCAGGGATTGAACCTGTCCGCCAGGTTGTGCAGCGGTGGTTGCAGCAGGTTTTCTGCCGCGTTTAGCGGGAACGGTCGTAACCATGACGAACTCCTTTTTCTGTATCGTGGAAATCATTTTCGTTTTATTTGGTGGTTTTGCAACCGCTTTCCTGACTGATCGGAGGAGTGATAGTGAACATGTCTCATGTTACCGCTGTGTGACTTTTCGACCCTGCGAGATTATGCCAGTATGGAACGCAGCCTTTTGGCCATGTTGAGCGTTGTCGGGAGCAAGTGTGAGCAGCAAAGTAGAGCAACTGCGTGCGCAGTTAAATGAACGAATTCTGGTGCTGGACGGCGGCATGGGCACCATGATCCAGGGCTATCGTCTGAGTGAAGACGATTTCCGCGGCGAGCGCTTTGCCGACTGGCCTTGTGACCTGAAAGGGAACAATGACCTGCTGGTGTTAAGCAAACCGTCTGTTATCAGGGATATCCACAACGCTTACTTCGAAGCGGGTGCGGATATTGTTGAAACCAACACCTTCAACTCGACAACCATCGCCATGGCGGATTACCAGATGGAATCCCTGTCGGCGGAGATCAACTTTGAAGCGGCGAAGCTGGCGCGCGCCTGCGCCGACGAATGGACGGCCCGTACGCCGGACAAGCCGCGCTACGTAGCCGGGGTGCTGGGTCCAACCAACCGCACCGCGTCGATTTCTCCGGACGTCAACGACCCGGCGTTTCGGAACATCACCTTTGACCAGCTGGTGGCCGCGTATCGTGAGTCCACTAAAGCGCTGGTGGAAGGCGGCTCCGACCTGATCCTGATTGAAACCGTATTCGACACCCTCAACGCTAAAGCCGCGATTTACGCGGTGAAAGAGGAGTTCGAGGCGCTGGGCGTCGACCTGCCGATCATGATTTCCGGCACCATCACCGACGCCTCGGGGCGCACACTTTCCGGCCAGACAACCGAAGCGTTTTATAACTCCCTGCGCCACGCCGAAGCGCTCTCCTTCGGCCTGAACTGCGCGCTGGGGCCGGACGAACTGCGCCAGTACGTGCAGGAGCTTTCGCGCATCGCAGAGTGCTACGTCACCGCCCACCCGAACGCCGGTCTGCCGAACGCGTTCGGTGAGTACGATCTGGATGCCGACACCATGGCGGCGCAAATCCGCGAATGGGCCGAATCTGGCTTCCTCAACATCGTCGGCGGCTGCTGCGGCACCACGCCGGAGCATATCGCCGCCATGAGCCGCGCCGTCGCCGGGCTTCCACCGCGCAAGCTACCCGAGCTTCCGGTAGCCTGTCGTCTGTCCGGCCTGGAGCCGTTGACCATCGGCGACGACAGCCTGTTTGTGAACGTGGGTGAACGTACTAACGTTACCGGTTCTGCGAAGTTCAAGCGCCTGATCAAAGAAGAGAAGTACAGCGAAGCGCTGGACGTTGCTCGCCAGCAGGTGGAAAGCGGCGCGCAGATTATCGATATCAACATGGACGAGGGGATGCTTGATGCCGAAGCGGCAATGGTGCGTTTCCTCAACCTGATTGCCGGTGAGCCGGATATCGCCCGCGTGCCGATCATGATTGACTCTTCCAAATGGGAAGTCATCGAAAAAGGGCTGAAGTGCATTCAGGGCAAAGGCATCGTTAACTCCATCTCGATGAAAGAGGGCGTCGATACCTTTATCCACCACGCGAAGCTGGTCCGTCGCTACGGAGCCGCCGTGGTGGTGATGGCCTTCGATGAAGTAGGCCAGGCCGATACCCGCGAGCGCAAGATTGAGATTTGCCGCCGCGCGTACAAAATTTTGACCGAAGAGGTGGGCTTCCCGCCGGAAGACATCATCTTCGACCCGAACATCTTCGCCGTCGCGACCGGCATCGAAGAGCACAACAACTACGCCCAGGACTTTATCGGCGCGTGTGAAGACATTAAACGCGAGCTACCGCATGCGCTGATCTCCGGCGGCGTGTCAAACGTGTCGTTCTCGTTCCGCGGCAACGACCCGGTGCGTGAGGCGATCCACGCCGTATTCCTCTACTACGCCATCCGCAACGGGATGGACATGGGGATCGTCAACGCCGGCCAGCTGGCAATTTACGACGATCTGCCAGCCGAGCTGCGCGACGCCGTAGAAGACGTGATCCTCAATCGTCGTGACGACGCCACCGAACGCATGCTGGATCTGGCGGAAAAATACCGCGGCAGTAAATCTGACGAATCAGCCAACGTTCAACAGGCCGAATGGCGCTCCTGGGATGTGAATAAGCGTCTGGAATACTCGCTGGTAAAAGGCATTACCGAGTTTATCGAGCAGGATACCGAGGAAGCGCGTCAGCAGGCCGCCCGTCCGATTGAAGTGATCGAAGGGCCGCTGATGGACGGTATGAACGTGGTCGGCGATCTGTTCGGCGAGGGCAAAATGTTCCTGCCGCAGGTGGTGAAATCCGCCCGCGTCATGAAGCAGGCGGTGGCGTATCTGGAACCCTTTATCGAAGCCAGCAAAGAGAAGGGCTCCAGTAACGGTAAGATGGTCATCGCCACCGTGAAGGGCGACGTACACGACATCGGCAAAAACATCGTTGGCGTGGTGTTGCAGTGTAATAACTACGAAATTATCGATCTTGGCGTGATGGTCCCGGCGGATAAAATCCTCAGGACCGCGCGCGAAGTGAATGCGGATCTGATTGGTCTTTCCGGGCTGATTACGCCTTCGCTTGACGAAATGGTCAACGTGGCAAAAGAGATGGAGCGCCAGGGCTTCACCATTCCACTGCTGATTGGCGGGGCAACCACCTCCAAAGCCCACACGGCGGTGAAAATCGAGCAGAACTACAGTGGGCCAACGGTGTATGTCCAAAACGCCTCGCGCACCGTGGGCGTGGTCTCCGCGCTGCTGTCCGACACCCAGCGCGATGACTTTGTCGCCCGCACCCGCAAAGAGTATGAAACCGTCCGCATTCAGCATGGACGTAAGAAACCGCGCACGCCGCCGGTTTCGCTTCAGGCGGCGCGCGATAACGATCTGGCGTTCGACTGGTCCAGCTATACGCCGCCGGTCGCACACCGTCTGGGCGTGCAGGACGTGACGGCCAGCATCGAAACGCTGCGTAACTACATCGACTGGACGCCGTTCTTCATGACCTGGTCGCTGGCGGGCAAATATCCGCGCATTCTTGAAGATGAGGTGGTGGGCGAAGAGGCGAAGCGCCTGTTTAAAGATGCTAACGACATGCTCGACAGGCTGAGCGCAGAGAAAGCCCTCAACCCGCGCGGCGTGGTGGGGCTGTTCCCGGCGAACCGCGTGGGCGACGACGTGGAAATCTACCGCGATGAAACCCGCACCCACGTGCTGGCCGTGAGCCACCACCTGCGCCAGCAAACCGAGAAAGTGGGCTTTGCCAACTACTGCCTGGCGGATTTCGTCGCACCGAAACTCTCCGGTAAAGCCGACTATATCGGCGCCTTTGCCGTAACCGGTGGTCTGGAAGAAGACGCGCTGGCGGATGCGTACGACGCGCAGCACGATGATTACAACAAAATCATGGTGAAAGCGATCGCCGACCGTCTGGCGGAAGCCTTCGCTGAATATCTGCATGAACGCGTACGTAAGGTGCACTGGGGCTACGCGGCGAATGAGAATCTCAGCAACGAGGAGCTGATCCGCGAAAATTACCGGGGCATTCGTCCGGCGCCGGGGTATCCGGCCTGCCCGGAACACACCGAGAAGGGCACTATCTGGAAGTTGCTGGACGTCGAAGCGCATACCGGCATGAAGCTCACCGAGTCGTTCGCCATGTGGCCGGGCGCGTCCGTTTCCGGCTGGTACTTCAGCCATCCGGACAGCAAGTACTTCGCCGTGGCACAGCTTCAGCGCGATCAGATTGAGGATTACGCCCTGCGTAAAGGCATGAGCGTGTCAGAGGTGGAACGCTGGCTGGCGCCGAATTTGGGCTACGACGCAGACTAACGTCACTTTTCCTTACAACAAACAGGGCACCGCTATGGTGCCTTGTCTCTTTCTTACGTTTAAACCCTTATACTGAACCTCAGGAAAACGAATAACGATAAGGAGGAATGCCTACCGTGTTGACGTTGTTACACCTGCTCTCCGCAGTCGCACTGCTGGTATGGGGCACCCATATCGTTCGTACCGGCGTGATGCGTGTGTTTGGCGCACGTTTACGTACCGTTCTCAGCGGCAGCGTTGAGAAGAAGCCGCTCGCCTTCTGCGCGGGTATTGGCGTCACGGCGCTGGTGCAAAGCAGCAACGCCACCACCATGCTCGTCACCTCGTTCGTGGCGCAGGATCTGGTGGCGCTCGCCCCGGCGCTGGTGATTGTCCTTGGCGCCGACGTCGGTACCGCGCTGATGGCGCGTATCCTGACATTCGATCTCTCCTGGCTGTCGCCACTACTGATTTTTATCGGCGTCATTTTTTTCCTCGGCCGTAAGCAAAGCCGTGCCGGGCAGCTTGGCCGCGTCGGTATTGGCCTCGGGCTGATCCTGCTGGCACTGGAGCTGATTGTGCAGGCTGTCACGCCGATCACCCAGGCCAACGGTGTGCAGGTTATCTTCGCCTCGTTAACCGGCGACATTATGCTGGATGCGCTGATCGGCGCGGTATTTGCCATCGTCAGCTACTCCAGCCTGGCAGCGGTCCTCCTGACGGCGACCTTAACCGCCGCAGGGGTAATTTCCTTCCCGGTGGCGCTGTGCCTGGTGATCGGTGCCAACCTCGGCTCTGGCCTGCTGGCGATGCTCAACAACAGCGCCGCCAACGCTGCCGCCCGCCGGGTGGCGCTGGGGAGTTTACTGTTTAAGCTGGTGGGTAGCCTGATCATTCTGCCGTTTGTGCACCCGCTGGCGAACCTGATGGATAATCTCTCTCTGCCGAAAGCGGAGCTGGTGATCTACTTCCACGTCTTCTACAACCTGGTGCGCTGTCTGGCGATGGTGCCGTTTGCCGCGCCGATGGCCCGCTTCTGCGAGCGGCTTATTCGTGATGAACCGGAGCTGGACGCGCGCCTTAAACCGAAGCATCTGGACACCTCGGTGCTGGATACTCCTGCGCTGGCAATCGCCAATGCCGCCCGCGAAACGCTGCGCATGGGCGACGCGATGGAAACCATGCTGGAAGGGCTGCAAAAGGTGATGCACGGCGAGCCGCGCGAAGAAAAAGAGCTGCGCAGGCTGGCGGACGATATCAACGTGCTGTATACCGCCATCAAGCTCTATCTGGCGCGGATCCCCCAGGACGAGCTGGCGGAAGAGGAGTCGCGCCGCTGGGCGGAAATCATCGAGATGTCGCTTAACCTGGAGCAGGCTTCGGATATTGTCGAGCGTATGGGCAGTGAAATCGCAGACAAATCCCTGGCCGCACGCCGGGCGTTTTCTGTTGAAGGGCTGAAAGAGCTGGAAGCGCTGCACGAACAGCTGGTCAGCAACCTGAAGCTGGCGATGTCGGTCTTCTTCTCCAGCGACGTGCCGAGCGCGCGCCGCCTGCGCCGCAATAAGCATCGTTTCCGCATCCTTAATCGCCGCTACTCACACGCCCACGTTGAGCGTCTGCACCAGCAGAACGTGCAGAGTATCGAGACCAGCTCCCTGCACCTGGGGCTGCTGGGGGATATGAAGCGTCTCAACTCGTTGTTCTGTGCGGTGGCCTATAGCGTGATGGAGCAGCCGGATGAAGACGACGAGCGGGATGAGTATTAATCCCCAGAGGGTTTGATTGTTAACCCAAGGCCCAATGCTTTCATGACCGCCAGCGTGGTTTTGAGCGTTGGGTTCCCCTTATCACTGAATGATCGATACAGTTGTTCTCGTGACAGGCCCGTTTGCTGGGAAATGGTCGACATCCCTTTCGCTCGGGCGATGACGCCCAGCGCTTCAGCAATGTACGCTGAGTCACCCGTCTCTAATGCATCAGCCATAAACACAGCGATTTCCTCGTCATCCACCAGTGCGTTGGCTGGATCGTAGGGTGTTAATTTATGCATGCTCATTCACTCCTGCCATTGGGATACATTGCTCAGCATTTTTGCCATAAGTATGTCTCTGGCCTGGCTGCTTTTGTCACCACCACATAACAGCACGATGATGCAATTGCCCTGGTCCTTAAAATAGACTCTGTAGCCCGGGCCAAAGTGGATCCTCAGTTCACTGATACCTTCCCCCACGGGTCTAATGTCGCCCGCTAAGCCATTTGCCAGCCTAAAGAGGCGGGAAGCGATAATCGTCTTTGCCCGCCTGTCCTTTAAATTTTGCTCCCAGCGTCGGAAGGATTCTGTCTGAACGATCTCCTTCATATTACTCCCTGTGATTTATAAACTACAAGCAATTGTCTCTGGAGAGTAAAGCTAAAAGGAGTTAGCTCAAGGATAAATAGCCTGACGCTAAATCCTGAAAGCGTCTCGCAAACTAAAAAAACCGTCTCAGTAACCGTCGGCTAATCTTTTTTTCCAGCCCAAACCTAAGGTATATTTCGCCCTTCACAGGAGAAACTATGCTGCCAACTCAATCAACCCGATTAAACAAATACATTAGCGAGAGCGGGATCTGCTCACGTCGCGAGGCTGACCGTTACATTGAACAGGGTAACGTGTTTCTTAACGGCAAACGCGCCACCATTGGCGATCAGGTAGTGCCTGGCGATGTGGTGAAAGTGAATGGTCAGGTCATCGAACCGCGTGATGCTGAAGACCTGGTGTTTATCGCGTTGAATAAACCGGTTGGGATTGTCAGCACCACGGAAGACGGTGAACGGGACAACATCGTTGATTTCGTGAACCACAGCAGCCGTATTTTCCCGATTGGTCGCCTGGATAAGGACTCTCAGGGGTTAATTTTCCTGACTAATCACGGCGATCTGGTGAATAAAATTCTGCGTGCCGGTAACGACCACGAGAAAGAGTACATTGTTACGGTGAACAAGCCGGTCACGGACGAGTTCATCCGGGGAATGGGCGCAGGCGTGCCGATTCTGGGCACCGTGACGAAGAAGTGTAAAGTCAGAAAAGAGGCGCCGTTTGCGTTTCGTATCACGCTGGTGCAGGGCCTGAACCGCCAGATCCGCCGCATGTGCGAGTACTTCGGTTATGAAGTGACGAAGCTGGAACGCACGCGCATCATGAACGTCAGCCTGTCCGGGATCCCGCTGGGCGAGTGGCGTGACTTAACGGATGACGAGCTGATCGAGCTGTTCAAACTTATCGAGAACTCCTCGTCCGAAGCGAAGCCGAAAGCTAAAGCCAAACCGAAAACGCAGGCGATTAAGCGTCCGGTGGTGAAGGCGCCGCAGGCGGAAGAGAAAGGGCGAGGCAAGCCGGGCAACGGAAAACGCTTTACCCAGCCGGGGCGCAAAAAGAAAGGGCGCTGATTAGCGCCTTCCACGGGTTGATGTGCTGGCGGACCAAGAGAAGGTTGCCTCTGCATCAGGTTTATAAGCCTGCTCTTTTTTCAGCTTGCGGGCTTTTTTCGCCGCAGCATCACGTTGCGCCATCAGTTTATCGATGTACTCTTTTTTAACCTGATTGGTTTCGGCGTTCGTCAGCGTGCGGCCATGCGTGATGCGGGCGCGGTCGAGAAGCGTTTTCAGTTCGCGCTGCTCGGCTTCGGTCATGTCTTTCTGGGTCAAACGTGGTGTAGCCATTGCTGAAGCCTCCTGATGGGGAGGCTTCAGTGTAAAGCAAGCCGGGTCAATTAACCCTGTTTCACCGCATCTTTTTTCGGTTGGTCATCAATCGGCTTACCGGACCAGTATCCAGCTAACAGCGAACCGGACAGGTTGTGCCAGACAGAGAACAGCGCCCCCGGTAGCGCTGCCAGCGGTGAGAAGTAAATTTTACCCAGCGCCGCTGCCAGGCCGGAGTTCTGCATCCCCACTTCGATCGCCAGCGTGCGGCAGGTGGATTCGTCAAAGCCAAACAGCTTTCCGCCCCAGTAACCGCCCAGCAGACCAATAGTGTTATGCAGCACAACCGCGACGATCACCACAAAGCCCACCGAAGCAATGTGCGATGCGGAACCGGCTACCACGGCGCTGATAATGGCCAGAATGCAGACCATCGAAAACGCGGGCAGATACGGCTCAACCGCTTTCACCACCCGCGGGAAGAGATGGTGGATCACCAGCCCCAGCGCAATCGGGATCACCACGATTTGCAGGATGCTGAGCAGCATGCCCATCACGTCCACCTGGATATGCGCGTCCACATACAGGCGGGTTAACAGCGGCGTGGCAATCACGCCCACCAGCGTGGAAACCGACGAGATGGTGACGGAGAGCGCCACGTCGCCTTTCGCCAGATAGATCATGACGTTAGATGCCGTACCGCTGGCGACGCTCCCCACCAGCACCATCCCGGCGGAAAGGTCGGGCGGCATCTTAAAGGCCATCGCCAGCAGCCATGCCGCGAGCGGCATCACCAGGTAGTGCAGGAAAATCCCTGCGGCAACCGGTGCCGGGCGAGACAGCACGCGTTTGAAATCGTCAATTTTCAGATGCACGCCCATGCCGAACATAATCAGCATCAGCAGCGTGGTGACCCACGGACCAATGCCCGTGAACGTGGCAGGAGTGTAATACGCGAGTACAGAGAGCAGCAGCGCCCATAACGGGAACAGCCGGGTGATAGCGGAGAGCATAGTGAATTCCTTGCAGTATTGTCGTGTTGTTTTGTTATAAAAAAGCCGGGTCTGTGCCCGGCTTATTGATATTGTTTATCGTGCTAACGAATTTTATTCAAACAAATTCTGATGAAGTTTCTGCACGACCTGCTCGGCCTGATCGGCAGGGACCAGGAAGCAGAGGTTGTAGCTGGACGCGCCGTAGCAAATCATGCGGATATTGAACGGGTCGAGCACGCCGAACACCTCTTTGCCCACGCCGCACGCGCGCGACAGCTTATTACCGATGATGGCCACCAGCGCCAGATCTTCTTCCACCTCCACGCGGCACAACTCGGAAAGCTCAATCAGCAGCGACTGCGTCAGCAGGGTGTCGCCGGTAGAGGTGGAGCCGGTGGTGTCGAGCGTCAGCGCGATGCTGACTTCTGACGTGGTGATCAGGTCCACGGAGATATTGTGGCGCGCCAGGATGCCAAACACTTCCGCCAGAAATCCACGGGAGTGCAGCATATTATGGCTGTGCAGGGTAACCAGCGTCTGCTTACGACGCAGGGCCAGCGCGCGGAACAGCGGTGGGTTCTCGGTTTTCTTGCAGACCAGCGTCCCGCCCGCCTTTGGATCTTTACTGGAGCCAACGAAGACCGGAATGTCGCTGCGCACGGCGGGCAGCAGGGTGGCCGGGTGCAGCACTTTCGCGCCGAAAGTCGCCATTTCAGCCGCTTCTTCAAAGGCGATCACGTCAATACGTTTTGCCGCAGAGACCACGCGCGGGTCGGTGGTGTAGATACCCGGCACGTCCGTCCAGATATCCACGCGGGTGGCGTGCAGGGCTTCACCCAGCAGGGCGGCGGTGTAGTCGCTACCGCCACGGCCCAGCGTGGTTGTGCGCCCTTTGGCTTCGCTGCCGATAAAGCCCTGGGTGATCACTATGCCTTCATCCAGGCGCGGGACAAGCTGCTGGTTAGTCAGCTCAGCCAGGGCTTCCACGTCCGGCTCGGCGCGGCCAAAGCGGTCGCTGGTGCGCATCACTTTACGCACGTCGAACCACTGCGCCTGAATATTGCGCTCGCGCATGATCTCAACGAACAGCAGTGTGGACATCAGTTCGCCGTGGCTGACCAGTTCATCGGTCAGTGCGCTGGAGGTGGCCAGCGACGCGGCTTCTGCCAGGGTGGTGATATTTTCCAGCAGGCGTTCCACTTCCTCACGAATGACGTTCGGGTTTTGCAGACGCTCGAGAATGTCGAACTGAATTTTGCGCAGTGCATCCAGCTTCACGAAACGCTCGGTCGCTTCCAGTCCTTCAGACAGGGAAACCAGCAGGTTCGTTACGCCGGCTGAGGCGGAAAGCACCACCAGGCGGGTATTCGGATCGGCCAGCACCACATCGGCGCTGCGGTTCATGGCATCGTAGTCTGCCACACTGGTGCCGCCAAACTTGGCGACCACAAAACTCGTCATAACAACCTCGTGTCAGGGAATGAATAGAGCGACCTTGGCACAAGAATGAAGCGAGAACAGGTGCAGGCGCAAAATACGGCCCTATAAATAAAATGCGGGGGAGGTCCTGTCAATGCTGGGATTATGCGGATTTTTCATGGGGGGGTACCCCTCAGAAACAGGACTTATAACAGGCCCATATTTTATGCTCCTTTTTCCCTCTTTTTGACCAACATTTCGCCACGCCGGAAGGGCGCGACAGCAGCTATACTTTTCGGGTCTTTTCACCTGCGTTTGATGCAGACCAGGGCAATGGCATAAAAACCATCACAATTTTTATTTGCAGGCGCTACAATCGACCGCAGTCACAATTCTCAAATCAGAAGAGTATTGCTATGAAAAACATCAACCCAACGCAGACCGCTGCATGGCAGGCACTACAGAAACATTTTGATGAAATGAAAGACGTCACCATCGCGGAACTGTTCGCGAAAGATGCCGATCGTTTCAGCAAGTTTTCCGCCACCTTCGATGACCTGATGCTGGTGGATTTCTCCAAGAACCGTATCACCGAAGAGACGCTGGCGAAGCTGCAAGATCTGGCGAAAGAGACTGAGCTGGCAGATGCCATCAAAGCCATGTTCTCTGGTGAGAAAATCAACCGCACCGAAGACCGTGCCGTCCTGCACGTGGCCCTGCGTAACCGTAGCAATACGCCAATTATCGTTGACGGCAAAGATGTGATGCCGGAAGTGAACGCGGTGCTGGAAAAGATGAAAACCTTCTCTGAAGCGATCATCTCAGGTAGCTGGAAAGGCTACACCGGCAAAGCGATCACCGACGTCGTAAACATCGGTATCGGCGGCTCTGACCTCGGCCCGTTCATGGTGACCGAGGCGCTGCGCCCGTACAAAAACCACCTCAACATGCACTTCGTGTCCAACGTCGATGGGACTCACATCGCTGAAGTGCTGAAAAAGGTGAACCCGGAAACCACGCTGTTCCTGGTGGCGTCTAAAACCTTCACCACTCAGGAAACCATGACCAACGCCCACAGCGCGCGCGACTGGTTCCTGAAAACCGCGGGCGACGAAAAGCACGTGGCGAAACACTTTGCGGCGCTGTCCACCAACGGTAAAGCGGTGGGTGAGTTCGGTATTGATACCGCGAACATGTTTGAGTTCTGGGACTGGGTTGGCGGCCGCTACTCACTGTGGTCTGCGATCGGTCTGTCCATCATCCTGTCCGTGGGCTTCGACAACTTCGTTGAACTGCTCTCCGGCGCGCACGCGATGGACAAACACTTCTCCACCACCGCGCCTGAGAAAAACCTGCCGGTACTGCTGGCGCTGATCGGGATCTGGTACAACAACTTCTTCGGCGCTGAAACCGAAGCGATTCTGCCGTACGACCAGTACATGCACCGCTTTGCGGCCTACTTCCAGCAGGGCAACATGGAATCCAACGGCAAGTACGTTGACCGTAACGGCAACGCGGTGGATTACCAGACTGGCCCAATCATCTGGGGCGAGCCGGGCACCAACGGCCAGCACGCGTTCTACCAGCTGATCCACCAGGGCACCAAAATGGTACCGTGCGATTTCATCGCCCCGGCGATTACGCACAACCCACTGTCCGACCACCATCCGAAGCTGCTGTCTAACTTCTTCGCCCAGACCGAAGCGCTGGCGTTCGGTAAATCCCGCGAGGTGGTTGAGCAGGAATACCGTGACCAGGGTAAAGATCCGGCTACGCTGGAGCACGTTGTGCCGTTTAAAGTGTTCGAAGGCAACCGTCCAACTAACTCCATTCTGCTGCGCGAAATCACGCCGTTCAGCCTGGGTGCGCTGATTGCCCTCTACGAGCACAAAATCTTCACTCAGGGCGCTATTCTGAACATCTTTACCTTTGACCAGTGGGGCGTTGAGCTGGGCAAACAGCTGGCAAACCGCATTCTGCCAGAGCTGGGTGACGATAAAGCGATCGACAGCCACGACAGCTCCACCAATGGTCTGATTAACCGTTATAAAGCCTGGCGTGCGTAATAAATATGTCATGAACAATGCCGGCGATATGCCGGCATTTTTTTATCGGATAATTCCTGATGTCTGTTAGTTATCTCAAATTCTGAATCTGAGTTTAATCCGAAAAAGACGGTAACCCCGTTAATTGCTGAGGTTTATTTTAAGAAAATACGGAGTGATATTTTAATGTTCTTATATTATAAATTGTTGATTTATAGTGATTATATATTTCCTTGATTCTTTTTTCCTTCCATTTTTAACCATTAGTCTGAAAACCTCATCCCTATTTACCCCCACGGTAAACCCACTGCTTTAGTTGTGTATACTCGAATCCGCCTGAATTTCTTTTCGGGCAAATCTCCATTCATTCATTGAAGGGAAATTGTTATGAAGAAAGTACTGTATGGCATTTTTGCCATATCTGCGCTTGCGGCGACGTCTGTCTATGCAGCTCCGGTCCAGGTCGGGGAAGCAGCAGGGTCGGCAGCGACGTCTGCGTCTGCGGGGAGTTCTACCGCAGCCAGCACCAGCGCCGTAAGTTCAGCCGTGGGTGTCGCGCTGGCGGCAACCGGTGGCGGTGATGGCTCCAATACCGGAACCACGACCACTACGACGACCAGCACCCAGTAATAACGGGTGTTTTAATCATAACCACACTTCGGTGTGGTTATTTCGCCCCTTCGGAGAAGAGTCGTGAAGCGACCTGCAATCATCCTGATTTGCCTGCTGTTGCAGGCGTGCTCAGCTACCACCAAAGGGCTGGGCCACTCACTGTGGGACAGCATGTTCGGCACGCCGGGCGTGCATCTGACCGATGACGAACTTCAGAACATGCCGTATGCCAGCCAGTACATGCAGCTAAACGATGGTCCGCAACTGTTTGTGGTGCTCGCTTTCGATGAAAACGGGCAGCAGAAATGGGTGACGCAGGATCAGGCCACCATCGTGACGCAGCATTCCCGCATCGTGAAAACGTTGCTCGGCGGCGACAACCTGCTTGAGGTGAACAACCTGGCTGAAGATCCGCTCATCAAGCCGAATCAGATCGTCGATGGCGCAAGCTGGACGCGCACGATGGGCTGGACCGAGCATAAACAGGTGCGCTACGCCACGGCCCGCTCCACCTTCCGCTGGGACGGTACGGACAGTGTCAAAGTGGGCAGCGACGAAACGCAGGTGCGCGTGCTGGATGAAGAAGTGACAACCGATCAGGCCACCTGGCATAACCGCTTCTGGGTGGACGAAGAGGGGCAAATCCGCCAGTCCTTACAGTATCTCGGTGCCGGTTTCTTCCCGGTGAAGGCCACCCTGATCAAGGCGGCGAAATCATGAAAATGTTCATCCACATTGCGCTTCTCGCCAGCCTGACCTCGCCGCTGGCGTGGTCTGCGGGAACGGTACAGGTCTACACCCCGGACAGCGAAAAACCTAAAACCTTAACCAATGCCGGGCATCTGCTCGATCTGGTGGGGCAGCCGAGGCTGGCGAAAAGCTGGTGGACCGGGGCGGTGATCAGCGAGCGTCAGGCGACGATCGTAGCGGAACAAAAACATCAGGCGCTGCTCGCCCGACTGAGCGGGCTGGCACAACAGGAAGATACCGACGATGCCGCGGCCATTACTAGCCTGCGTCAACAGCTTCAGGCGGTTAAGGTGACGGGGCGCCAGAAGGTGAATTTGGATCCGGATGAGGTGCGCGTTGCGGAAAACGGCAATCCGTCGCTGGAAGGGGACTATACCCTGTGGCTTCCGGCTCAACCTTCCACCGTCACCGTGATGGGGCTTCTCAGCAGCCCTGGCAAAAAGCCGTTTACGCCGGGCCGGGACGTGGCGAGCTATCTCGACGAGCAAAGTCTGCTCAGCGGAGCGGATAACAGCTATGCCTGGGTGGTCTATCCGGACGGGCATACGCAGAAAACGCCGGTGGCTTACTGGAATAAACGCCATATCGAACCTATGCCAGGCAGCATCATTTTTGTCGGTTTTGCCGACCATTTCTGGACTAAAGCGTATGACGGGCTTAATGCCGATATCCTTCGCTCCCTGATACAGCGGATACCGGAATAATGAAAAAAACCTATCTCTACAGCATGCTTGCACTGTGCGTGAGTGCCGCCTGTCATGCAGAAACGTATCCGGCACCCATCGGCCCGTCGCAGTCCGATTTTGGCGGCGTGGGCTTACTGCAAACCCCAACCGCGCGTATGGCCCGCGAGGGGGAAATCAGCCTTAACTATCGCGATAACGATCAGTACCGTTACTACTCTGCGTCCGTGCAGCTGTTCCCCTGGCTGGAGACCACGCTGCGCTACACCGACGTGCGTACAAAACAGTACAGCAGCGTGGATGCCTTCTCCGGCGACCAGACTTATAAAGACAAAGCTTTCGACGTGAAGCTGCGCCTGTGGGAAGAGAGCTACTGGATGCCGCAGGTCTCCGTTGGCGCGAAGGATATCGGCGGGACCGGCCTGTTTGACGCGGAATACATCGTGGCCAGCAAAGCCTGGGGACCGTTTGATTTCTCACTCGGTCTGGGATGGGGCTATCTCGGCACCAGCGGCAACGTCAAAAATCCGTTCTGTACCTACAGCGATAAATACTGCTACCGCGATAACAGCTACCAGAAAGCGGGCTCCATCAACGGGGACCAGATGTTCCACGGCCCGGCCTCGCTGTTTGGCGGCGTGGAGTATCAAACACCGTGGCAGCCGTTACGTCTGAAGCTGGAGTACGAAGGAAACGACTACTCGCAGGACTTCGCCGGGAAAATTGAGCAAAAGAGCAAGTTTAACGTCGGCGCCATTTACCGCGTCACCGACTGGGCCGACGTTAACCTCAGCTATGAGCGCGGTAATACCCTGATGTTTGGCTTTACCCTGCGCACTAACTTTAACGACATGCGGCCGCACTACAATGACAACCCGCGGCCAAAATATCAGCCGGAGCCGCAGGATGCGATCATTCAGCACTCCGTGGTAGCGAATCAGCTGACGCTGCTGAAATATAACGCGGGCCTGGCGGATCCAAAGATCCAGACCAAAGGCGATACGCTGTACGTCACCGGCGAGCAGGTAAAATACCGCGACTCCCGCGAAGGGATCGAGCGCGCCAACCGGATCGTCATGAACGATCTGCCGGAGGGGATCCGCACGATCCGCGTGACGGAGAACCGCCTCAACCTGCCGCAGGTCACAACCGAAACCGATGTTGCCAGCCTTAAGTGTCATCTTGAAGGCGAACCGCTGGGACATGAAACCGAGCTGGTACAAAAACGCGTTGAGCCGGTGGTGCCAGAGAGCACCGAGCAGGGCTGGTATATCGATAAATCCCGCTTCGATTTCCATATCGATCCGGTGCTGAACCAGTCCGTGGGTGGGCCGGAAAACTTCTACATGTATCAGCTGGGGGCGATGGCGACGGCGGATCTGTGGGTGACCGACCACCTGTTGACCACCGGTAGTCTGTTCGGCAACATTGCTAACAACTACGACAAATTTAACTACACCAACCCGCCGAACGATTCAAAACTGCCGCGCGTGCGTACCCGCGTTCGCGAATATGTGCAGAACGATATCTACGTGAATAACCTCCAGGCCAACTACTTCCAGTACTTCGGCAATGGCTTCTACGGCCAGGTTTACGGTGGCTATCTGGAAACCATGTTCGGCGGCGCCGGGGCAGAAGTGCTTTATCGTCCTGTCGACAGCAACTGGGCGTTTGGGGTTGATGCCAACTACGTGAAACAGCGTGACTGGCGCAGCGCGCAGGACATGATGAAGTTCACCGACTACAGCGTCAAAACCGGCCACCTGACCGCCTACTGGACGCCGTCGTTCGCGCAGGACGTGCTGGTGAAAGCCAGCGTCGGCCAGTATCTGGCGGGTGATAAGGGCGGCACGCTGGATATCTCCAAACACTTCGACAGCGGCGTGGTGGTGGGCGGCTATGCCACCATCACCAACGTTTCGCCAGACGAGTACGGGGAAGGGGACTTCACCAAAGGGGTGTACGTGTCGATTCCGCTGGATCTGTTCTCATCAGGCCCAACCCGCAGCCGTGCGGCAGTGGGCTGGACGCCGCTGACGCGCGACGGCGGTCAGCAGCTTGGACGTAAATTCCAGCTGTATGATATGACCAGCGATAAGAACATTAACTTCCGCTGATGCTTATTTGCCCGGTGGCGCTGCGCTTACCGGGCCTACGAGAGTGTTTTTGTAGGCCGGGCAAATGCAGTGCCGCCCGGCAAGAATGTTCATCTGGACAAAACATAAACAAAAAATATAGATCCCCGTCACATTTTTGCGTTATACAGGAACCTCGCCCTGGAGAATGAGGTGCTGTATGACATCCCTGACGCGTCCGCGCGTTGAGTTTATCTCAACGATACTCCAGACCGTGCTGAACCTCGGTCTGCTGAGCCTTGGCCTGATCCTGGTCGTTTTTCTGGGTAAAGAGACGGTGCATCTGGCGGATGTGCTGTTCGCCCCTGAGCAAACCAGCAAATACGCGCTGGTGGAAGGCCTGGTGGTCTACTTTCTCTACTTTGAATTTATCGCCCTGATTGTGAAGTACTTTCAGTCCGGCTTTCACTTCCCGCTGCGCTATTTTGTCTACATTGGCATCACCGCCATTGTGCGGCTGATCATCGTCGATCATAAATCCCCGCTCGACGTGCTGATCTACTCGGCGGCGATCCTGCTGCTGGTGATCACCCTCTGGCTGTGCAACTCGAAGCGGCTGAAACGCGAATAAAAAAAAATGGCGGCCCGGAGGCCGCCGAATAACAGTCACAAGTTGGTTCAATACAATACGTCTAAAGTTGAGGGTTGCAGTGGCATAACAAATGAAACTTAACCTTTCACACCGCCCGCCGTCAGGCCGTTGACCAGCCAGCGCTGGGCCAGCAGGAACACCACGGTAATCGGGATGGCAGAGAGGACGGCCGCCGCGGCAAAGTCGCCCCACAGGTAGTTTTGCGGGTTGAGGTACTGCTGCATACCGACGGCAAGGGTGTAGCTGTTCACATCGCGCAGTAGCAGTGAGGCGACCGGGACTTCGGTGATGGCGGCGATAAACGACAGGATAAACACCACCGCCAGAATCGGCACCGACAGCGGCAGCAGCACCAGACGGAACGCCTGCCACGGTGTCGCCCCATCCAGCGCCGCCGCTTCTTCCAGCGAACCGTCGATGGTTTCGAAATAGCCTTTGATGGTCCACACGTGCAGGGCGATGCCGCCAAGATAGGCGAAGATCACGCCGCCGTGAGTGTTCAGGCCGATGAACGGCACGTACTGGCCCAGGCGGTCAAACAGGGCATACAACGCCACCAGCGACAGTACGGCCGGGAACATCTGGAAAATCAGCATCCCTTTCAGCAGCGTCGCTTTGCCCGGGAAGCGCATGCGGGCGAATGCGTAAGCGCAGGTGGTGGAGAGCGTCACGATGCCGATCGCAGTGATGGTCGCCACCTTCACCGAGTTCCACAGCCAGAGCAGCACCGGGAACGGCGGCGGCGTGACGCGGCCATCCGCATGTTCCACGCTGAAGCCCAGCGCGAGCTTCCAGTGCTCCCAGGAGATTTCGTCCGGGATCAGGCTCCCGGTGGCGAAGTTCCCCGAACGCAGGGAGATGGCGATAACCATCAGCAGCGGGAACATGATCGCCGCGATGAAAATCAGCAGGCCTAAGTGCGTCGCGAGGAGGCGCAGTTTCTGAGATTTGGGTTGTACCATTGCCATGTTCAGTGCCCTCCTTAGTCAAATTTCATACGTGTGGCTTTCAGGTTCACAATCGCCAGGGCGCCCACCAGCAGGAAGATCAGGGTGGCAATCGCCGCCGCCAGGCCGAAGTCCTGACCGCCGCCGCCCTCGAAGGCGATGCGGTAGGTGTAGCTCACGAGCAGGTCGGTATAGCCTGCCGGCGTGGTGGTGCCGAGACGGTCCGGGCCACCGTTGGTCAACAGCTGAATCAGCACAAAGTTGTTAAAGTTAAAGGCGAAGCTGGCGATCATCAGCGGCGTCAGCGGCTTAATGAGCAGCGGCAGGGTAATTTTGAAGAAGTTCTGGAACGGACCCGCGCCGTCCATCGCCGAGGCTTCGTACAGATCGTCCGGGATAGCCTTCAGCAGCCCCATGCACAGGATCATCATGTACGGATAACCGAGCCAGGTGTTCACGATGATAATCATCGAGCGAGCGGTGGTTGGGTCGCTGAACCAGGCCGGTTTGATACCGAACAGCGCGCTCAGCATCATGTTGATTTCACCGAAGCTCTGGTTAAATAGCCCTTTGAAAATCAGAATCGAGATAAACGACGGCACGGCGTAGGGCAGAATCAGCAGCACGCGGTAAATCGCTTTGCCTTTCAGGGACTCCCACTGCACGAGGCAGGCCAGCACCATGCCCACGGCCACGGTCAGGATCACGGTTAGCACCGAGAAGACCACCGTCCAGACGAAGATGGCGAAGAACGGTTTCTGGATGCCTTCGTCGGTAAATACGCGGGTGAAGTTGTCCCAGCCGATGGTGACGGTATAGCCCGGGCTGAGTTTGTCGTCGCCCCAGCTGCCGTCGGCATTCACCGACTGATAGAAACCGATATCGTTGTTCGGACGGTACTTCACGCCGCTCTGGTTGTTGGTCAGCGTGCCGTCATCCGCCAGAGTATAAAGCGGCTGCGTGCCGGAGAACTGGCGCAGCGAGCTCATGGTTACTTTGCTGTCATCGGGCAGCACGGCGGTGAGCTGGGTCAGCGCCTGACGATTCTGGGTAATGATACGCAGGTTCGCACGTTCACCTTCCGGCAGGGCCGCAGCCTCTTTTAAGGCCAGCTTCTGCTCGCCGCCAAATTTGAACGCGTCGGAAAGATAGGTTTTGCCGCTCTCACCGTCAGTGAGCGCTAACTTCCACTCGTCACCCGTGGGATACAGGCCGAAGTTAAAGGTTTTACCCGCCTGGTAAGAACGATCCAGAAGCACCTGGGTGGCACGCTCCTGCGCGAGCTGGTTGGTGCTGCTGTAGTTGGTAAAGGCAATCGCGATGGTGCAGATCAGCGGAAAGAGGACAAACAGCCCCATCCCGGCAACGCCCGGGTAGACATAGCGCCAGGCGTACGCTTTACGGTTGGCGAAAATATACAGGCCAACCGAGCTTAAAATCAGCGTCATGATGGCAAACAGGTATTCCCCTTGCACGTACATTAAAACAACAAGGTAACCCACCAGCAGACACAGCAGACCTATCACTGACCACTTCAGTGCGTCGCTTTGCCACCAGTGTTTCTTTTTAATGACATCCATGGGGTTCTTCCTCTACAACGGTGGAAACTTATCGTCAGGTGGCGCTGCGCTTACCTGACCTACGGATCGTGCCGTAGTCGTAGGGCGGGTAAGCGCACGCGCCACCCGCCGTTTTTCAGACTTACTTAGTAATACGGCCCTGAGCATCTTTCAGTGCGGCATCGACAGTCTGGCGACCGCTTGCAGCGTTGATGACCGCGGTACGGGTGGCGTACCAGAACGCAGCCATCTGTGGGATGTTCGGCATGATTTCGCCTTTCTGGGCGTTATCCATGGTGGCCGCAATACGCGGATCTTTCGCCAGCTGATCCTGGAAGGATTTCAGCGCAACGGCGCCCAGCGGCTTGTCCTTGTTCACTTCATCCAGACCCTGATCGGTCAGCAGGTAGTTTTCGAGGAACTCTTTCGCCAGCTCTTTGTTCGGGCTGGCGGCGTTGATGCCTGCGCTCAGCACGCCCACGAACGGTTTAGACGGCTTGCCGTTGAAGGTTGGCAGCAGGGTCACGCCGTAGTTGATTTTGCTCTTGTCGATGTTGGTCCAGGCCCACGGACCATTGATGGTCATCGCGGTTTCGCCTTTGTTGAACGCCGCTTCCGCGATGGAGTAGTCGGTATCCGCATTCATGTGTTTGTTCTTGATGAGGTCAACCAGGAAGGTCAGACCCGCTTTCGCACCTGCGTTGTCCACGCCCACGTCTTTCACGTCATATTTGCCGTTTTCAAACTTGAACGCGTAACCGCCGTCGGCAGCAATCAGCGGCCAGGTGAAGTACGGCTCTTGCAGGTTGAACATCAGGGCGGATTTACCTTTCGCCTTCAGCTCTTTATCCAGAGCAGGGATCTCTTCCCAGGTCTTCGGCGGGTTTGGCACCAGGTCTTTGTTGTAAATCAGAGACAGCGCTTCAACCGCGATTGGGTAAGCGATCAGCTTGCCGTTATAGCGAACGGCGTCCCAGGTGAACGGGAACAGTTTGTCCTGGAAGGCTTTGTCTGGCGTAACTTCTGCCAGCAGGCCAGACTGCGCGTAGCCCCCGAAACGGTCATGCGCCCAGAAGATAATGTCCGGACCATCGCCAGTTGCCGCAACCTGCGGGAACTTCTCTTCCAGTTTGTCCGGGTGTTCTACGGTGACTTTGATACCGGTGTCTTTCTCGAATTTTTTGCCCACTTCGGCCAGACCGTTATAGCCCTTGTCGCCGTTAATCCAGATAACCAGCTTACCTTCTTCAATTTTGGCGAGAGCCGGTGCGGAAATCATCATTGCTGCGAGGGCGGACAATGCGAAAACGCGTGCGCCAGTCTTGATCTTCATATCTGCCATCCTTTATTGGTGATGTGCTCGTGGATACATAAGGTGGTTCAACGTGACTCAGTCTCCTTATTTGACATCCTCTTTCCATCCTCCCAGTCCCTACGCCCCACCCCCTGTTTGTGTGATCCCTGTAACATAAATTTAAGTTATGAGTGCTGGCGCACATAAAAACCCACTGAATTTTGCAGGCCGCTTCACGATTTTCGCCTCAGCCCCTCTGCTGCGGTCGCAGAGCCTGCTCTCTCATCCTCCCGCCTCCTCCCCCATAAAAAAGCCGGGGGGTGGAGGATTCACGAAAGTAATGGAACACGCATAGTGAACTTATCTTGAATGTTTCTGTCGGTGACAGGTTGTAACGAAGGGAGAAGGGCATGGCGAGCGTACAGCTGCGTAATGTAACGAAAGCCTGGGGCGACGTAGTGGTGTCAAAAGACATCAATCTGGACATCCACGAAGGTGAGTTTGTGGTGTTCGTGGGTCCATCAGGCTGTGGTAAATCGACTCTGCTGCGTATGATTGCCGGTCTTGAAACCATCACCAGTGGCGATTTATTTATTGGTGATACCCGAATGAACGACATCCCGCCAGCTGAACGCGGCGTGGGCATGGTGTTCCAGTCTTATGCCCTTTATCCGCATCTTTCCGTTGCCGAGAACATGTCCTTTGGCCTGAAGCTGGCCGGCGCGAAAAAAGAGACCATTAACCAGCGCGTCACCCAGGTGGCGGAAGTGCTCCAGCTGGCACATCTGCTGGAGCGTAAACCGAAGGCGCTCTCCGGTGGTCAGCGTCAGCGTGTGGCCATTGGCCGTACGCTGGTGGCCGAGCCGCGCGTGTTCCTGCTCGATGAACCGCTTTCTAACCTGGATGCCGCCCTGCGCGTCCAGATGCGTATCGAAATCTCCCGTCTGCACAAACGCCTTGGACGCACGATGATTTACGTCACCCACGATCAGGTCGAAGCAATGACGCTGGCCGACAAAATCGTGGTGCTGGACGCCGGTCGCGTGGCGCAGGTGGGCAAACCGCTGGAGCTGTATCACTACCCGGCAGACCGCTTTGTTGCGGGCTTCATTGGCTCGCCAAAGATGAACTTCCTGCCCGTAAAAGTGACCGCGACGGCAATCGAACAGGTACAGGTGGAGCTGCCAAACCGTCAGCAAGTCTGGCTGCCGGTCGACAGCGCCAACGTACAGGTGGGGGCCAATATGTCCCTCGGTATCCGCCCTGAGCATTTACTGCCGAGCCACATCGCTGATGTGACGCTGGAAGGTGAAGTTCAGGTCGTCGAACAGCTTGGTCACGAAACACAGATTCATATCCAGATCCCCGCCATCCGTCAGAACCTGGTCTACCGCCAGAATGACGTGGTGTTGGTAGAAGAGGGTGCCACATTCGCTATCGGTTTGCCGCCAGAGCGCTGCCATCTGTTCCGTGAGGATGGCACTGCATGTCGTCGGTTGCACAAAGAGCCAGGCGTTTAAGCATTCCAATTACAAAGAAAAGCAATGATCTCAGGAGATAGAATAATGATTACTCTGCGCAAAGTCCCTCTGGCTGTCGCCATTGCGGCAGGCATCCTGTCTGCCCAGGCGGGCGCCGTAGACTTTAAAGGTTATGCTCGTTCCGGCATTGGCTGGACCGGAAGTGGCGGTGAACAACAATGTTTCCAGGCAACAGGCGCACAAAGTAAATACCGTCTCGGTAACGAATGTGAAACCTACGCCGAACTGAAACTGGGCCAGGAAGTGTGGAAAGAAGGCGACAAGAGCTTCTATTTCGACACCAACGTAGCGTACTCCGTTTCTCAACAGAATGACTGGGAATCCACCAGCCCGGCCTTCCGTGAAGCTAACGTGCAGGGTAAAAACCTGATTGAATGGCTGCCAGGCTCTACCATCTGGGCCGGTAAACGCTTCTATCAGCGTCATGACGTACACATGATCGACTTCTACTACTGGGATATCTCTGGTCCTGGTGCCGGTATTGAAAACATCGATCTGGGCTTTGGTAAACTCTCTCTTGCAGCGACCCGTTCTTCTGAGTCCGGCGGTTCTGCGACCTTCGCCGATCGTGATGCGAACGGTGACCGTATTTATGACAACGTAGTACCAAACGACGTCTTCGACGTGCGTTTAGCCGGTCTGGAAACCAACCCGGGCGGTACGCTGGAGCTGGGCGTTGACTATGGTCATACCAACATTCCTGACGACTACTATCTGCAACCTGGCGCCTCTAAAGATGGCTGGCTGTTCACCGCTGAACACACCCAGAGCATGATGAAAGGCTTCAACAAGTTCGTGCTGCAATACGGTACGGACTCCATGACCTCTAACGGTAAAGGTATTCCACAGGGCGGCAGCATCGATAACGACGGCTCTATGTGGCGCGTGCTGGATCACGGTGCAATCACCCTGGCAGACCGTTGGGACCTGATGTACGTCGGTATGTACCAGAACATCGATCGTGACAACAACAACGGTACCGAGTGGTGGACCGTGGGTGTTCGTCCAATGTTCAAATGGACGCCGATCATGAGCACCTTGCTGGAAGTGGGCTACGACAACGTCAAATCTCAGAAAACTGACGACAAAAACAGCCAGTACAAAATCACCCTGGCACAGCAATGGCAGGCAGGCGACAGCATCTGGTCCCGTCCGGCTATCCGCGTCTTCGCAACCTACGCGAAGTGGGATGAGAAATGGGGCTACGCGAACAATGACTCAGGTAATGGCTACACCTCTGGCGTAGCGTATAGCGACACCTCCGCGAAAACCTTCAGCCGTGGCGACAACGATGAGTGGACCTTCGGCGCCCAGATGGAAATCTGGTGGTAATTCGTCAAGCCTGACGTAATGACCTGAAAAGAGGGGCGCAAGCCCCTCTCTCCTTAGGGTGCTGCGCGCTATTGCCTGGCCACCGCAGTGCTCACGCTATCAGAGGTAATAACAATGAAAATGAAGAAAAGTCTCGTCGCGCTGTGCCTCTCTGCGGGGCTGTTGGCCTGTGCGCCTGCGGTCACCTTTGCAGATGTGAATTTTGTTCCTCAAAATACCAGCGCTGCGCCAGCTATTCCGGCTGTGGCACTACAGCAACTGGTGTGGACGCCAGTTGATCAATCGAAAACACAAACTACCCAGCTTTCAGCGGGGGGCCAGTCACTGAACGTGCCGGGTATCAGCGGTCCGGTCGCGGCTTTCAGCGTGCCGGCGAATATCGGCGAGCTGACCCTGACGTTGACCAGTGAAGTCAATAAACAGACCAGCGTCTTCGCGCCTAACGTGCTGATCCTCGATCAGAACATGACGCCATCCGCGTTCTTCCCAAGTGACTATTTCAGCTATCAGGAGCCTGGCGTCATGAGTGCCGATCGGCTGGAAGGCGTTATGCGCCTGACGCCAGCCCTGGGTCAGCAGAAGATTTATGTCCTGGTGTTCACGACTGAAAAAGATCTGCAACAGACAACGAAGCTTGTTGACCCGGCAAAAGCCTATGCGAAAGGCACGGGGAACTCAGTCCCGGATATTCCGGACCCGCTTGCCCGTCATACCACCGATGGTCTGATCAAGCTGAAAGTCTCCACCAACAGCGCCTCCAGCGTACTCGTAGGCCCGCTGTTTGGCTCATCTGGCCCGGGTCCGGTAACGGTGGGTAATACTGCCGCGCCTGTGTACGCCGCGCCAGCCGCAGCACCGGCCGCAGCCCCGGCCCCGGCGAAAAAAGCCGAGCCCGTGCTTAACGATACTGAAACTTACTTTAACAACGCCATCAAGCAGGCGGTTAAAAACGGCGATGTCGATAAAGCGCTGAAACTGCTTGATGAAGCCGAGCGTTTAGGTTCAACCACTGCCCGTTCCACCTTTATCAGCAGTGTAAAAGGCAAGGGGTAACCGTCTCCCCACAGTGCTGATTTTGTTAGTCGTTTAGTGCGCCTTCACGGGCGCACTTTTTTTGGCTAAGTTGCGCCATTGTTGCGATAGTGATCGCTAAATTTGGTTTGTCCGTCCTCATTTTGCCAATCTGCGATACAATGCCTTTACGTTATGTATCGGAGAGTCTGGCATGTCACACCCCGCGCTAACGCAGCTGCGTGCGCTACGCTATTTCGACCAAATACCCGCGCTTGACCCGGAGCAACTGGACTGGCTGCTGCTGGAAGATTCCATGACAAAACGTTTTGAGCAACAGGGTAAAACGGTCACGGTGACGATGATTCAGGAAGGGTTTGTCTCGCCTGCGGAGATTGCCAGCGAGCTGCCGCTGCTGCCGCAAGAAGAACGCTACTGGCTGCGTGAAATTTTACTGTGTGCAGATGGCGAGCCGTGGCTTGCCGGGCGGACGGTGGTTCCTGAGTCTACACTTTCCGGGCCGGAGCTGGCATTGCAACGCCTCGGCAAAACGCCCCTGGGGCGCTATCTGTTCACCTCGTCTGAACTGACCCGTGATTTTATTGAAATTGGTTGCGATGCCGATTTGTGGGGGCGCCGTTCCCGCCTTCGTTTGAGTGGCAAGCCGTTAATACTGACGGAACTTTTTTTGCCTGCATCGCCGTTGTACTAAGAGGGAGAAAAAATGGAGTGGAGTCTGACGCAGAATAAGCTGCTGGCCTATCACCGCCTGATGCGTACTGATAAACCCATTGGCGCGCTGCTGCTGCTGTGGCCGACCTTATGGGCGCTGTGGGTTGCCACGCCGGGCGTGCCGCCGCTGTGGATCCTGGCGGTGTTTGTGGCGGGCGTCTGGCTGATGCGCGCTGCGGGCTGTGTGGTTAACGACTATGCTGACCGGAAATTTGATGGACATGTTAAGCGCACCGCGAATCGTCCTCTGCCGAGCGGTCAGGTGACCGGGAAAGAGGCGCGCATTCTGTTCGTGGTGCTGGTGCTGCTCTCATTCATGCTGGTGTTAACCCTTAACACCATGACCATTCTGCTGTCAGTTGCTGCTCTGGCGCTGGCCTGGGTTTACCCGTTCATGAAGCGATACACCCATCTGCCGCAGGTGGTATTGGGTGCGGCATTTGGCTGGTCGATTCCCATGGCGTTTGCCGCGGTCAGCGAGTCCGTTCCGCTCAGTTGCTGGCTGATGTTCCTGGCGAATATTCTCTGGGCCGTTGCGTACGATACCCAATACGCGATGGTCGATCGCGATGACGATCTCAAGATTGGCATCAAATCGACGGCGATCCTGTTTGGTCGTCACGACAAACTTATCATCGGCATATTGCAGGTGGCGGTGCTGGCGCTGATGGTGGCGATTGGTCGCCTGAACGGCCTGAACTGGGAGTTTTACTGGTCCGTACTGGTGGCGGGGCTGCTGTTTGCGTATCAGCAGAAGCTGATCGCGAAACGCGAGCGTGAAGCCTGCTTTAAAGCGTTTCTGAATAATAACTACGTCGGGCTGGTGCTGTTTCTGGGCCTGGCGATGAGTTACTGGTGATAAAAAAGCCGGGTGGCGGCTTCGCCTTACCCGGCCTACGATTTAGCGGAACATGTAGGCCGGGTAAGCGTTAGCGCCACCCGGCTTTAGCATCACTCGCCCTGCGTCGAACTCTCAATCGTCAAACGCACATCCGCGGTAATCAGCTCTGCCAACATCTGGTAAACCTTCATCGTCTCTTCCGGCTCGGCATCGCCCGTATCGCTAATGTACCCTTCGTCGCGCAGCGTCAGCACCAGGGAGCTGAATACCGCTTTGTCGAAGAATTCCGGGGCGTTAATGCCATGCAGAACGGAAAGGCGCTGGGCCAGCGTCCGGCTCTCTTTTTCCAGCGTACCGCGGTTGATGGACGGATTTGCACTCAGCAACCAGAAGGTAATGGCGTAGCGCTGCAACGTCTCACGCGCACCGGAAGCCAGAAGCTGCAAGGTACGAGAACGTGACGGATTGATATGCAGTTCATCATCACTGATGGTAATCAGCCCCTGCCGATGCATCTCTGCCGTCATTTTATCGAGCTCTGCCGCCAGTTCATCCTTACTCCAGCGCAGGAACAGCTCCGCTTTAAGCATTGGGTAGATGGCCTGAATATGGCGCAGCAGCTCCTGACGCGAAATACGGCGGTGCTGGGTAATAATGGCCGCCATCAGCGACGGCAGCATCAGCATGTGCGTGATGTTATTGCGGTAGTAGGTCATCAGCACGGCCTGCTCGCGCGGCAGAATGATGATGTCACCAATCGTATCTTTCTCGACTTCGAATTTGTTCATCTGCAACGCGTGATCGATCAGCTCGCTGGCGGTGGCAGACGGCACGGTCGAATCAACGGAATACGGCACGTTGCGCATGATATCCAGGTAGCAGTCAATCTGCTCGGTCAGCTGCTCACGGGTCAGTGAACGCTGGCGGGAGGCCAGAAGCGCAGTACAACACAGGTTCATGGCGTTTGCCGCACCAGCATTGTTGATGCGTACCATCAGCTCGGATGCAATGCCGTTGACCGTTGGCGTCAGCCAGGCCGGACGTACCGCTTCGATAGGATCGATAGACTCGCGCCACTCCGGAACATGATGGTTCAGATATGTCATCAGCGGCAGGGGCTCGCCAAAGTTCACGTAGCCCTGGCCGAGGTTGCGCAGTTTACTCAGCCCACGCAGCATCTGCGGCAGACTCTCTTTCTCTTTGGTTGCACCGCGCAGCTCTTTCGCGTAGGTGCCCACCTCCATCACGTGTTCATAACCGATGTAAATAGGCACCAGCGTGATAGGACGCGTACCGCCACGCAGCATGGCCTGAATGGTCATCGACAGCGTGCCGGTCTTCGGATCGAGCAGACGACCGGTACGCGAGCGACCGCCTTCAACAAAGTACTCCACGGAATAACCGCGGCTGAACAGCTCGCCCAGATACTCCCTGAAGACGGTGGAGTAAAGCTTGTTACCCTTAAAGGTACGACGAATAAAGAACGCACCCAGACGGCGGAAAATCGGGCCTGCTGGCCAGAAGTTCAGGTTGATACCGGCAGCAATATGCGGCGGCACCAGACCCTGGTGATAGAGCACGTAAGAGAGCAACAGGTAGTCCATGTGGCTGCGGTGGCAGGGCACATAGACAATCTCGTGGCCGTCGTGCGCTAACTGACGTACGCGCTCGGCGTTGTGGACGTTAATCCCCTGATAGAGGCGGTTCCACGTGAAGCCAAGGATACGGTCAGAGAGGCGAATCATCTCGTAGGAGAAATTCGCGGCGATCTCTTCCATCAGCGCTATCGCGTTCTGCTGCGCTTTCTCGTGCGAAATTTTCTTGCTGCGCGCTTCGTCTTCTACGGCACGGGCAATCGCTTTGGAAGCCAGCAGCTTGTTGAACAGATCCTGACGTGCCGGGAGACGTGGTCCAACGGCCGCCAGACGCTGACGTGCAAAGTGCATACGCGCAACGCGCGCCAGCTTTTGCGCAATGATTTTGTCAGTGCCGTGTTCATCCGCCATGCGGCGCAGTGAAACGGAAGGTGAGAAGCGGACAAAGCTGTCGCGTCCTAGCCAGGAGACGGCGAAGAACTTCTGAATGCCGTTGAGCATACGCAGCGGCGGGTTCTCTTCCCCTTTTTCGCGCCCCGGACGACGGCCAAACATCACCGACACCGGCACCATCTGCACGTCCAGATCGGGGTTGCTGCGGTGCAGATCGAGGTAATCATGGAACAGCTTAATGGACTCTTCTTTCGGCGTGTAATAGGTGAACACGCGCGGCCCGCCATGGATGAACACGTAGCGCGGCAGCAGCGTACCGTCGACTTCCAGCGGTTCAAGCGGGTCAGGTAAATCGTGCGCCAGACATTGAGCGCGAAGCGTCAGCAGGTCTGCCTTCGAGTTATAAGGCAAAACGTACATAATAGGGCGCGACGTATCGAGCCCTAATTCCAGCGCAGGTTCTGCTGGGATAGACTTACTTTTTACCAGGACGCTTAATGGTAAATTAAGTAATTTGTAGTAAATTCGTGGCCAGCCGGACATAAACGATGTAAAGCCTCTGGTTAATAATGCAATTGCGGCGCAAGGATAACAGAAAGCGCGCAAAATTTCTGTTGTTACCCGTCATACTTCAGGTTGCAGCAAAACGCGCTGCGGCTTTAGTTACAGACGCTATTTATCATAAAAGGTTCTTTTAATGGCCAATAATACCACTGGGTTAACTCGAATCATTAAAGCTGCCGGTTATTCATGGAAAGGTTTCCGCGCGGCATGGGTTAATGAAGCCGCTTTCCGCCAGGAAGCGGTTGCCGCAATCGTTGCCGTTGTCATCGCCTGCTTCCTTGATGTTGATGCTATCACCCGCGTACTGCTCATCGGATCTGTCCTTCTGGTGATGATAGTGGAAATTCTGAATAGCGCTATTGAGGCCGTTGTTGACCGAATCGGGTCGGAATTCCATGAACTGTCTGGCCGGGCGAAAGACATGGGTTCCGCTGCCGTACTGCTGGCGATTATCACTGCGGCGATCACCTGGGTCACGCTGCTTTGGTCGCATTTCCGATGAGCCTCGAGGAATAATTAAGTCCCTGGTTTTTTGTGCAGTTTTTGGTTCCAAAATCGCCTTTGACTGTATATACTCACAGCATAACTGTATATACACCCAGGGGGCGGTATGAAAGCGTTAACGACCAGGCAGCAAGAGGTGTTTGATCTCATTCGGGATCATATCGGCCAGACGGGTATGCCACCCACGCGTGCAGAAATTGCGCAGCGTCTGGGCTTCCGTTCTCCTAATGCTGCCGAAGAGCACCTTAAAGCGCTGGCGCGTAAGGGCGTGATTGAGATTGTTTCCGGCGCCTCACGCGGCATTCGTCTGCTTGTGGAAGAAGAGAGCGGTATTCCACTGGTGGGCCGCGTTGCCGCAGGTGAACCTCTGCTGGCGCAGCAGCACATCGAAGGGCACTATCAGGTTGACCCAGGCATGTTCAAGCCGAGCGCCGATTTCCTGCTGCGCGTTAGCGGAATGTCCATGAAAGATATCGGTATTCTGGATGGCGATCTGCTGGCGGTACACAAAACGCAGGATGTGCGTAACGGGCAAGTCGTGGTGGCGCGCATTGATGATGAAGTGACGGTTAAGCGCCTGAAAAAACAAGGCAATACCGTGCAGCTTCTGCCTGAAAACAATGAATTCTCCCCGATTGTGGTAGATCTCCGCGAGCAGAGCTTCTCTATTGAAGGGCTGGCGGTCGGCGTTATCCGCAACGGTGAATGGCTGTAATCTCTTCCTGACAGGCTGTAGTTCCTCTACAGCCTGGCCTGTTTTCTGATTCCGGTAATTTCCATGGCATTGCTAACTTCTGCCGATAAGGCGTTGTGGCGTCTTGCGCTACCGATGATTTTTTCCAATATTACCGTTCCTCTGCTGGGGCTGGTGGATACGGCGGTTATCGGGCATCTCGATTCGCCGATTTATCTTGGCGGCGTCGCGATCGGCGCAACGGCGACCAGCTTCCTCTTTATGCTGCTGCTTTTTCTGCGCATGAGTACGACAGGCCTGACGGCCCAGGCGTATGGTGCAAAAGATCCCCTGCGTCTGGCGCGTGCGCTGGTTCAGCCGCTCATTCTGGCATTCGGTGCCGGCGCGTTAATCGTTCTGTTGCGTACGCCGCTGATTGATCTTGCGCTCCATATTGTAGGCGGCAGCGATGCCGTACTGGAACAGGCCCGGCGGTTCCTCGAAATTCGCTGGCTCAGCGCGCCCGCTTCACTGGCAAACCTGGTCCTGCTGGGCTGGCTGCTGGGCGTGCAGTACGCCCGCGCGCCGGTGATCCTGCTGGTGGTGGGCAACCTGCTTAACATTGTGCTCGATCTCTGGCTGGTGATGGGGCTGCACATGAACGTCCGGGGCGCGGCGCTGGCCACGGCGATTGCCGAGTACGGTACGCTGCTGATCGGTTTGGGGATGGTCTGGCGCGTGCTGGCGATGCGCGGTATCACCCTGGATCTGCTGAAATCGGCCTGGCGCGGCAACATTCGAAAGCTGCTGGCGCTTAATCGCGACATCATGCTCCGTTCGCTTCTGCTGCAACTCTGCTTTGGTGCATTAACCGTTTTTGGTGCGCGTCTTGGGCCTGAGATCGTTGCCGTCAACGCAGTGCTTATGACATTACTGACCTTTACCGCTTACGCGCTGGATGGTTTTGCTTACGCCGTGGAGGCGCATTCAGGGCAGGCCTATGGCGCGCGTGAAAGCGGCCAGTTACGTGAAGTCTGGCGTGCTGCCTGTCGTCAGGCGGGCCTGGTGGCGCTGGTCTTTGCTCTGGTATACGCCTGTTTTGGTGGGCATATTGTCGCGTTACTCACCTCGTTGCCCGCGCTACGTGAGCTGGCAGATCGCTACATCCTCTGGCAGGTAGTATTACCGGTGGTGGGCGTGTGGTGCTATTTGCTGGACGGCATGTTTATTGGTGCGACGCGAGGGGCGGAGATGCGCAACAGCATGGCCGTCGCGGCGGCGGGGTTCGGCCTGACGCTGCTAACCCTGCCGTATCTCGGCAATCATGGCCTGTGGCTGGCGCTGGCGGTGTTTCTCTCACTGCGTGGCCTTTCGCTGGCCGTTATCTGGCATCGTCACTGGCGAAACAATACCTGGTTTCCAGCCCCGCACGATATATCGTAACGGTTAAAGATTCCGAATATAAAAACAACTGCCGAATCCTTAACTACAATAATAATCACGTCCAGCAGAAAAGAACGAAGCGGACGATACTCATAGACGCTTAACACGAGGACACGATTATGAATAAAGACGAAATCGGCGGCAACTGGAAGCAATTCAAAGGTAAAGCGAAAGAACAGTGGGGTAAGCTGACAGATGACGATATGACCGTCATTGAAGGTAAGCGCGATCAGCTGGTAGGCAAAATCCAGGAGCGCTACGGTTACGAAAAAGATCAGGCGGAAAATGAAGTCAAAGACTGGGAAACCCGTAACGACTACCGCTGGTAACCGGCACTATCCCCAAGGGCGGCCCTGAGCCGCCTTTTTCTTTGGCTTTAACGCGGCTTTTTCTTCACCAGGATAGAGTGATCGTGCTGACAGGCATCCTGATGGCTGCATGACTCCACCTCCACGCAGGCAGAACATAAGCCGTGGGCTTCAATCACGTTATGGCGCAGCGCAAAGCCCATTCTGGCTGCCAGCGTATGCATAATATCTTCCACACCTTCCGCACACTCTTCCTTCACCACACCACAGCGATCGCAGATAAACATGGCGGACGTGTGAGTTGGCTGGTCAAAAAGATGGCACAGCACATAGCTGTTTGTTGATTCCACTTTATGCACAAACCCTTGCTCCAGCAGAAAATCCAGCGCCCGATAAACGGTCGGCGGTTTTGCCTGCGGCTCGCTTTCACGCAGCAGATCGAGCAGATCGTAGGCGCTGATGGCGCCCTGTTGCAGGCTCATCAGACGCAGTACCTCAAGGCGCTGCGGGGTCAGGCGCACATTGCGTTGCGCGCACAGCTTTTCAGCTTGCGCTAACAGCTCTTTTGTGGACTTGTCCATCGGGCACCTCGGATATGGTAAGGGGTGAAAACATTCACTTTATCATGTTCTGCTAAAAACACCGAGATCCGCCAGGCTGTGCTATACCTGACGCATCGCAAATCAGGAGATCGCAAAATGAAAAGACCTGACTGTATTCGGCACTGGCGGGACGTGGAAGGCGCCGATGACGCAACGTATCCTGACAGTAACGAACGTTTTTCTGTTGGCGCGCCGCTGGCCCGCAGGCTGGGTCTCGGCCGCATTGGTATTCACCATGAACGGCTGCCACCCGGACGCCGTACGTCTTATCCGCATGCGGAAAGCGACGAAGAGGAGTTTGTTTACGTTCTGGAGGGTTACCCTGAGGCCTGGATCAATGGCTATTTATGGAAGCTCAAACCCGGAGACAGCGTGGGATTTCCAGCCGGGACGGGCGTGTGTCATACCTTTATCAACAATACCGATGAAGAGGTGCGCTTACTGGTGGTGGGTGAGGCCAATAAAAAACATAACCGCATCTACTATCCGCTCAATCCGGTGTATGCCGCGACGCGCGAAGACCGCTGGGTCGACCATCCGCCTCAGTTTTTTGGGCCGCACGATGGAAAACCTGGGCGAAAATAATTTCCTCTTCTATAAATATTGATGGTCGTCACATATTACAACAGGCCGGGATGGAATTTAACTTAAGGAAATAGCGGGTCTTTTTGCACTTATTCACAGCAATAGTTCGTTCCTGTTTGGGTGATAACAGACAGGGTTAACTAATAACAAACTATTTACGAGCACACTGTGAAAAAACATTTTAAATTTTCGATGGTTAGCATCGCTGTCTCCTTTTTTATGGCAAATCAGGCGGGAGCAGCCAATACCTGGACGGAAGCGCGTAGCGACGCAATGGGCGGAACGGGTGTCGCGGCAGGGAGCTATGGCAGCGGGGCGTTAATCAACCCCGCGTTACTGGCAAAATCTAAGCCCGAGGATGATGTGACGGTTATTTTGCCGTCCGTTGGCGTGCAGGTGACCGATGAAGACAATCTTCAGGACGAGATTGATACCATTAACGACAAAATCAATCATTACAAGGATGTGGTTGATAGTCTGACCCCCATTGAAGTTATCACCAATCCATTAGGTTCGATCAATCAGTTCCAGGGCGCAGCGAAAGATCTCGCTGATGAACTGGACTACCTGAAAGGCAAGACCGCACACGCCACCGCAGGGGCGGGGATTGCCGTCAGTATCCCTAACGATATTCTTTCCGTGGCCTTTATGGCAAAAGGCTATGCCCATGGCCGGGTCAGCTCTTCAATCGATCAGCAGGACATTGATTATCTGCGCGGTATACAACGAAGCGATGCGGTGGCTGCCGGTGTGGCGCTGGATGCCGCGCTAAACGGTACCGATCAGATCACCAAAAACCTTAACTCTACGGCGTCTGGTCGGGCGGCGATTGTGTCCGACTACGGTATTGCGGTGGCCCGTCAGTTCGATCTTGGCGGCGTTCCGGTTTCCGTTGGCGTCACGCCGAAGTTGCAAAAAACCTGGCTCTATAACTACACCACCTCAATCTACGATTACGACAGTAATAAGTGGAACGACAGCCGCTACCGTACCGACGACACTGGCTTCAACGTCGATGCCGGTATTGCTGCTGATTTCGGTGAAAACTGGACGGTCGGCGTGAGCGGGCAAAACCTGATGTCGCGCGATATCGATACCAAAGATATCCGCATTCGCAACGGGCGTACGGGAGAGGTGGTGAGTTATAAAGACACTTATCAGATCCGTCCGCTGGTCACTGCCGGGGCCGCCTGGCACAACGATCTGGTCACGCTGACCGCAGACGGCGATCTGACCGAAACCAAGGGCTTTAAAAGCGAAGACGCCTCCCAGTACGTTGGCGTTGGTGCCGAAGTCACGCCACTGAGCTGGCTGGCAGTACGCGCCGGTTATCGTGCGGATATGAAAGGGAACGACAGCAACGTCTTTACCGGCGGTGTCGGTTTCGCGCCGTTCAACTCCGTCCACGTTGACCTGATGGGGCTTTATGGCGAAGACGAGACCTGGGGCGCAGGGGCACAGTTGAGCATGACGTTCTAAAGTACACCGGAGGCGCTGCGCCTCCGGCTTTTCTTTGTGCTATAGTAGCGCCCCTTTTCCACCAGATGCTTAAAACTTCGCCATGTCGTCAGAATTCCAGACCGCTTTCCCTGCACACCGTTTCTCCATTGCGCCAATGCTCGACTGGACGGACAGACACTGCCGCTATTTCCTGCGCCAGCTCTCCCGCCATACGCTGCTGTACACCGAAATGGTCACTACCGGCGCAATTATTCACGGCAAGGGCGATTATCTGGCGTACAGCGAAGAGGAGCATCCGGTTGCGCTGCAACTGGGTGGCAGCGATCCGGCTGCGCTGGCGCAGTGCGCGAAGATGGCTGAAGAACGCGGCTATGACGAGATTAACCTCAACGTCGGTTGCCCGTCCGACCGTGTGCAAAACGGTATGTTCGGCGCGTGTCTGATGGGTAATGCACATCTGGTGGCGGACTGTATCAAAGCGATGCGCGACGTCGTCTCTATCCCGGTCACGGTCAAAACTCGTATCGGCATAGACGACCAGGACAGCTACGAGTTCCTGTGTGATTTCATCAACACCGTATCAGGGAAGGGTGAATGCGAGATGTTTATCATCCACGCCCGTAAAGCCTGGCTCTCTGGCCTCAGCCCGAAAGAAAACCGCGAGATCCCGCCGCTGGACTACCCGCGCGTGTACCAGCTAAAACGCGACTTCCCGCACCTGACCATGTCGATCAACGGCGGTATTACGTCGCTGGACGAGGCCAAAGCGCATCTCGAACATATGGATGGCGTGATGGTCGGACGCGAGGCGTATCAGAATCCGGGCATTCTGGCGACGGTTGACCGGGAAATCTTTGGCGTTGACGGTGCTGACACCGATCCCGTGGCAGTAGTGCGCGCCATGTATCCGTACATTGAGCGCGAGCTGAGTCATGGTACGTATCTGGGCCACATTACCCGCCATATGCTTGGCCTGTTCCAGGGCATTCCTGGCGCGCGCCAGTGGCGTCGTTATCTCAGCGAGAACGCGCATAAGGCCGGTGCGGATATTGAGGTCCTGGAACACGCGCTGCGTCTGGTTGCGGATAAACGTTAAATTTCGCTAAAAGATGGTCAAATACGCCACGCCCTGCAACACATTGCGGGGCGTTTTGCTTTCAGAACAAAGACTTATTTTTGGCATGTTTCTTGTAACGATCGCAGCATCATTCGGGAACTCGTGGGAGAGCACCATGCTGGAACTACTTTTTGTGATTGGCTTCTTTATCATGCTGATGGTCACGGGCGTATCGCTGCTCGGTATCCTGGCCGCGCTCGTCGTGGCCACGGTGGTGATGTTTGTTGGCGGTTTATTTGCCCTGACGATTAAACTCTTGCCGTGGTTACTTCTGGCGATTGCGGTGGTATGGGCGATACGGGCGATTAAATCACCAAAACTGCCCACTTATCAGCGTAATAACCGCTTCCGTTACTAAGGTATTGAGGTGTACGTCACATACCTGCAACTTTTCCGGCAGCAATCCTTAGAACAGAATAGGATTTACTTATCGAATCTGTCACTATGGCTGCCGCTAAAGAATTCATCGAGCTGTACCCTACATACAGCCGAACTAAAAAAAGAAAGGGCTTCCCACGGGAAGCCCAATTTCTTTTTATGGCTCAGGGAATTAACAGACTTGATCCCTGCGTTGCCCGGCTCTCCAGCACCTCATGCGCGCGCTGCGCATCGGTCAGCGGATATTTCTGCGCCTCTGCCACATCCACTTTAATTACCCCACTGGCGATCAGCGAGAACAGCTCGTTGCTGGCTTCCTCAAGTTCTTCCCGGTTGGTGATGTAACCTTGCAGGGAAGGGCGAGTGACATATAGCGACCCTTTCTGATTCAGAATGCCCAGGTTGACGCCGGTGACTGCCCCGGAGGCGTTTCCGAAGCTCACCATCAGCCCGCGACGTTGCAGGCAGTCCAGCGAAGATTCCCAGGTGTCTTTCCCCACCGAGTCATACACCACGCGGACCTTTTTGCCGCCAGTGATCTCTTTCAGCCGCTCAACGATGCTCTCTTCCCGGTAGTTGATCACCTGCCATGCGCCCGCGTCCAGCGCGCGCTGCGCTTTTTGCGCGCTGCCTGTGGTGCCGATCAGCTTCGCGCCCAGGGCTTTCGCCCACTGGCAGGCAATCAGCCCCACGCCACCTGCGGCTGCGTGAAACAGGAATTGCTCGTCAGGCTTAATTTCGTAGGTTTTGCGCAGCAGATAATAGACCGTCAGCCCTTTCAGGAATGAGGCGGCAGCCTGCTCGAAGCTGATCGCATTTGGCAGAAGCGCCGCTTTCTCGGCCGGAACGTTATGGATGGAGCTGTAAGCGCCCAGCGCCGACTGCGCGTACACCACGCGATCGCCTTCCTTAATGTGCTTCACCGCGCTGCCCACTTTGCTGACGATACCGGCCGCCTCGGTGCCCAGTCCGCTCGGCATCGACGGAGGCGGATAGAGGCCGCCGCGAATATAGGTATCGATGTAGTTAATGCCGATCGCTTTGTTTTCCACCTGGATTTCGTTCTCGCCAGGCGCAGCGGGGGTAAATTCCACCGCTTTGAGTACGTCAGGGCCACCATGCTTGTGAAATTCAATACGTGTTGCCATGCTTCCTCCAGAATGTGGTAATCTTTCGACCCACTCTTTATCTCGGTAACTCCATTCACTATGGCAGGAAACAAACCCTTCAACAAACAGACTGAACCTCGTGAGCGTGATTATCAGGTCGCCGGGTTAAAAGTCCCGCCGCACTCGATTGAAGCGGAACAGTCGGTGTTGGGCGGTTTAATGCTGGATAACGAACGCTGGGACGACGTCGCCGAGCGCGTTGTCGCGGAAGACTTCTATACCCGCCCGCACCGCCACATCTTTACGGAAATGGCGCGTTTGCAGGAGTCGGGCAGCCCTATCGACCTGATTACGCTCGCAGAATCGCTGGAGCGTCTGGGACAGCTCGACAGCGTCGGCGGATTTGCCTATCTGGCAGAACTGTCAAAAAACACGCCAAGTGCCGCGAACATCAGCGCTTACGCTGATATCGTTCGTGAACGTGCCGTTGTCCGCGAGATGATCTCGGTGGCGAATGAGATCGCCGAGGCCGGTTTCGATCCCCAGGGGCGCACCAGCGAAGATCTGCTCGACCTGGCGGAATCCCGCGTCTTTAAAATCGCCGAAAGCCGTGCGAACAAAGACGAAGGCCCAAAAAATATCGCCGACGTGCTCGACGCCACGGTTGCGCGTATTGAGCAGCTTTTCCAGCAGCCGCACGATGGCGTGACGGGGGTGAACACCGGTTATGACGATCTCAACAAGAAAACGGCAGGTCTTCAGCCATCGGATTTGATTATCGTCGCGGCGCGTCCGTCGATGGGTAAAACGACATTTGCGATGAACCTCGTCGAAAACGCGGCGATGTTGCAGGATAAGCCGGTGCTTATCTTCAGTCTTGAGATGCCCTCTGAACAGATCATGATGCGTTCTCTGGCGTCCCTGTCGCGCGTGGATCAGACCCGCATCCGTACCGGCCAGCTGGACGATGAGGACTGGGCGCGCATCTCGGGCACCATGGGGATTTTGCTGGAAAAACGGAACATCTATATCGATGACTCCTCCGGCCTGACGCCGACGGAAGTGCGCTCCCGCGCGCGCCGTATCGCCCGTGAACACGGTGGTATCGGCCTCATCATGATCGACTACCTTCAGCTGATGCGCGTTCCGTCGCTTTCCGACAACCGTACGCTGGAGATTGCCGAGATTTCCCGCTCGCTCAAGGCGTTAGCCAAAGAGCTGCACGTGCCGGTGGTGGCGCTATCGCAGCTTAACCGCTCTCTGGAACAACGTGCAGACAAGCGCCCGGTCAACTCCGACCTGCGTGAATCCGGCTCCATCGAGCAGGATGCCGACTTAATCATGTTCATCTACCGTGATGAGGTTTATCACGAGAACAGCGATCTGAAAGGGATCGCCGAAATTATTATTGGTAAGCAACGTAACGGCCCCATCGGTACGGTACGTCTGACCTTTAACGGCCAGTGGTCGCGTTTCGACAACTATGCCGGTCCTCAATATGATGATGAGTAATTTCTAAGGAATTCAAATGCAAGCGGCAACTGTTGTTATTAACCGCCGCGCTCTGCGACACAACCTGCAACGTCTGCGAGAACTGGCGCCCGCCAGTAAGCTCGTTGCAGTCGTGAAAGCGAACGCTTACGGACACGGTCTTCTTGAGACCGCGCGAACGCTCCCCGATGCCGACGCTTTTGGCGTCGCCCGTCTCGAAGAAGCTCTCCGCCTGCGCGCAGGTGGAATTACGCAACCGATACTGCTCCTGGAAGGCTTTTTTGAAGCCTCGGACCTGCCGACCATTGCCGATCAGCACCTGCACACGGCGGTGCATAACGAAGAACAGCTGGCCGCGCTGGAAACGGCTGAACTGAGCGAGCCGGTCACCGTCTGGATGAAGCTCGACACGGGCATGCACCGTCTGGGCGTGCGGCCGGAAAGCGCGGAGGCGTTTTATCAGCGTCTGAGTCAGTGCAAAAATGTGCGTCAGCCAGTGAATATCGTCAGCCACTTTGCCCGCGCCGATGAGCCTGAATGCGGCGCAACGGAACAGCAGCTTGATATCTTCAACACCTTCTGCGAAGGCAAACCGGGGATGCGCTCCATTGCGGCGTCCGGCGGGATCCTGCTATGGCCGCAGTCGCACTTCGACTGGGCGCGTCCGGGCATCATTCTTTATGGCGTGTCGCCGCTGGAGAACAAACCCTGGGGGCCGGACTTTGGCTTTAAGCCGGTGATGTCGCTGGTTTCAAAGCTGATTGCCGTGCGTGAGCACAAAGCGGGAGAGCCGGTAGGTTACGGCGGCACCTGGATCAGCGAGCGCGATACGCGTCTTGGCGTGGTGGCGATGGGCTACGGTGACGGCTATCCCCGCGCCGCACCAACGGGCACGCCGGTGCTGGTCAACGGTCGCGAAGTAAAGATTGTCGGCCGCGTGGCGATGGACATGATTTGTGTTGATCTGGGGCCCGACGCGCAGGATAAAGCGGGGGACGATGCGGTAATGTGGGGCGAAGGCCTGCCGGTAGAACGTATTGCTGAAATAACAAAAGTGAGTGCTTACGAACTTATCACGCGCCTTACCTCAAGGGTCGCGATGAAATACGTCGACTAAGCATGAGCGGGATGCGATGCATCCCGCTTCTGTTAACATCCCCTCGATCTTCTTCCGCTTCCGGTTTATTGTTGAATTCCCTGCCTCATAATAATCCGGAGAACATCGCGTGTTTCAGAAAGTAGACGCCTACGCCGGCGACCCTATCCTCTCCTTGATGGAGCGTTTCAAAGAAGATCCTCGCAGCGACAAAGTGAACCTCAGCATTGGTCTTTACTACAACGAAGACGGCATCATTCCTCAGTTGAAAGCCGTTGCCGAAGCTGAAGCGCGTCTGAACGCAACCCCGCACGGTGCTTCGCTTTATCTGCCGATGGAAGGATTAAACACCTACCGCAACACTATCGCGCCGCTGCTGTTTGGTGCGGACCACGCGGTGCTCGCGCAAAAGCGCGTGGCGACTATCCAGACGCTGGGTGGCTCGGGTGCGCTGAAGGTAGGCGCAGATTTCCTGAAAAAGTACTTCCCGGATTCCGGCGTGTGGGTCAGCGACCCGACGTGGGAAAACCACGTTGCGATCTTCGAGGGCGCGGGCTTTAAGGTGGCGACCTATCCGTGGTTCGACAGCGAAACCAACGGCGTGCGCGTTGATGCGCTGCTGGAAAAACTGAACACCCTGCCGGAGCGCAGTATCGTATTGCTGCATCCGTGCTGCCATAATCCGACCGGTGCGGACCTCACCAATGCCCAGTGGGATGCGGTGATCGAGATACTGAAGGCGCGTAACCTGATCCCGTTCCTCGACATCGCCTATCAGGGCTTTGGCGCGGGCATGGAGGAAGACGCCTATGCCATTCGCGCGATTGCCAGCGCGGGGCTTCCCGCTCTGGTCAGCAACTCGTTCTCAAAAATCTTCTCCCTGTACGGCGAGCGCGTTGGCGGCCTGTCCGTGGTGTGTGAAGACGCCGAAGCCGCGGGACGCGTACTCGGTCAGCTGAAAGCGACGGTCCGCCGGATCTACTCCAGCCCGCCGAACTTTGGTGCGCAGGTGGTGGCGACAGTTCTCGGTGACGAAACGCTGAAAGCGTCCTGGCTTGCGGAAGTGGAAGCGATGCGTAAGCGCATCCTGTCGATGCGTCAGGAGCTGGTTAACGTCCTGAAAGAGGCCGTGCCTGGGCATAACTTTGATTATCTTCTCAAGCAACGCGGGATGTTCAGCTACACCGGACTGAGCGCAGCGCAGGTCGATCGCCTGCGCGAAGAGTTCGGTGTCTACCTGATCGCCAGCGGCCGTATGTGCGTGGCGGGTCTGAATGCCAGCAATGTCCAGCGCGTGGCGCAGGCGTTTGCATCCGTAATGTAAGCATTCACTTACTTGCATACTGTATGTAGGCCGGGTAAGGCGTAGCCGCCACCCGGCTTTTTTGTTCGCGTCGGTGCCAGTCATTGCCCGGTGGCGCTTCGCTTACCGGACCTACACGTTTCTTCTGCGCTTTGTGATCGTCTTCTTTTTATTCAGCCCCATAAGTAAAAACTCCTTTCCTTCCCCTACCGCTGGGGTTATGGTCGGATAGTTTTTTGACCATCCGCTCAAAATAAAAAGATAACAAACTGAATATTCAGGGGAAAATATGCGCAAGATCACACTGGCGCTCAGCGCCGCCTGCTTATTGTTCTCGCTTAATAGCGCCGTTGTTGCACGGGCTTCTGCACCCACGCCGCTTTACACCGGCACTACCGCCGCCATTCTTGCCGAACAGGCCCCCATTCACTGGGTTTCAGTGGCACAAATCGAAAATAGCCTGACGGGTCGCCCGCCGATAGCCGTGGGCTTCGATATTGACGATACCGTTCTCTTCTCCAGCCCCGGTTTCTGGCGCGGCAAAAAAACGTACTCCCCGGACAGCGAAGCCTATCTGAAAAACCCGGAATTCTGGGAAAAGATGAACAACGGCTGGGATGAGTTCAGTATCCCGAAAGAGGTTGCCCGCGCGCTGATCGCCATGCACGTAAAGCGCGGCGACAGCATTTACTTCGTGACCGGACGTAGCCAGACCAAAACCGAAACCGTCTCGAAAACGCTACAGGATGATTTCCTGATCCCGGCGGCCAGCATGAACCCGGTCATTTTTGCCGGGGACCACGAAGGGCAAAACACCAAAACCCAGTGGCTGGAAAAGAAAAATATCAAAGTGTTCTACGGGGATTCAGATAACGACATCACCGCGGCGCAAGACGTGGGAGCCAGAGGCATCAGGGTGTTACGCGCCTCGAACTCCACCTACCGACCGCTGCCGATGGCCGGAAAATTTGGTGAAGAGGTGATCGTTAACTCTGAATACTGACGCATTAACGGCGGGGTGAATGCTTTTTTAAGCAAATCTCGCTGCGCGGGTTTTACCTTTCGCTTTCTTGCTGCACACTTAGAAAGATTCACCTTTCATAATGGAGCAGCACATGTGGTACCAACAGACCCTGACCTTAAGCGCTAAACCACGCGGATTTCACCTTGTGACGGACGAAGTCATCGGGCAAATCCGCGACCTGTCGCGCGTCAAAACGGGTTTACTGCATCTGCTGCTTCAGCACACGTCCGCCTCTCTCACGCTCAATGAAAATTGCGATCCCACCGTCCGGTCCGACATGGAGCACCATTTTCTGAAGAGCGTCCCGGATAACGCCCCGTATGAGCATGATTACGAGGGGGCGGACGATATGCCTTCGCACATCAAATCCTCTTTGCTGGGCGTCTCGCTGATGCTGCCGGTCCACAACGGACGGCTACAGCTGGGAACGTGGCAGGGGATCTGGCTGGGAGAACATCGCATTCACGGTGGTTCGCGTAAAATTATCGCAACGCTACAAGGGGAATAAAGATGACAATTTCGGAGATACTTCAGTACTGCATGAGCAAGCCGGGTGCGGAACAAAGCGTTCACAGCGACTGGAAAGCCACGCAGATCAAAGTGGGTGATGTGCTGTTCGCGATGGTGAAAGAGGTGGATGCGCGGCCTGCGGCATCACTGAAAACCAGTCCGGAACTGGCCGACTTACTGCGCCAGCAGCACGATGATGTCAGGCCAAGTAAGCATCTGAATAAAGCGCACTGGAGTACGGTGTTTCTCGACGGCTCGCTGCCAGATTCGCAAATTTACTACCTGGTGGATGCGTCGTATATACAGGCGGTTGAACTGCTGCCGGAAACGATCCGACAGCAGCTCTCCGTGTGACGATTACAGCAACGGTTTGAGGAAGCGCGCGGTGTGCGAGGCTTCGCACTCTGCAACGGTCTCTGGCGTACCGGAGACGAGGATTTCACCGCCGCCGCTGCCGCCTTCCGGGCCGAGATCGACAATCCAGTCAGCGGTTTTAATCACGTCCAGGTTGTGCTCAATCACCACGATGGTGTTGCCCTGATCGCGCAGCTGGTGCAGCACGTCCAGCAGCTGCTGGATATCCGCAAAGTGCAGGCCGGTGGTCGGCTCATCCAGAATATACAGCGTCTGACCGGTACCGCGTTTGGACAGCTCACGCGCCAGCTTCACGCGCTGCGCTTCACCGCCGGACAGCGTTGTCGCTGACTGCCCCAGACGAATATAGGTCAGACCCACATCCATCAGGGTTTGCAGCTTACGCGCCAGCGCAGGGACGGCGTCAAAGAACTCGCGCGCCTCTTCGATGGTCATATCCAGCACTTCGTGGATGGTCTTGCCTTTGTACTTAATCTCCAGCGTTTCACGGTTATAACGCTTACCTTTGCACTGGTCGCACGGCACGTAGATATCCGGCAGGAAGTGCATCTCAACCTTGATTACGCCGTCGCCCTGGCACGCTTCACAGCGGCCGCCGCGCACGTTAAAGCTGAAACGGCCTGGCGTATAGCCGCGTGAACGCGCTTCCGGCACGCCGGCAAAGAGTTCACGTACGGGCGTAAAGACGCCGGTATAGGTCGCCGGGTTGGAACGCGGCGTACGGCCAATCGGGCTCTGATCGATGTCGATAACCTTGTCGAAATGCTCCAGCCCCTGAATGTCGCGGTACGGCGCAGGCTCGGCCAGCGTCGCGCCGTTCAGCGCCGTCTGCGCAATCGGGAACAGCGTATCGTTGATCAGCGTCGATTTACCGGAACCGGACACGCCGGTGATGCAGGTAAACAGCCCGACAGGCAGTGTCAGGGTCACGTCCTTCAGGTTGTTGCCGCGCGCGCCGGTCAGCTTCAGCACTTTTTCCGGGTTCGCCGCCACGCGCTGTTTCGGCACTTCAATTTTGCGCTTGCCGCTCATGTACTGGCCGGTCAGCGATTCAGGCACCGCCATGATGTCTTTCAGCGTCCCTTCCGCGACCACCTGGCCGCCGTGTACGCCTGCGCCCGGGCCGATGTCGATCACGTGGTCCGCGGCGCGGATCGCATCTTCGTCGTGCTCGACCACGATTACCGTGTTGCCGAGGTTACGCAGGTGAACCAGCGTGCCGAGCAGGCGTTCGTTGTCGCGCTGGTGCAGGCCGATAGACGGCTCATCCAGCACGTACATCACGCCGACTAAGCCCGCGCCAATCTGGCTCGCCAGGCGGATACGCTGGGCTTCACCGCCGGACAGCGTTTCAGCCGAGCGGGAAAGCGTCAGGTAGTTCAGACCGACGTTCACGAGGAACTTGAGGCGATCGCCGATCTCTTTCAGCACTTTTTCAGCGATTTTCGCGCGCTGACCGGAGAGCTTCAGGTTGTTGAAGAAGTCCATCGCGTGGCCGATGCTCATGTCTGAGATGGTCGGCAGTGCCGTGTTTTCGACAAACACGTGACGCGCTTCGCGACGCAGACGTGTACCCTCGCAGGTGGCGCAGGAGCGGTTGCTGATGAACTTCGCCAGCTCCTCACGCACCGCGCTGGATTCGGTCTCTTTGTAGCGGCGCTCCATGTTGTGCAACACCCCTTCGAACGGGTGGCGACGCACGGAAGTGTCACCGCGATCGTTCATGTACTTGAACTCAATATTCTCTTTGCCGGAACCGAACAGGATCACTTTATGTACGTTCGCGCTCAGGCTGGCCCACGGGGCTTCAACGTCGAACTTATAGTGCTCAGCCAGCGATTTCAGCATCTGGAAGTAGTAAAAATTACGCTTATCCCAGCCGCGAATAGCGCCACCCGCCAGCGACAGTTCCGGGTTTTGGATCACACGGTCCGGGTCGAAATACTGCTGAACGCCCAGGCCGTCACAGGTCGGGCACGCGCCCGCCGGGTTGTTGAACGAGAACAGGCGCGGTTCCAGCTCGCGCATGCTGTAGCCGCAAATCGGGCAGGCAAAGTTGGCGGAGAAGAGCAGCTCTTCCGCTTTCGGGTCGTCCATATCGGAGACCACGGCCGTGCCGCCAGAGAGTTCCAGCGCCGTTTCAAAGGACTCCGCCAGACGCGTTGCCAGATCTTCACGTACCTTAAAGCGGTCAATCACCACTTCGATGGTGTGTTTCTTTTGCAGCTCCAGCTTTGGCGGATCGGACAGGTCACACACTTCGCCGTCGATACGGGCGCGGATATAGCCCTGGCTTGCCAGGTTCTCCAGCGTTTTGGTGTGCTCGCCCTTACGCTCTTTAATGATCGGCGCCAGCAGCATCAGGCGTTTGCCTTCCGGCTGCGACAGTACGTTATCCACCATCTGGCTGACGGTCTGGGCCGCCAGCGGGACGTCGTGGTCCGGGCAGCGCGGCTCGCCCACGCGCGCATACAGCAGACGCAGGTAGTCATGGATTTCGGTAATGGTACCGACCGTGGAGCGCGGGTTATGCGATGTGGATTTCTGCTCAATGGAGATAGCAGGGGACAACCCTTCAATGTGGTCGACATCCGGTTTTTCCATCAGCGACAGGAACTGACGCGCGTACGCCGAGAGCGATTCAACGTAACGACGCTGTCCTTCGGCATACAAAGTGTCGAAAGCCAGTGAGGATTTGCCAGACCCCGAAAGCCCGGTCACGACGATGAGTTTGTCGCGAGGGATTATGAGGTTGATATTCTTGAGATTATGGGTGCGGGCGCCCCGAACTTCGATCTTATCCATTCACCTTTCCCGGTTGGAACACGGATTGCCTGATTTGTTTGAAGGACAAACGGCTGTCAGAAACGGCTAATTATGACACAAAATGACCTGTTTGAATATACAGTATTGGAATGCATTTTCTGATTCACTGTGTAACAATGTCGAGTTCGCGGGAGAACTCTGGAACGTGCTACGCAACTATCAAAGTGCAGCATGGAAATGGTACACTCGCGCGTTTACACTATTAAGAAACGTATTCAGGAGACACGAACATGGCCAGCAGAGGCGTAAACAAGGTGATTCTCGTCGGTAATCTGGGCCAGGACCCGGAAGTACGCTACATGCCGAGTGGTGGCGCAGTTGCCAACATTACGCTGGCTACTTCCGAATCCTGGCGTGATAAAGCGACCGGAGAAATGAAAGAGCAGACCGAATGGCACCGCGTTGTGCTGTTTGGCAAACTGGCTGAAGTGGCCGGTGAGTATCTGCGTAAAGGTTCTCAGGTCTATATCGAAGGCCAGCTGCGTACCCGCAAATGGACCGACCAATCCGGCGCTGAGAAGTACACCACGGAAGTGGTGGTGAACGTGGGCGGCACCATGCAAATGCTGGGTGGCCGTCAGGGCGGTGGCGCACCGGCAGGTGGCGGTCAGAATCAGCAGCAGGGTGGTTGGGGTCAGCCTCAGCAGCCTCAGGGCGGCAACCAGTTCAGCGGCGGCGCGCAGTCCCGTCCGCAGCAGCAGTCTGCTCCGGCACCGTCTAACGAACCGCCAATGGATTTCGACGACGATATCCCGTTCTGATATCCAGACGCGTGAAAAACAAAAAACCCAGACAATGTCTGGGTTTTTTTATAACAGGCTATCAGGTAATCACCATCGGCCAGTCTGGCGGAGTGTGGCTCATGGCTTCAACCATCACCACTTTAATGTTTTCCCAGACGGCGGCAATGTCTACCAGCGTAATGCCAAGCAAACCTGTCGCGAACCAGCATGCGGCGCCCAACCCTAACAGGGTGCTAATCACAGCAAGACCTGCGTAGTCGGACTTTCGAAACTGAATGTTTAACGTGCTGGCCAGGAACATCAAAACCGCGCTCAACAACGGCCAGCGCAGGAGCACCATGCTGGTGGTAATGGTTGCCATAAAACCCATCCTCGACAAAACAGACGAACTGGAATGAAACAATGTTTCTCGTTACATAAGATGTGTGAACTATATCACATTTGCTGTTTTATTCGCCAGTATCCGCGTGAGGTAAAAGTGGGATTATTGCCGGGGAAAATATATCGTCGTCGCTCAGAGCGACGTCTGGTCGGAATTTTTATTTTTATTTCATCCAGATAGTAAAACCTTTGCAAAACGCCATCGGCTGTATAGCGTTTACAGCAGTATATCTATGGATTATGCTTGTGTGGAACAATAAATGTACCCGCAAAAATAATTCATCGCATTGAATTAATTGACTTTTTTTGGATTTTGTATTCTTTGTTTTACACTCAGCATGCTCTTTGATTTCGTGGTCTTATTCTTTTATTCAGATATGAATTATTGCGGTTGCTCTCTCGATTAATGACCTGCGAAAAGATAATGAAAGAAAAAAGACGCGAGATTATTAACGACAGCATGCAGGCGCTGCATGCCCTGGCGAAGCTGATGCCGCAACTCAACGCGCAGTGTTCGCCAGTTGAAATGCTGGAAATTATCAACAGCGCACTGGGGGCAAATCTCTCATGGGTCAGTGTCGAATCCGCAGACGGGCCGCGCGTGGTTTGTGCCGGCGACGTGACGTGTCACGCCTTTAACGTGGCGGATTTTCTTGCCAGCACCCTGTTGCAGCGGCATCAGCGCGCCTGGCGGGTGATCTACTGGAAAGAGCATATTGGCCGGGCGGTATTTTCCCCTCAGCACCCAGGCTATGCGCGGCTGCAAAGCGGCGTGCTGTGTAAATTCTCAGCGCATGGCAGACAGTGCAGTGGTTATTTCTTTTTGGCTTTTAATGAAAAACTGACCTCGTTGCCGATATTGAAAAATATCGTGGTGGTATTGGTTGAGAAGCTAAAAGATTATTTTGATGACATCATCGTGCGGGAAAAAACGGCGCAGGAAATGCAGCGCGTCGTCACGCAATATAAAACCTTATTTGAGCGTGCTCCGGTATTAATGAACGCCTTTGACAGGCATAACCGGTGTGTATTGTGGAATGCCGAATGCGAAAAAGTCTTTGGCTGGAGTATGACTGAAATCGGCGAGCATCCCGATCCGCTGGCCCTGTTTTACCCGGATCCTGAGGAGCGACAGCGCGTGCAGGAGTCGGTTCGTTTCGCACCACTTAAGGATATGTACGAATGGCACCCGGTGCGTAAAGACGGGACGCAGTTAACCATTCTCTGGTCAAACATCCTTTTGCCGGATAACTCCATTCTCAACATTGGCCTGGATATCACCGAACGTAAAAAAGCAGAACAGCAGCTGACCGTCAAAGCCACCACGGACGATCTGACGGGCTGTCTGAATCGCTCGACAATCTTACAGCGTCTCAAAATAGCGCTGGCAGCCAGTTCGCCGCAGGATGTCAGTAGCCACTTCTGTCTCCTGATGTTCGATCTCGATCATTTCAAGCAGATCAACGATCGGTGGGGACATCAGGTTGGCGATGCGGCATTGATCCACTTTTGCGACCGTATTCGCGAGGTGAGCCCGGCCGGGTCGGCGCTGGGACGGGTGGGGGGCGAAGAGTTTGTTCTTCTGCTGGCGCACACGGATGGTATGGCCGCTACGTTGCTCTCTTCCCGGCTGCGTGCCGCGCTGATCTCAAAACCGCTGCGTGTGGGCGATAAAACGCTGGTACTCTCTTTCAGCGCCGGGGTGGTTGAAGTCTGTCAGGGGCAACGGGATACTTCTGCCATACTGATGCGTGCCGATAAGGCATTATATGACGCCAAGCGTACGGGAAGAGGAAAAACGGTCCTGGCGTCTGATTATTTATAAATCAGCATAAGAACAAAGAGCAGGCTATTTCAGCCAGCGAATTTTCCACACCTGTCGCGGGTAATTATTTTCCTTATCAGAAACGAAATGAATACTTTTAGTTTGGCTTACGGGAAAATATTATCGGCATCACGAATTTTAGGATTTTTAATACCAAAAGTCAGTTGCTAACTTCCCATGATTCATGCAACGTAATCACCTGTTTATCAAAGCAGCCGGTCTTCATTGCTACAGGCGTACAACATGCAGGGATACAGAGCGGGAAATGAATCGTAGCGCGCTGCGCAACATGCTCAAAGTGGTCGGGATTATCATGGTAGTTATGCTGCCGGTGATGCTTGCGCTATGGTTTGCCCAGCTTAGAGCCGTGTCGGAAATCAGCGCCCAGCTGCGCACGTTTGCTGAACTTGCTTTAAACAAAACTGAACGGGTTATTCAACAGGTTGATCTGGCCCGGGAAGACGCGGAAAAATATCAGGGAAAAGTGTGTACGCCGGAGCATCGTCAATATATGTTGAACGTTTCCCGCGGTCGTCTTTTTGTTGCCGATTTAATTTATGCTGAAGGCCAGTCGTTTCTCTGCTCGACCCTTTTTACGCCGGATCATCCTTACACCATTCCCGCTGCCAATTACACACGTAAACCCGACGTTGCTATCTATTATTTTCGCGATACGCCATTTTTTGATGGTTATAAAATGATATATATGCAGCGCGGAAATTATGTCGCAGTGGTCAACCCGCTTTCGTACAGTGAGGTGATGTCAGACGATCGTTCCCTGTCGTGGGGGGTGTATGACACCGTCAGCAATGCATTCTTTTCTGTAAGCCAGAAAGCCAATATTTCTTTATTGCATTCGATGCTTCGACATCAGGAAACGACTTTTCAGAAAGGTGACCGTTTTTATACGATCGTGAAATCCGGGCAGCGGCCGATTGCGGCCATCGTTTCAACCTCCAGCGCCCGTTTTTATAAAACGCTTTATCATCAGGCCACCCTGACGCTACCGCTGGGGATAATTTGCAGCATTATTATTCTGCTGGTGTGGTCGCGTACACACCGTGAATTCAATTCGCCTGGCCGACTTCTGCACCGGGCGCTGAATAAACGCCAGCTGTGCGTCCATTATCAGCCCATTATTGATATTAAAAATAACCAGTGCGTGGGGGCAGAGGCGTTGTTGCGCTGGCCTGGATTCAACGGTCAGGTTATGAGCCCGGCGGAATTTATTCCCCTGGCAGAAAAAGAGGGGATGATTGAGCGCATTACGGATTACGTCGTGGAGGAGGTGTTCAGCGATCTGGGCCATTTTCTTGCCGCTCATCCCGGTCTGTATGTCTCGATTAACCTGTCGGCGTCGGATTTTCACTCTTCGCGTCTTATCGCCCTGATCTCCGACAAAGCCCGCTTTTACTCGGTTCGCGCGCAGCAAATCAAAATTGAGGTGACGGAGCGGGGGTTTATTGACGTGCCAAAAACCACGCCGGTCATTCAGGCGTTTCGCCAGGCGGGGTATGAAGTGGCGATTGATGATTTCGGAACCGGCTACTCTAACCTGCATAACCTCTATTCGCTGAACGTCGATATCCTGAAAATCGACAAATCCTTTATCGATACCTTAACCACCAACAGCACCAGCCACCTGATTGCCGAGCACATCATTGAGATGGCGCAAAGCCTGCGGCTGAAAACCATTGCGGAAGGGGTCGAGACGGGGGAGCAGGTGAGCTGGTTGCTGAAGCGTGGCGTGCAGTATTGTCAGGGATGGCACTTCGCGAAAGCGATGCCGCCCCAGGCATTTATGGCCTGGCAGCAGCAACCCTTGCGTTAACACGCATTAATTGAGCTGATGGCGGTAGTCGCTCGGCGTACGGTCAAACTCGCGGCGGAAGACGCGGGAAAAGGTCTGCTGCGACACATAGCCCAGATCCATTGCGATATCAAAAATGGGCCGCTGCGTTGAGCGTAACGCCTGCGCCGCCAGCAGGAGCCTGCGCTGGCGAATGTAATCACCCAGCGTTTGATGCATTACGGTGCGGAACATTCTCTGTAAATACCATTTCGAATAGCCCGACTTCTTAGCGACCACATCAATGTTCAACGGCTGGTCGATATGTTCATCAATCCATTCAATAAGTGTCTGAATAATTTGCTGATGCGACATAAGGTTACCCCTCTGTGGAGACATCTGTCCTGGTTGATTCGTCGTTTTCTCTGCGGGGGAGTATAATTCCTCAAGTTAACTTGAGGTAAAGAGGTTTTATGGAAAAGAGATTACCGCGCATCAAAGCGCTGTTAACCCCCGGTGAAGTGGCTAAGCGAAGCGGTGTGGCGGTGTCGGCGCTCCACTTCTATGAAAGCAAAGGGTTAATAAAAAGTATCCGTAACGCCGGAAACCAGCGGCGCTATACCCGCGATGTGCTCCGCTACGTGGCGATCATCAAAATTGCGCAACGTATCGGCATTCCTCTGGCCACCATCGGTGACGCGTTCGGCGTATTGCCGGAAGGGCACTCGCTGAGCGCGAAGGAGTGGAAGCAGCTGTCGTCCCAGTGGCGAGAAGAGCTGGATCGTCGTATTCACACGCTGGTGGCCCTGCGCGATGAGCTGGACGGCTGCATTGGTTGCGGGTGTTTATCACGCAGCGATTGTCCGCTGCGTAACCCGGGTGACAGGCTGGGCGAGCAGGGAACGGGGGCGCGGTTGCTGGAGGAGGATTGAGAGGTGTTTGCCGGATGGCGCTTCGCTTACCCGGCCTACGCTCTCGGTTTTGCAGGTCGGGTAAGGCGCAGCCGCCACCCGGCAACAAGCATAAAGAACTAAAGCGCCACTAAGGGCGCTTTAGTTTTTTCCGGTCTTTGTCTTTCTCTCTATCCCGCTGGCTCACGGGAGGGTTTCCCCCGACATCAGTACCCCTCGTGTCGAGCTTGTGGAGGAGGTTCCGGTTTGTACTGACACTTTAATTCTATGCCCGGCCGCCGTTTTTGCCACCGGAGACGGTGAGATTTTAGCCAAATTTTTTTCGTGAAGTTGTTCAGTTTTCTATAGTTAAAAAGTATGAATCACCGGAGAACATCATGCTAACGGTCCACCACCTTAATCAGTCTCGTTCACATCGCGTCCTCTGGGCGCTGGAAGAGCTGGGTCTGACGTATGAGATTGTGCGCTACCAGCGCGAGAAATCCATGCTTGCACCGGATTCGCTCAAAAAAGTGCATCCGCTGGGGAAATCCCCGGTACTGGAAGATAACGGACTGGTGCTGGCCGAATCAGGCGCGATTCTGGAATATCTTCAGGAAACGTACGATTCGGCGTCACGATTCAAACCGTTAGATCCCGCCCATAAAGTGCAGTATCGCTTCTGGCTGCATTACGCCGAAGGGTCTTTGATGCCGCTCCTGTTAATGAAGCTGGTGTTTAACAGCCTCGGCAAACCACCCGTCCCGTTTGGCCTGCGCACGCTGGGTAAGGCGCTGGGGCAGGGGGTGCAAAAAGCGTATCTCAACCGCCAGCTGGAAACGCATGCGCGCTTTATTAACGATCATCTTGCCGAAAACAGCTGGTTTGCCGGCGACACGCTGACCATGGCTGATATCCAGATGAGTTTTCCCCTCTTCGCCCTGCTGGCGAGAGGCGGCATCGACAATCTCGACCACATAGCGGCGTGGAAACAGAGAGTGGAGGCACGTCCGGGCTGGCAGACAACGCTTGCGAAAGGCGGCCCGCTGACAATCCCCGGCGAGGGATGAAATGTAACGAAATTGCGCATGGACGATAACGTTTGCGCATCCTCTGCTTAATTCTTCATCGCCATGAGGCAATTTTAGCGAAAAACGAGAAAGTTCAGTTGAAAAGGGCGGGTATTAGGCTAGATAATCGTTTGCCTACATTTGACCACCCGTTTTGTAAGCGCGGAGCTAAACGTTTGCTTTTTTTGTGACGCCCCTTTCGTCGCAAACGCAGCACAAGGATTTGACGTTTCGCTGGCAGTGGAGTCTCCACCACGCTTACGGACTTTCAATAAAAATTTTCAGGGGATGTTTTCTATGTCTACGCCATCTGCGCGTACCGGCGGTTCACTTGACGCCATGTTTAAAATTTCTGCTCGCGGCAGCACCGTGCGCCAGGAAGTTGTTGCCGGTCTGACCACGTTTCTGGCGATGGTGTACTCCGTCATCGTGGTGCCAGGCATGCTCGGCAAAGCGGGCTTCCCGCCAGCGGCGGTCTTCGTTGCCACCTGCCTGGTTGCGGGTGTGGGTTCGATTGTGATGGGCCTGTGGGCGAACCTGCCGCTGGCGATCGGGTGCGCCATCTCCCTGACCGCGTTCACCGCTTTCAGCCTGGTGCTGGGCCAGCATATCAGCGTCCCGGTAGCGCTCGGCGCCGTGTTCCTCATGGGCGTGCTGTTCACCGTAATTTCAGCAACCGGTATTCGTAGCTGGATTTTGCGCAACCTGCCGCAGGGCGTGGCGCACGGCACCGGCATCGGTATTGGCCTGTTCCTGCTGCTGATCGCTGCCAACGGCGTGGGTCTGGTCATCAAGAACCCGCTGGACGGCCTGCCGGTTGCGCTGGGTAACTTCGCGAGCTTCCCGGTGATCATGTCGCTGGTGGGTCTGGCGGTGATCATTGGCCTGGAAAAACTGAAAGTGCCGGGCGGCATTCTGCTGACCATTATCGGCGTGTCCATCGTCGGCCTAATCTTCGACCCGACCGTTCATTTCTCCGGGATTTTCGCCATGCCGTCGCTGAGCGATGACAAAGGTAACTCCCTGATTGGCAGCCTGGATATTGTGGGCGCGCTGAACCCGGTGATCCTGCCAAGCGTGCTGGCGCTGGTAATGACCGCGGTGTTTGACGCCACGGGCACCATCCGCGCGGTGGCCGGTCAGGCCAACCTGCTGGATAAAGACGGACAGATTATTGACGGCGGCAAAGCGCTGACCACCGACTCCCTGAGCAGCGTTTTCTCTGGCCTGGTAGGTGCGGCGCCTGCGGCGGTGTACATTGAGTCCGCAGCGGGTACGGCGGCAGGCGGTAAAACCGGCCTGACGGCCATCACCGCTGGCGTGCTGTTCCTGCTGATCCTGTTCCTCTCTCCGCTCTCTTATCTGGTGCCGGCTTACGCGACCGCACCTGCGCTGATGTACGTCGGCCTGCTGATGCTGAGCAACGTGGCGAAAATCGATTTCGCGGATTTTGTTGATGCCATGTCAGGCCTGATCACTGCGGTATTCATCGTGCTGACCTGTAACATCGTGACTGGCATTATGATCGGTTTCGCCTCGCTGGTGATTGGGCGTCTGGTCTCCGGTGAGTGGCGTAAGCTGAACATCGGTACCGTGGTCATCGCCGTTGCGCTGGTTGCGTTCTACGCGGGTGGCTGGGCCATCTGAATTGACTTTTTATGCGAAAACGGGTGGCTCAGGCCGCCCGTTTTTATTTTCAGGACTCATCCTGTTGCCTTTTACGTTACTCTGGAGAGGATAGAATAAGAGGCACGACGCCTCAGGTTTGGCATATAAGAAACACAGCAAACAGGGAACGCATGGAAATTTTCTTCACAATACTCATCATGACCCTTGTGGTCTCATTATCCGGGGTGGTTACACGCGTACTGCCCTTCCAGGTCCCCCTGCCTTTAATGCAAATAGCTATCGGTGCGCTGCTGGCGTGGCCGACGTTCGGTCTGCACGTGGAGTTCGATCCGGAACTGTTCCTCGTGCTGTTCATCCCGCCGCTGCTGTTTGCCGATGGCTGGAAAACGCCGACGCGCGAATTTCTGGAGCACGGGCGAGAGATCTTCGGCCTGGCGCTGGCGCTGGTGGTGGTCACCGTGGTCGGGATTGGTTTTCTGATCTACTGGGCCGTACCGGGGATCCCGCTCATACCCGCCTTTGCGCTGGCCGCCGTGCTGTCGCCTACCGACGCCGTGGCGCTGTCCGGCATTGTGGGCGAAGGGCGCATTCCAAAGAAAATCATGGGCATTTTGCAGGGCGAGGCGCTGATGAACGACGCCTCTGGCCTGGTCGCCCTGAAGTTTGCCGTGGCGGTTGCCATGGGCACCATGGTCTTTACCGTCGGCGGCGCGACCCTGGAATTCTTCAAGGTGGCGATTGGCGGTATCCTCGCGGGCTTCGTAGTGAGCTGGCTGTACGGACGCTCGCTGCGCTTCCTTAGCCGCTGGGGTGGTGATGAACCGGCGACGCAGATCGTCCTGCTGTTCCTGCTGCCGTTTGCCTCTTACCTGATTGCCGAACACATCGGCGTGTCGGGCATTCTGGCGGCGGTAGCCGCGGGGATGACCATCACCCGCTCCGGCGTTATGCGGCGCGCGCCGCTGGCGATGCGCCTGCGCGCGAACAGTACCTGGGCCATGCTCGAGTTTGTGTTTAACGGCATGGTGTTCCTGCTGTTGGGTCTGCAACTGCCGGGCATTATGGAATCCTCGCTGATTGCGGCCGAAGCGGATCCAAACGTTGAAGTCTGGATGCTGTTTACCGATATCGTGCTCATCTACCTTGCGCTGATGCTGGTGCGTTTCGGCTGGCTGTGGACGATGAAGAAATTCAGCGTTCGCTTCCTGACCAAAAAGCCGATGGAGTTCGGCTCGTGGACCACGCGCGAGCTGCTGATTGCCTCTTTCGCGGGCGTGCGCGGGGCGATCACCCTTGCTGGTGTGCTCTCCATTCCTCTGCTGCTGCCGACGGGTGACGTCTTCCCGGCGCGCTACGAGCTGGTGTTCCTGGCGGCGGGCGTGATCCTCTTCTCCCTGTTTGTCGGCGTGATTATGCTGCCGATTCTGCTGCAACATATTGACGCAGGGGACTCCTCGCAACAGCACAAAGAAGAGCGGATTGCCCGTGCGGCGACGGCGGAAGTGGCGATTGTCGCCATCGAGAAGATGGAGGAGCGTCTGGCCGCCGATGCCGAAGAGAACATTGATAACCAGCTGCTGAAGGAAGTCAGTTCACGCGTGATCGGTAATTTGCGTCGCCGTGCTGACGGACGTAACGACGTGGAAAGTTCGTTGCAGGAAGAGAACCTCGAACGCCGTTTCCGCCTGGCGGCGCTGCGCTCCGAGCGTGCCGAGCTGTATCACCTGCGCGCCACGCGGCAGATCAGCAACGAGACGCTGCAAAAGCTGCTGCACGATCTGGATCTGCTGGAAGCGTTGTTGATAGAGAATCAGTAGCGCTGTAATTGCCCGGTGGCGCTGCGCTTACCGGGCCTACGTGCTCGATCGGTTCCCTCTCCCTGTGGGAGAGGGTTAGGGTGAGGGTACCCAAAACCCCTCACAGCATTGCAACCACGCCTGCGCGCTGTGCGACAGATAGACCCCTTCACGCCAGATCATCCCCAGCTGCCAGTGCAGGTCGCTCTCCAGCGGGATCCAGCGCAGCGTATTTTTATCCAGCCGCTCGCAGATCGGCTGCGGCAGAATGGCAATCCCCACGCCCGCCTGTACCATCGCCGCCAGAAAATCCCACTGGCCGCTGCGCACCGCAATGCGCGGCTTCACGTTATGCTGGTTAAACAGCGCCATCAGCTGGCGGCTTAAGGCAAAATCTTCGTTGTAAATCAGCAGCGGGTGTTCGCCGAGCAGCTCGGGTTTTACTGACTCAATCTTCAGCCAGTCGCCGGAGCGCGGCACCAGCACGCACAGCGGGTGGCTGAACAGAGGCAGCGTCGCCAGGCCGCTTTCCTCCTCCACGGGAAGGGCCGTCATGGCCACGTCCAGTTCACCGTTCATCACCGCCTGCTGCACGGTCAGGCCGCCAAATTCAGAAATTTTTAGCTCAACGCCGGGATAGCGCTGACGAAACAGGCTTATCGGACCGGCCATCATCATGCCGACCATCGGCGGAATACCGAGCCGCAGCAGCCCTTTTGTCAGATGGTTGATGTCCCCAAGCTCGGCCTCCAGCTGGCGGAACTCCGCCAGAATTGCCAGCCCGCGCTCGAACACCACGCGACCGGTATCGGTCAGCAGCAGCTTGCGCCCGTCGCGGATCAGCAGGGTACAGTTCAGCTCATCTTCGAGGTTTTTCAGCATCTTGCTGATGGTTGGCTGGGTTACGAATAACTTCTCCGCTGCGCGGGTAAAACTTTGCTGGCGAACCACCTCGACAAAATAGCGCAGCGTTCTTATGTCCATGATTATTCCTCGAAACTATACCTTCGATGATTTTAATTCATTTCAGTCGATACCGTACGCTCACTATACTGGCGCCTCGTCTCATTTCTGAGGAAAACCCCCATGGCCGTGGCGTTAAGCCGTGTTACGCCTGCCGTTGTTCAACGACTCCAGGTACCGGTTCAGGTACTGCTTTACGCGGGACTGTTTGTTTTCGCGGAATATCTTGTCGACTGGCTGCATCTGCCTTTACCCGCCAACCTGGTGGGGATGGTGCTGTTGCTGACGCTGATCCTCTGTCGCGCGTTGCCCCTTAGCTGGGTGCGGGCCGGCGCACGCTGGTTGCTGGCGGAGATGCTGCTGTTCTTTGTGCCGGCCGTGGTGGCGGTGGTGAACTATGCCCAGCTGCTGATGGTCGACGGCTGGCGCATCTTTGCGGTTATCGCCCTGAGCACGATGATGGTGCTGGGCGCCACCGCCTGGGTGGTGGATAAAGTGTATCGCTTTGAAATCAGCAGGCAGAAGCATGACTAACTTTCAGATAAGCGTGCTGTGCCTGATTGCGACAGTCGTCATCTACTTTGCCAACAAGCGCCTGTATCGCCGCTTTCGCGCGCTGCCGCTGATGCCGCTGGTATTTACGCCGATCCTGCTGGTGCTGATGCTGGTCTTCGGCCATATCTCCTGGCAGAACTACATTGGCGAATCCCACTGGCTGCTGTGGCTGCTCGGCCCGGCGACCATTGCCTTCGCCGTACCCGTTTATGACAACCTCGCCATTATCAAACGCCACTGGATGTCGCTCAGCGCGGGCGTCGTCACCGCGACGGTGGTGGCGGTGTGCAGCTCGGTCTGGCTGGCGCGGCTGTTTACGCTGCCTGATGAAATCCAGCGCAGCCTGGCGGTGCGTTCGGTGACCACGCCGTTTGCGCTGGCAGCCGCCAAACCGCTCGGTGGCCAGCCGGATCTGGTGGCGCTGTTTGTGGTGGTGACAGGCGTCTTCGGCATGGCTGTGGGGGATGTGCTGTTTCTGCGGCTTTCCATTCGCGAAGGGATGGCGAAAGGGGCGGGGTTTGGCGCGGCGTCGCACGGGGCGGGGACGGCACGTTCGTATGAGCTGGGACAGCAGGAGGGCGTTGTTGCGAGCCTGGTGATGATGCTTTCGGGCGTCACGATGGTGCTGATTGCGCCGCTGGTGGCGTGGGTGATGTTTTAAGCTCCCCGGCCAGAGCGACCGGGGAGAAAAGGCTTAGTGCGCGCGGCCCTGCTCAACGCCCAGGCCGGTTTGCGAGCGGATAAACTGGGCGCGGAATTTTTCACGCTCCAGGTTACCCTCCGGTGAATTATCGGTGGCAGAGAAGATCCAGATCCCGATAAACGCCACGGCAATGGAGAACAGCGCCGGGTATTCATACGGGAAGATAGCGCTTTCGTGACCGAGGATCTGCACCCAGATGGTCGGGCCGAGGATCATCAGAATCACCGCCGTCAGCAGGCCCAGCCAGCCGCCGATCATCGCCCCACGGGTGGTCAGTTTTGACCAGTACATGGAGAGCAGAATGATCGGGAAGTTACAGCTTGCCGCAATCGAGAAGGCCAGCCCGACCATAAAGGCGATGTTCTGTTTCTCGAACAAAATCCCCAGCAGGATGGCGACGACGCCCAGCACCAGCACGGTGATTTTGGAGACTTTCAGCTCATCGCGCTCGCTTGCGCCTTTGCGGAAGACGTTGGCGTAGAGGTCATGCGAAACCGCCGACGCGCCGGCCAGCGTCAGCCCTGCAACCACCGCGAGGATGGTGGCAAAGGCCACGGCAGAGATAAAGCCGAGGAACAGGTTGCCGCCCACCGCGTCGGCCAGATGCACCGCCGCCATGTTGTTACCGCCGATAAGCGCGCCCGCCGCGTCTTTAAACGCCGGGTTTGCCCCCACCAGCATGATTGCGCCGAAGCCGATGATAAAGGTCAGAATGTAGAAGTAGCCCATAAACCCGGTAGCGTAGAACACGCTTTTACGCGCTTCACGCGCATCTGACACCGTGAAGAAACGCATCAGGATATGCGGCAGGCCAGCGGTACCGAACATCAGGCCGAGACCGAGCGAGAGCGCGGATATCGGATCTTTCACCAGCCCGCCCGGGCTCATGATCGCTTCCCCTTTCGGGTGGACCGCCATCGCTTCGGTAAACAGATTATTGAAGCTGAACCCGACGTGCTTCATCACCATAAAGGCCATAAAGCTGGCGCCGAACAGCAGCAGTACCGCTTTGATGATCTGTACCCAGGTGGTGGCCAGCATGCCGCCGAACAGGACGTACATCACCATCAGCACGCCGACCAGCACCACCGCGACGTGGTAGTTCAGGCCGAACAGCAGCTCGATCAGTTTGCCCGCGCCGACCATCTGGGCGATCAGATAGAGTGCCACCACCACCAGCGAACCGCAGGCGGAGAGGGTACGAATCGGCCCCTGCTTCAGGCGATAGGAAGCGACGTCAGCAAAGGTATAGCGTCCCAGGTTACGCAGGCGCTCGGCAATCAGGAACAGAATGATTGGCCAGCCCACCAGGAACCCGAGGGAGTAGATCAGGCCGTCATACCCTGAGGTATACACCAGCGCGGAGATCCCAAGGAACGAGGCGGCGGACATAAAGTCCCCCGCTATCGCCAGCCCGTTCTGGAAGCCGGTAATGTTGCCGCCCGCGGTGTAGTAATCGTTACGGGAGCGTACGCGTTTCGACGCCCAGTAGGTGATGTACAGCGTCAGCACCACGAAAATCAGGAACATGATAATCGCCTGCCAGTTGGTTGGCTGGCGCTGAACCTCGCCGGTAAGGGCATCTGCCGCATGGGCAGCAAAGGGAAGTGTGGCGGCTAGCGCCGTCAGGACTCGCTTCATGATGCTTTTACCTCGCGCAGAACTTCTCTGTTAAGACGATCGAATTCACCGTTCGCACGCCAGACGTACACACCCGTGAGCACAAACGAAATGATGATCACGCCAATCCCAATCGGAATACCGCGCGTGACGCTTGTACCCTCATGCAGCGGGGTGCCCAGCCAGTGCGGCGCAAAGGCGATCAGCAGAATAAAGCCGACGTAGATAATCAGCATGATGATGGAAAGGATGAAGGCAAACCGTTGCCGTTTTTCGACGAGCTCCCTGTAGTGCGCACTATTCTCTATCTGCTGACAAATATCGTTATTCATCACAGAGTCTCCAGAAGTAAGGTTGGTTTGTTTTTATCCCCTCTCCCCTGTGGGGAGAGGGTGAGGGGAGGAAGGTGCGGTCTGATGCCCTCACCCCGGCCCTCTCCCACGGGGAGAGGGAGAAAACACTAGGAAGGCATTGCGATGGCCTGCTTCTCTTCGAGCAGTTTGTCCACCACGCCAGGATCGGCCAGCGTTGAGGTATCACCGAGGTTACTGGTGTCGCCCGCCGCGATTTTGCGCAGGATACGGCGCATAATCTTGCCGGAACGGGTTTTCGGCAGCGAGTCGGTCCAGTGCAGCACGTCCGGCGTGGCAAGCGGGCCGATCTCTTTACGCACCCAGTTGCGCACCTCGGTATACAGCTCTGGCGACGGCTCTTCGCCGTGGTTCAGAGTGACGTAGGCGTAGATCGCCTGGCCTTTGATGTTGTGAGGAATGCCGACAACCGCCGCTTCGGCAATTTTCGGATGCGACACCAGCGCAGACTCAATCTCCGCCGTGCCCAGACGGTGGCCGGAGACGTTCAGCACGTCGTCCACGCGTCCGGTGATCCAGTAATAACCGTCTTCATCCCGGCGCGCGCCGTCGCCGCTGAAGTACATGTTTTTGAAGGTCGAGAAGTAGGTCTGCTCGAAGCGCTCATGGTCGCCGAACAGGGTACGCGCCTGGCCAGGCCAGGAATCGACGATCACCAGGTTGCCCTCGGTAGCGCCTTCCTGCGGATTGCCTTCGTTGTCCACCAGCGCAGGCTGCACGCCGAAGAACGGACGGGTGGCCGAACCGGCTTTCAGCTGCGTGGCACCCGGCATCGGGGTGATCATGAAGCCGCCGGTTTCGGTCTGCCACCAGGTATCCATCACCGGGCACTTCTCGTTGCCGATCTTCTTCCAGTACCACTCCCAGGCTTCGGGGTTGATCGGCTCGCCCACGGAGCCGAGGATACGCAGGGAAGAGCGGTCGGTCCCTTCGATGGCTTTATCGCCTTCCGCCATCAGCGCGCGGATCGCCGTTGGCGCGGTGTAGAGAATGTTGACCTGATGCTTATCAACCACCTGGCACATACGCGCCGGGGTCGGCCAGTTCGGTACGCCTTCAAACATCAGCGTCGTTGCGCCGCAGGCCAGCGGGCCGTACAGCAGGTAGCTATGACCGGTCACCCAGCCCACGTCGGCGGTACACCAGTAGATGTCGCCCGGATGGTAGTCGAAAACGTATTTAAAGGTGGTGGCCGCGTAAACCAGATAGCCGCCGGTGGTATGCAGCACGCCTTTCGGCTTACCGGTGGAGCCGGAGGTATAAAGAATAAACAGCGGATCTTCCGCGTTCATCTCTTCAGGCTGATGCTGGTCGCTCGCGTTTTCAATCAGATCGCTCCACCACAGGTCGCGCCCCTCGTGCCAGTCGATTTTGCCGCCCGTGCGTTTGAAGACAATGACGTTACTGATGGATTTCACGTTCGGGTTTTTCAGCGCTTCATCAACGTTTTTCTTCAGCGGAATACCGCGCCCGGCGCGCACGCCCTCGTCAGCGGTGATCACCAGCTTCGAATTTGAGTCGACAATACGCCCGGCAACCGCCTCCGGCGAGAAACCGCCGAAGATAACGGAGTGGATCGCACCGATGCGCGCGCAGGCCAGCATAGCCACGGCGGCTTCCGGCACCATTGGCATATAGATCGCCACCACATCGCCTTTTTTAATGCCCTGGGCCAGCAGCACGTTGGCAAAGCGGCACACGTCGCGATGAAGTTCTTTATACGAGATGTGTTTACTCTGAGAGGCATCGTCGCCTTCCCAGATGATGGCCGTTTCGTTGCCGCGTTCAGCAAGATGGCGGTCCAGGCAGTTCGCCGCCAGGTTCAGCGTGCCGTCTTCATACCATTTAATGGAGACGTTGCCCGGCGCGAAAGAGGTGTTCTTTACCTTCTGATAAGGTTTGATCCAGTCGAGGATGTGACCCTGCTCACCCCAGAACGCGTCAGGGCTGGAAACGGACTGCTGGTATTTCTCCTGGTATTGCTCCGGGCTTATCAGGCAACGGTCCGCAATGTTTGCGGGAATGTCGTGTTTGTGTATTTGGCTCATGGCTTTTTTTCTCCTTGTAAGATGTTAATAATATGTCGCAAAAACGTTAATAGTAGGGGCTTTACAAGCTTTGTTTAGTATTTGGGCGACAGATCACGCAATGTCTGAAGAGTATGAAAATTGAGCGAATGAAACTTTGAAGGGAAATAATTCACCTGAAGAATTATTCACTTTTTTGAAGTGAAAATATTTTGTATAACAAATGGTTATTTATGCGAATTGCTATAAATTGCCGTCAATGACACTTTTTGCAGTGAAATGCCTTGTTCTTTAAGGCTTGCGCAGCATGCCGTGCAAATGATACTCATACGGCGCGTTAAAAAATCCCATAAACCAACGCAACACAATTCATACCCTTTCAGTATGTCTCCATATTCATGCAGTTTTGATGGTACGGAGATTTCATTGAGGAAGTCAGTTTCTATGAAAAATTTGAAAGTCAGCCTGGCCTGGCAGATCCTGCTGGCCCTTGTGCTGGGCATCTTGCTGGGCAGTTACCTCCATTATCATAGCGACAGCCGCGAGTGGCTGATTGCGAACCTTCTCTCCCCTGCGGGCGATATCTTTATTCATCTGATCAAGATGATTGTTGTGCCGATTGTGATCTCGACGCTGGTGGTCGGTATCGCGGGTGTCGGTGATGCGAAACAGTTAGGCCGCATCGGCGTTAAAACTATTCTCTATTTCGAAGTGATCACCACGGTTGCCATCGTTCTTGGCATCACCCTGGCGAATGTGTTCCAGCCTGGTGCCGGGATCGATATGTCGCAGCTGGCGACGGTGGATATTTCGAAATACCAAAGCACAACCGCCGATGTGCAGAGCCATTCGCATGGACTGATGGGGACTATTCTCTCGCTGGTGCCGACCAACATTATCGCGTCCATGGCGAAGGGCGAGATGCTGCCGATCATCTTCTTCTCGGTACTCTTTGGTCTGGGGCTTTCTTCCCTGCCCGCGACGCACCGTGAACCGCTGGTCACCGTGTTCCGATCTGTCTCCGAAACCATGTTCAAAGTCACCCACATGGTGATGCGTTATGCGCCGGTCGGGGTATTCGCGCTGATTGCGGTAACCGTAGCGAACTTCGGCTTTGCCTCCCTGTGGCCGCTGGCGAAGCTGGTGATTCTGGTGCACTTCGCGATTCTGTTCTTCGCGCTGGTGGTGCTGGGCATTGTGGCGCGCCTGTGCGGGCTCAGCATCTGGATCCTGATCCGCATCCTGAAGGATGAGCTGATTCTGGCCTACTCCACGGCAAGTTCCGAGAGCGTACTGCCGCGTATCATTGAGAAGATGGAGGCCTACGGTGCGCCGGCGTCCATTACCAGCTTCGTGGTGCCAACGGGCTACTCCTTCAACCTGGATGGTTCGACGCTGTATCAGAGTATTGCGGCAATCTTTATCGCGCAGCTGTACGGCATTGACCTGTCGCTGTGGCAGGAGATCGTGCTGGTTCTGACGCTGATGGTGACTTCAAAAGGCATCGCAGGCGTGCCGGGCGTTTCCTTCGTGGTGCTGCTGGCGACGCTGGGCAGCGTCGGTATTCCGCTGGAAGGCCTGGCGTTTATTGCCGGTGTGGACCGTATCCTCGACATGGCGCGTACTGCGCTGAACGTGGTGGGTAATGCGCTGGCGGTGCTGGTAATCTCCAAGTGGGAACACAAGTTCGACCGTAAAAAAGCGCTGGCGTATGAACGCGAGGTGCTGGGTCGTTTTGATAAAACGGCTGACCAGTAACATTCTAAGCCCGGTGGCGCTGCGCTTACCGGGCCTACAGGTTTTGTAGGCCGGGTAAGGCGAAGCCGCCACCCGGCACGTTATTCCCCGCTCAACGCATCAAACTCTTCACACCCGGTATCAAACCCTTCGGTACAGCTCAGGTTTAACCAGTAAAGCGCTTTCTGTTTATTCGGTGTGATAAAGCCTTTCTCACCCTGCCTGAACAGCATTCCTGCCCAGTACTCCGCATAGCCCGTCCGGGACAGAGCCGAACTCCGCTTGAACCACGATGCGGCCTGCACGTCATCCTGAGGAACTTCAACGCCGTTGGCATAGATCAGCCCCAGCAGCTGTTGCGCGTCTACCGCCGAGTCGCTATCGATGTCTTCGGTCGCCGATTGCAGCAGTGCGATGGCCTGCGGGTAGTCGGTTTTGCCCGCCTGCGTGTTCACCAGCACCCGCGCCAGCATGATCGCGCCGCGTTTGCTGCCCGCAATGTTTGCCTGCTGGGCCAGGGCTTTGGCCTGAGCATAGTCGCCCTGCGAAAAGTGGATTTGCGACAGCAGCGCCATGGCGTCGACATCACCGCCTTTTGCCGCTTTTTCCGCCCACAGCGCCGCCTGCGCGCTGTCGCCGGAACTGAACCAGGTATCGGCAAGATAATACTGCGCGCGCGCATCGCCCGCTTCAGCCTGCTTTTTATACTGGCTGCCTATCTCATCGGCATGGGCAAACGCGGTTAAAAATAACAACATCAGAAAAAGGGTTTTCATGGATTCTTATCATCTGGGTACACGCCGCGCAGTATAATCGCGGCGACAGAAGAAAAAAACGGGTGCGTTAAGACCTCAGCATCCCACAAGCCGGGCGGAACACGCGTTCCGCCCGAAGAGGTTAGCCTGCGTTACAGGCTAATTTCGCCGCCACCTCCTGATGTTCACTCTTTATTGAAAACTCACATAACTTATCGCGAGTAATAAAGGTAAAGATCACTATCGTCAGGCAAATAATAAAGACGATGCCTAACGTATTTTTTAATGGCGTCATGCCTTTTACTCCTTGTGAAAAAAAGAATAAGAGGCTACTCTCAACCTGTTGGTTGTTGAGGGGTAGCCTCGGGTAAATGCAAATTTCCCGGGGCTTTCCACTTTCTGTCCCTCAACAATGCTCAAGACAGAAAGTCTTAAGCACCCGCCGCATATCTTATCCCTCTGAATTAAAATGCAAAGATGTAATTAATTTTCGCGCAAATTACATTTTTTCTGCGAGACGTCTTCAGAAATATATATAGATGTAATTAATAGCGATGCCAGAAATAATAATGGGGTGAATATCTCACCCCATTTAGTCAGTGATTAATTTACGGCTTCATCCCATTGCGCTTTCACGCAGGCGGGCTTTCAGCTTGTTATATTCGTCGATCACATACTGTTCCGCAGCGTGTTGATCCGCAATGGGCTCCACGTTTACGGCGCAGTATTTATACTCCGGCGTTTTGGTTATCGGGCTTAAGTTCTCCGTCACCAGCTCGTTACAGGCGCCAATCCACCACTGGTAGGTCATATAGACTGCCCCTTTGTTCGGACGGTCGCTGACCTGCGCGCGGGTAATGATGCGGCCCTTACGCGAGTTCACCCACACCAGCGCTTCATCTTCAATACCGAGCCGTTCGGCATCGGCGGTGTTGATCTGCGCGTAGCCCGGTTCATCCGCCAGCGCCGCCAGCGCGGCGCAGTTACCGGTCATGGAACGGCAGGAGTAGTGGCCCACTTCACGCACGGTGGAGAGCACCATCGGATACTCGTCGGTGAGCTTATCGATCGGCGCGACCCAGTCGCAGGTGAAGAACTGCGCCAGCCCGTTCGGGGTGTCGAACTTCTCTTTAAAGAGGTACGACGTCCCCTGATCGGATTCTGACTCATCCCGGCACGGCCACTGGATGTAGCCCAGCTCACCCATTTTTTCATAGGTTGCCCCATAAAAGTCCGGACACAGATGCCGCAACTCGTCCCAGATCTCCTGGGTGTTGTTGTAGTGCATCGGGTAGCCCATGCGGGTGGCGATTTCGCTGATGATTTGCCAGTCTGTTTTCAGATCCCACTTCGGCTCGACGGCCTTGAAGAAGCGCTGGAAGCCGCGGTCTGCCGCCGTATAGACACCTTCATGCTCGCCCCAGGAGGTCGACGGCAGAATCACATCCGCCGCTGCCGCGGTTTTGGTCATAAAGATATCCTGAACAATCACCAGCTCCAGATCCTCAAAGCCTTTGCGCACCGCAGACAGTTCGGCGTCGGTCTGGAGCGGATCTTCACCCATGATGTAGGCCGCACGTACTTCACCGTGCGCCGCGCGGTGCGGCAGCTCGCTGATGCGGTATCCGGTGTGTGCCGGCAGACTTTCCACGCCCCAGGCCTTCGCAAACTTCTCGCGGTTTTCCGGGAACTTCACGTACTGGTAGCCCGGATAGGTGTCCGGCAGCGCGCCCATATCACACGCACCCTGCACGTTATTCTGACCACGCACCGGGTTCACGCCCACATGCGCTTTACCCAGATTGCCGGTCAGCATGGCGAGGCTGGTGAGCGAGCGCACGGTTTCCACGCCCTGGTAGAACTGGGTCACGCCCATGCCCCACAGAATGGCGGCGGTTTTCGCTCCGGCGTACATCCGCGCCGCCTGGCGGATCTCCTGCGCGCTGACGCCGGTTATCGCCTCTACTGACTCCGGCGTATAGCCTTCGACAATCTTGCGATACTCTTCAAACCCTTCCGTACGGCTCGCGACAAACGCCTGGTCGTAGAGGTTCTCCTCAATAATGACATGCCCCATCGCATTCAACAGCGCGATGTTCGAGCCGTTTTTCAGTGCGATGTGCATATCCGCAATGCGCGCGGTTTCAATTTTACGCGGATCGCAGACGATGATTTTCGCCCCGTTCTGTTTGGCGCGAATAACGTGATTCGCGACGATAGGGTGAGAATCCGCCGGGTTATAGCCGAAGATGAACACCAGATCGGTGTTATCTATCTCATTGATGGCATTACTCATTGCGCCGTTACCGACCGACTGGTGCAGACCTGCAACCGATGGGCCGTGTCAGACGCGAGCGCAGCAGTCGACGTTATTGGTACCAATAACGGCGCGCGCGAATTTTTGCATTACATAGTTAGTTTCGTTACCCGTCCCGCGTGAGGAGCCGGTGGTCTGAATCGCATCCGGGCCATACTTGGCCTTGATGGCGCTGAGGCGCGTGGCGACGTAATCCAGCGCTTCATTCCAGGAGACGGCTTCCAGCTTGCCGCCGCGCTCGCGGCGGATCATAGGGGTTTTCAGGCGCGGCGTGAGGATTTGGGTATCGTTAATAAAATCCCAGCCGTAGTACCCTTTCAGGCACAGCGTGCCCTGATTGGTTTTACCCTGCGCCGCTTCCGCCCGGACGATTTTGCCGTTATCGACCACCAGGTGGATCTTGCAACCTGAGGCACAATAAGGGCAAACCGTGACGACTTTTTTCATCACTTTGCTCCAGTTAAACAGTTCTTACCTGCCCAATATGCAGCTTCTATGCCATGTTTTTACTATGGGTATTTCCTGACTTTACGACCCTTTGCGGGGCAAAACCCTGACGAAAAACAGCCAATCGTCAAAATTGACGTGTCGAAAGGGCAGGGGATGTGACATGGATTGAATTTCCGTCACGTAAAAAACAATTCGGCTGGAGCCAGCGGCAGAATGGTTCAGACTTAACATAATTCCCTGACGGAAGCATGCGATGAAACCGGCGATTCTGGTGGTTGATGATGATGTCGCAGTCTGCGAACTGCTACAGGATGTGCTCAGCGAGCACGTCTTTACCGTGCTGACGTGTCACACCGGTCAGGACGCGGTGAACCGTGTCCAGCAGGACCCTGGCATTGCGCTGGTTCTGCTGGACATGATGCTGCCGGATATCAACGGATTACAGGTTTTGCTGCAACTGCAAAAGCAGCGACCATCGCTACCGGTGGTGATGCTGACGGGGCTGGGAAGTGAATCAGATGTGGTCGTCGGGCTGGAAATGGGCGCCGATGATTACATCGGAAAACCGTTCAATCCGCGCGTGGTGGTCGCCCGCGTTAAGGCGGTGCTGCGTCGAACCGGCGCGCTGGACGCGGAGCCTGCCGCGCCGCGCGTTGAAGGTATTACCTTTAACGGCTGGACGCTGGACACCACCCGCTGCGAGCTGAGCGATCCGCAGCGTAATACCGTGCCGTTAACCCAGGGCGAATACGGCCTGCTGCTGGCATTAACGCAAAACGCCCGCCGGGTACTGAGTCGTGAACAGCTGCTGGAGCTGACCCACAGCGAAAGCGCCGAGGTCTTTGACCGCACTATCGACGTGTTGATCATGCGGCTACGGCGAAAAATTGAGGTCAATCCGCACCAGCCTTTGCTGATCAAAACCATTCGCGGTCTGGGCTATGTTTTTGCCACGGACGTTTCCCATCATGAGAAAGCCGCCTGACCGTTCTCCTGAATAAACGCCTGAAGCTCGGCCAGCGTTTTCGCGCCGTCAATCGCATTGGCCGCCAGCAGGCTGGCCCGCGCGCAGGCGTGCGCCAGATAAATACTCTCGGTAAGCGACAGCGATTCATGGCAACCGTATAAAAAGCCTGCGCAAAACGCGTCGCCCGCACCGACGCTGCCGATAATCTCGTCCTGCGTCAGCTTCCACGACGGAACCCATTGCCCTTTTTCACCCGGCGCTTCACCCCATGCCCCTTCCGGACAGTGGATCACCACCCGCTGCCGCACGCCTGCCGCCAGCAACTGTGCGGCAGCGTCGGCGATATGGACCATGTTCAGCGCACCATGACCGTCGCGGATCTCAAGCCCGCTAAACTCACCGGCTTCCAGCTCGTTAATCACCAGATAATCAAGATGACGCAGGGCAGGGAGCACCAGCGGCTGATAGCGCGGATCGCCCTTGCGGGAGACCAGATCGAGCGAGGTTTCATACCCCTGATCGCGCATCTGTGCCAGTAACCGCGCGCTGCGGGTGCCAAACTCCTCGTCCGGCATGTCCAGGCTGTCGAGCAGCAGCAGATAGCCGAGATGGAAGATCTTCAGCGATCCGTCTAAACGATCGAAGGCGGGAAGATCCAGCAGGCGGTTGGCGCCCGGCGAGTGGAAAAAGGTGCGCTGTCCGCTGGGGTCGGTCATTACCTGCGACATCGACGTTGGGGCGAACGTCGTGCGCTGCACGCGCTGGCGATTGACGTGATACTGGTCGAGCATCGCCAGAATATAGTCTCCGTCGCTGTCTTCCCCAATCAGCCCCACCGCCTGTAACGGCAGGCCGACGTGCATTTTCGCCAGCGTCAGCAGAACGTTGAGCGGCGCACCGCCGGTTGAGCGCTCACTGTGGGTGATTTCCGCCAGCCAGCCGCGCTCCGGCCACTGCACGATCTGATGAACGTGATCCACCAGCATGTTGCCTGCGGCGATAATCCCTTTGCGTTCCATTATGCCTGCCCCGCGCTGCCGAAGATGCGCATCTGCTCCGCGACCGTATCGGTAATGGCCTCTTCAATGCCCAGCAGCAGTTCGGCAAACTCATCGTACAGCGGCTGGCGGTTTGCCATGCGCTGCTCAACGGCGGCGAGCGCGGCCTGCGACATGCCGGTATAGAAGTTGATTTTATGAATGCCCAGCTCGATGGCGCGGCGGAAGTCGGCATCGCTGATGCCAGAGCCGCCGTGTAACACCAGCGGCAGGCCCGTCTGCTGGCGAATGGCGTCCAGACGGGGGAAATCAAGCTTCGGCTCGCCCTTGTATTTCCCGTGCGCGTTGCCAATGGCGACCGCCAGCGCATCGATGCCGGTTGAATCAACAAACTCGCGCGCCAGCTGTGGGTCGGTAAAGAACGCTTCGTCCGCATGCCCGTACAGCGCGCCGCCTTCATCTCCGCCGACTGCGCCCAGCTCCGCCTCCACCGAGACGCCCACCGCGTGGCACATCTTCACCACTTCCCGGGTCTGGCGGATATTTTCCTCATAGCTCAGCGTCGAGCCGTCGAACATCACCGAGCTGAACCCTAAGCGCAGGGCGCGCACGACGGCCTCAAAATGCAGGCCATGGTCGAGGTTAAGCACCACGGGAATATTGTGACGGGCGGCTTCGAACTTCACCGCTTCCACCAGTGACTCCAGAGACACGTACTTAAAATGCACTTCCGCGATGTTGATGATAAACGGCGAACGTTCCTGCTTCGCGGCGGCAAACAGCGCGCGCAGAAAATGGGAGTCGAGAACGTTGAACGCGCCCAGGGCGTAGCGGTGTTCTCTGGCGTGTGCCAGACCGTCGGCAAGAGAAATCAATGGCATCATTCACTCCTTATATCCGAAACAGGGTGTACTCGTTGCACAGCACCAGCACCGCCGGTTCGTCTTCTTCGATGGTGTTATAGCGATCGATGGGCTGTAAAAAGTGGTTGTCGTGTTCATCGTCATTGACCGACGACACTTCGCCCACCAGCACGTCGCCAAAGCCGCGTTCACCCCAGAAACTGTGGTACAGGCCGGGCGTCAGGCAGATGCTCTCCCCTGGCGTGAGGCGCAGCTGGCTGCCGGGCGCGTGCGTCTGCCGACAGCCGTCTATCGTGACGATCACGTCGGTGTTTTCGGTCTCTTCATGCGCGCCCGCATTCCATAACTCAATAATCAGATTTCCGCCGCCGCGGTTGATGATGTCCTCCCGCTTGCGCCAGTGGAAATGCATCGGCGTCACCTGGCCGTCGCGGACGTGCATGATTTTTTCGGCATAGCACTTTTCATAAGGTACGCCGTTGGGGGAGCCGTTGCGCAGGGTGAACAGCGTCAGCCCCTGTGCGGCAAAATTGTTACCGCCAAACGCCGTCACGTCCCAGCCGAGCCTGAGGTCGAACACCTCCTGCCAGGTGGCCTGGTCAAGCTGCTGCCATTTTGTTGGCGGAAAGCTGGCAAACGGCGGGAGATGCACGTCGTGCATGGAGAAGAACTGCCGCGTGTGGCCGAGTATTTCATTGATGTCGGAGCGTTTCATGGGGACTCCTTAAGTTTTTTGCCGCCCCCTCACCCCGGCCCTCTCCCTTGAGGGGGAGTAAGTTCCCTCTCCCCGTGGGAGAGGGTTAGGGTGAGGGCATCAGGCCGCACCGGGTTTACTTAACCGTCCACCCCTTATACGTGCCGACGTTCTTTTTATCGATCATCGTCACCGGGATCAGCACAGGCTCTTTCGGCGCAGGTTTGCCCTGAAGAATGTCATAGCCGATCTCCACCGCCTTCGCCGCCATCACCTGCGGATCCTGCGCCGGCGTCGCCACAAACAGGGAGTTTTCGCGCTTCAGAGCTTCTTCACCGTCCGGGCTGCCATCCACGCCAACGATAAAGAACTCATTACGTTGAGCCTGTTTCGCCGCCAGATCGGCACCGATCGCCGTCGGATCGTTAATTGCGAATACGCCGTCGATCTTCGGATTGGCCGCCAGCAGGGAGGTCATGACCTCCAGTCCGCCTTCGCGGCTGCCTTTGGCGTTCTGATTATCCGAAAGCACTTTGATATCCGGGTGGCGCCTGAACTCGGTCTGGCAGCCCTCCACGCGGTTTTGTACCGCAGAAACCGGCGGCCCGTTGATGATCACCACGTTGCCTTTACCTTTCAGGCGGTCGGTTATGTACTTACAGGCCATCTCCCCCGCCTGGGTGTTATCGGAGGTGATGGTCGCATCAGCCCCTTCCGCCGCCACGTCAACCGCCACGACCACGATCCCTGCCTCTTTGGCGCGTTTTACCGCCGGGCCGATCCCTTTGGAATCCGCGGCGTTGAGGATGATCATGTCCACTTTCGCCGCAATGAAGTTATCGATCTGCGACACCTGCTGGCCCAGATCGTACCCGCTGGAGACCAGCGTCACCTTGACGTTATCTCCCGCCAGCTTGCGCGCTTCCAGCTCGGCACCTTTGGTGATCTGCACGAAGAACGGGTTAGCCAGGTCGCCCACCGTCACGCCGATGGACTTCAGATCTTTTGCCTGCGCAAACGGGGTTGCGGCCAGCAGCGCGCCAGCACAGAGCGCGGTCACTAAGGGCTTCAATCTCATGCTGTATTCCTCACGTAGGGTATTGTTGTTATGCACTTTGATGGTGTCGGGTACGGTATTTGTCGATCAGCACCGCTATGATGATCACCGCCCCTTTGATCACCAGCTGCCAGAAGTAGGAGACGCCCATCAGCGTCATGCCGTTGTTGAGGGTGGCGATGATCAATGCACCGACCAGCGTGCCGGTGATCGTGCCGATCCCGCCGACGAAGCTGGTTCCGCCGAGGATCACCGCCGCAATCGCATCCAGCTCGTACCCCGTGCCGAGGTTGCCGTTGGCGCTGTAGAGGCGCGAGGCGCTCATCACGCCGCCTAATCCCGAGAGCAGGCCGCTCATGCCGTAGACAAACAGCAGCACCAGCCAGACCTTGATGCCGGTTAAGCGTGCCGCCTGCATATTGCCGCCGACCGCATAGATGTGAACGCCGAGGGTTGTGCGACGCAGAATAAACCAGCACACCACAATCACCGCCAGGGCGATCACCACCAGCCACGGAATCGGGCCGAGGTAGTTGTTGCCGATCCACTCGAAGTTAATGTTGGAGTTAATGACCGTCGTGCCGTCCGCCAGCAGATACGCCGCGCCGCGCAGTGCCGTATAGGTGCCGAGGGTGACGATAAACGGCGGCAGCCCGGCAAAGGCCACCAGCGCGCCGTTGAACAGCCCCAGCACCATACCGAGCATCAGCGCCGCCGGAATGGAGAGCATCGCAAATTCAGGGATAAGCGAGACCACCATCGCCGCTACCGCCGTAGTACCCAGAATCGAGCCCACAGAGAGGTCAATCCCGCCGGTCAGGATGATGAAGGTCATCCCCGCCGCCAGCACGATGTTGATCGACGCCTGCCGGGTAATATTCAGCAGGTTGCTCTCGGTGAAAAAGTTCGGGGCGATAAAGCCAAATACCGCCACAATCAGGATAAGAATCGGCAGGATACCGACCGTTTGCATCAGATCGCTCATCAGCATTTTTTTGGCGGAGGCGGATTTCGCCACCTGCTGCGGATGGGTAGGAGTTGTCATGATTGCACCGCCTGATGATGAGTGTCGTTCACGCCGGTTGCCAGCGTCATAATGTTTTCCTGAGAGATGTCGCGCCCGTGCAGTTCACCCGCGATGCTGCCTTCGCGCATCACGTACACCCGGTCGCTCATGCCCACCACTTCCGGCAGCTCGCTGGAGATCATCAGAATCGCCACCCCTTTGCGCGCCATCTGGTTCATGATGCGGTAGATCTCGCTTTTCGCGCCGACGTCCACCCCGCGCGTGGGCTCGTCCAGAATCAGAATGCGCGGGCCAATCGCCACCCAGCGGGAGATCAGCAGCTTTTGCTGGTTGCCGCCGGAGAGCCCGCCCGCGCGCACCTGAGAATGCGGCACGCGGATATTGAGCAGGGCGATGGCGTCATCGGAAATAGACTGCGCTTTTTTGCGGTTCAGCCAGCCGAAGGTGGCGTCGCGCTCCAGCGTCGCCATGGTGATGTTCTCCTGCGCCGCCAGCTCCAGAAACAGCCCCTGCTCCTTGCGGTTCTCGGTAAGAAAACCGATGCCGTTTTCAATGGCCGCGCGCGGGGAGTGGATCACCACCGGCTCGCCGTCGACCTCGATCATGCCGCCGGTGGCTTTACGCACGCCGAAGATCAGCTGCGCCAGCTCGGAGCGTCCGGCCCCGACCAGCCCCGCCAGCCCGACGATTTCACCGGAGCGAACCTGCAAACTGCACGGCAGCACTTTTTTGCCATCTGTCAGGTGGTGCACGTTCAGACGCGGGCTGCCGAGCGGAATATCGCGCTCTTTGTTAAACAGATCGCTTAACGGACGGCCCACCATCATGCGCACCAGCTCAGAGGCATTCAGCTTGTCGCGCGTCAGGCTGCCGACGTACTGCCCGTCGCGCAGGACGCTGACGCGATCGGAAAGCTCATACACTTCCGCCATGCGGTGGCTGATGTAGATAATCGCCATCCCTTCATCGCGCAGGCGCAAAATCAGTTCGAACAGACGGTGGGTTTCGCGCGAGGAGAGGGCGGCGGTGGGTTCATCCATCACCAGAATACGGCTGTTGCGGTGCAGCGCGCGGGCGATCTCCACCTGCTGTTGCTCGGCGATGGTCAGCTTCATGACCAGGTCGGTGGCGCTGAACTGCGCGCCCAGACGGTCAATGACCGCCTGCGCCTGGGCTGCCATCTCTTTGCGCTGGACCAGCCCGCCGCGCGACAGCTCGCTGCCGAGAAAAATGTTTTCCGCCACGGTCAGGTTAGGAGCAAGCTGCATCTCCTGATAAATCAGGGTAATGCCTGCGGCCAGCGCATCCTTCGGACCTTTGATGTGAAACGGCTGACCGTCGATGAGGATGTCGCCGCTGCTGGCGGTATAAGCGCCTGCGAGGATCTTCATCAGCGTGCTTTTTCCGGCGCCGTTTTCCCCCATCAGCGCGTGGATCTCTCCGGGGAAAACCGTCAAATCCACACCCTTGAGCGCGTGGAAATTGCCAAACGTCTTGGCAATGTGGCGCATCTCTAAAACCGGGGTTCTGCTCATGGCGGATCTCCTGTGAATGTCGATATCTGCACTTCATCACAGGTGCGTAAATGCAAAATGTCAGAAGCTGTTCATATTTGTCATAGTTATGAATAGCTAATCGCCATCACATTTTCCTTTTCCCTCTCCCTGTGGGAGAGGGCCAGGGTGAGGGCACCAAACCGCAGAGGAGCCCAAACCCATGTCTTCACGCCCCCCGTTCTTCACCAGCGCCCGCGGTCGCCTGCTGATATTTAACCTGCTGGTGGTGGCGGTAACGCTGATGGTAAGCGGCGTGGCGGTGCTCGGCTTTCGTCATGCCAGCCAGATCCAGGAGCAGGTGCAGCAGCAAACGCTGGATGATATGACTGGCAGCATGAACCTCGCGCGTGATACCGCGAATGTGGCGACGGCGGCGGTGCGGCTGTCGCAGGTAGTCGGTGCGCTGGAGTACAAAGGCGAAGCTGAACGGCTGAAACAGACGCAGATGGCGCTGCGCCACTCGCTGGAGCAGCTTGCCGATGCGCCGCTGGCGCAGCAGGAACCGGCGCTGGTGGCGCGTATTATCCGCAGGAGCAATGAGTTACAGCAGAGCGTGACGGGAATGCTGGAGCGCGGGCAAAAACGGCATCTGGAGCGTAACGCGCTGCTCAGCGCGCTGTATCAAAGCCAAAGCTACCTGCGTCATTTGCAGGATATCAACCGCCGTTACGCGAGCAATGTGCCAGACGCCCGGCAGCTTGCAGAGATGGACAGGCTGATCGTTGCCGCCATTGATACCCCTTCACCGCGCGCCACGGTGCAGCAGCTGGATGCAGTAACCGCGATGTTACCCGCGAGCGCCCTGCAACCGGTGGTCAACCTGGTGCTCCCGGATTTTAATGATGAGCTGCGCAAGCTCGCGCCACTGTCAAAGCAGCTGGAGGAGAGCGATCTGTCCATCAGCTGGTACATGTTCCACATCAAGGCGCTGGTGGCGATATTAAACCGCGACATCAATCAGTACGTTGAACAGGTGGCGCAGGCCTCCCGGCTGCGTACCGCCCAAAGCCACCAGGAGCTGCGCTCCATCAGCGTGTTTATCAGCGTCTTCGCGGTGCTGGCGCTGATCATCACCGGCTGCGCCTGCTGGTATATTTACCGCAATCTGGGCTCCAACCTGACGGCTATCTCAAGGGCAATGTCGCGCCTCGCTCACGGCGAGCAGGATGTGTCGGTGCCCGCGCTACAGCGGCGTGATGAGCTGGGGGAACTGGCGCGCGCGTTTAACGTTTTTGCCCGCAATACCGCTTCGCTGGAGCACACCACGCGGCTACTGAAGGAGAAGACCTCGCAGATGGAGGTCGACCGCATCGAACGTCAGGGGCTGGAGGAGGCGCTGCTGCACAGCCAGAAAATGAAGGCGGTTGGGCAACTGACGGGCGGGCTGGCGCATGATTTTAATAACCTGCTGGCGGTGATTATCGGCAGTCTGGAGCTGACCGATTCAGCGTCACCGGACGCGCCGCGCATCACTCGTGCGCTCAAAGCCGCGGAACGCGGGGCCATGCTCACCCAGCGTCTGCTGGCCTTCTCGCGCAAGCAATCCCTGCAACCTCATGCGGTAGAGATGAAGCCGCTGCTGGAGAACCTGAGCGAGCTGATGCGGCACTCGCTTCCCGCCACGCTGACGCTGGATATTGAAGCGCAAACCCCGGCCTGGCCCGCATGGATTGACGTCAGCCAGCTGGAAAACGCCATTATCAACCTGGTAATGAACGCCCGTGATGCAATGGAGGGGCAAAATGGTGTAATCAAAATCCGCACCTGGAACCAGCGTGTGACCCGCAGCGACGGGCGCAGGCAGGATATGGTCGCGCTGGAGGTGATTGACCACGGCTGCGGGATGTCGCAGGAGGTGAAATCGCAGGTCTTTGAACCGTTCTTCACCACCAAACAGACCGGCAGCGGCAGCGGGTTAGGGCTGTCGATGGTGTACGGCTTTGTGCGTCAGTCCGGGGGGCGCGTTGAGATCGAAAGCGCGCCGGGGCAGGGAACCACCGTGCGGCTCCAGCTGCCGCGTTCGACGCTGCCCGCGTTCTCCGATGATGCCGCGCTGGCGACCACGGCCCCGGCAGAGAGTGAGCTGCTTGTGCTGGTCCTGGAAGATGAGGCGGGCGTGCGGCAGACCCTGTGCGAGCAACTGCACCAGCTTGGCTACCTGACGCTTGAAGCCGAAAACGGCGAGCAGGCGCTGAACATGCTGGACGCATCGCCGGATATCGGCATGTTTATCAGCGACCTGATGTTGCCGGGCGGCCTGAGCGGCGCGGAGGTGATCGGCCATGTACGCAGCCACTATCCGCAGTTGCCGGTGCTGCTGATCAGCGGGCAGGATTTGCGCCCGGCGCATAACCCGCAGCTGCCGGACGTTCAGTTACTGCGAAAACCGTTCACCCGCGCACAGCTGGCGCAGGCGCTGCGCAAGGTGATGGCAGGAACCGGCAGCGAGCCAGGGTAGCGGCCCCCTGAGCGCCGTTAAAAGACGACGACGAGGCAGGGATAAATTTCACGGACTCATGCGGCAGCGGGCGGCGCAAATGCTGCTTTATCCCGACAATCAGCGCTTCGCGCGGAAAGCCAGGCATATCCATTACGCCGCCTCCGAGGATCACCGCATCCGGATCGAACAGATTTACACTGGTGGCAATGGCGCGGGCTGCATGATTCAGGAGTTGCTGTACGAAGGGGTCATCGGGTACGGCTGAAAAGATATCTCCCATCGCATACTCGCGGGGCTGCTGTTCGTACCACTGTTTCAATGCGATACCGGAACAAACCGTTTCCAGACATCCCGGGTTGCCACAACCACAGTGCCGCGTCATATCCCCCTGTGGAATATGCCCGAGCTCGCCCGCTACGCCGTGCGCGCCCGTCCATGGAGCACCGTTTAGCCAGATGGCAAATCCCATGCCGGTGCCAAGATAGGCCGCCAGAACCTCTTGCTGCTGGAGATTGTGTTGCACCACGTCAAACGAAAGCTGAAGGTTAACGTCGCGGGAAAATTCGACCGGGCAGCCTAGCGCATCTTCAAGTTTTCCCGCCAGATCGCGGAGCTCATTCGCCTGCAAAGGCAGATTTGGCGTCGAGATAATGGTGCGTTTGTCTTTGCCGACCAGTGCCGGAAAGCCCATGACCAGACCGCGACAGTGAACCTGTAAATGACGCAGCTGAGCCGTGATCATTTCCGTCACGCCGCACACCACACCAGAGCGGATAACCTCCGCGGTGCGCTGTTTTTCACAATGCAACACCGCACCGTCGGCCGTTTGCAGGCAAAAACGGATATGAGTGGCCCCCATATCCACTGCGGCGACGACATCAGGCTGTTTTTGCATGAGGAACAACCTCGTTTCGTGCCGACAGGATCTGCCCGGCCATAAGCTGCCATGCATCCCCGATATTCTCTGCATGGTTGAACAGACCAGACGTTCCGACGATAAAGACATCTGCGCCGGCGGCCATCAGTTTTTTATAGGTGGCCTGATTGCATGAGCCATCGATCTCAATCTCATAGCTCAGCCCTTCGCGTTCGCGCCAGGCTTTCAGCTCGGCAATTTTCTCCAGCATTTCCGGAATGAACGGCTGCCCGGCAAAGCCTGGATCGACGGTCATCACGGTGATTTTGTCCGCCTTATGAATATAGTATTTCATTGCCTCAACCGGGGTTTCCGGGTTGAGGATGAGTCCCACCTTCATACCGTGACGACGGATCTCTTCAATCAGGCGGAAAGCCTGACCGTTGATGGTCTCCGGGTGCAGTGTGATGAAGTCTGCTCCGGCCTGCGCCAGCTGGCTTATGTAGTCCTGCGGGCGAGTCACCATCAGGTGACAGTCCAGTGGTTTGGTGGCGAGCTTCTTCACCTGGCCGACAAAGAACGGAGACAGCGTCAGATTAGGCACAAAGTGGCCGTCCATGATGTCGATATGGAAGTAGTCCGCGTGCTGGTCAATAAATTCGATCTGTTCTTTGAATTTCAGCAGATCCATACACATCAGGGAGGGTGAAATTTTCATAGTGATTTCCTTACTTACTGATCAATCTGTCGAGGGCAACAGCGGCGATAATCAACCCGCCCATTACCACCAGCTGGTAGTAGGTTTGTACCTGTAAGATATTGAGTCCGTTATTGATGGTGCCGATGATGAGACCACCAATCACGACCGAGAAGATGCGGCCTTTACCGCCGAAGAAGCTGGTTCCGCCGATGATGGCGCTGGCGATGGCGTATGTTTCAAATCCCATCCCGGCCAGCGGCTCCGCTGCGCCCAGACGCGCAGTCGACACCACGCCCGCCAGCCCGGCGCATACGCCAGAAATAATGAACACCACCAGAATATGAAACTTCACGTCGATGCCGGAGTAGAACGCCGAGTTTTTGTTACCGCCCAGGGCGTAGATATTGCGCCCTAGCCGCATACGGGTGGTGAGGAACCAGAGGATCACCGCGACGATCAGCGAGAAGATGACCGGTACGGGTATCCCGAGGACGCTGGCAGCGAAGAAGTTTACAAAGTCGAACGAGAAGCCATAGACGGAATTAGCGTCGGAAATCACCAGCGTGATGCCGCGAAAAATGGCGTTAGTACCGAGAGTGATAATGAACGGATGTAGCCCGGTCCAGTTGACCAGACAGCCATTGATCGCCCCCAGCGCGCCGCCGACCAGTACGCCGCCAATCAGTGCTGCAAAAAACGGGTCGACACCAGCCAGCATCAGTTTGGCAGTCACCATGCCGGAGAGTGCCAGAATGGCTCCGACGGACAGATCAATACCCGCGACAAGGATGGCAAAGAATTCGCCCATCCCGATCAGCACCGTTACCGAGCTCTGGACAAAAATCTGCGTGATGTTGTTGGTGGTGAGGAAGTACTCCGATGACAGCGTGCCAAAGATGGCGACTATAATCGCGAGGATAAAAAAGGTACCGTACTTGTCCCAGAACAGCGCGAAGTTAAATGGCTTTTTCTCCGCCATATCGCCTTTCACTCTTGTGGTAATGCCCATGCCATGATCTCCTCTTCGCTCATGTCGTCGCGATTGGTCAGGATTTGCGTCAGCCGCCCTTCGCAGAACACGGCGATGCGGTCGCAGACGGCGATAATTTCAGGTAATTCAGATGACACCATCAGGATGACCTTGCCTTCGTCAGCCAGCTGGCGCATCACCTTGTAGATTTCGGCCTTTGCGCCGACGTCGATGCCTCGCGTGGGTTCATCAAAAATGATGACGTCCGGGTTGCAACACAGCCATTTAGAAATCAGCACCTTTTGCTGATTGCCGCCGGAGAGTTCGGTGATGTTTTGCTCTACGCTTTGGCACTTCAACGCCAGCAACTGGCGCTGTGCTTCGGCGGTCTTGCGTTCTTCATGCTCGCGAAAGAGCCCCATGGCCCCTTTATAGCCACCGTTTTTCAGGCTCTGGCTGACGGCCATGTTTTGGGCGATAGAGAAATTAGGGAAAAAGCCATTTTCGCGGCGGCTTTCGGTGATGTAGGCCATCCCTTTTTTCAACGCATCCAGAGGCGAACGCGGGGAGATGGTTTTGCCGTTGAGGCGAATTTCACCGCTCGCGCGTTTATCCACGCCGAAGAGACAGTCCATCAGTTCGGTACGTCCCGAGCCGACCAGACCCGCAAAACCCAGTATTTCGCCGCGGTTCACGCTGAACGAAATATCTCGCACTTTTTTCTTGTCCCGGCTGGTGACGTTGTTCACCTCAAACACCGTGTCGCGTTCGATGTTGCCGGTGCTCTCTTTCATGGCGTTAAAGCGGTTTTGCAGTTCGCGGCCGACCATCAGGCGCACAATGTCGTCGTTTGAAACGTCACTCACCAGGCCACTGCATACGCTGGAACCGTCTTTCATTACCGTGTAGCGGTCGCAGATGCGGCGGATTTCCGCTAGCTTATGCGAGATATAGACAATGGCGGTGCCTTCTTTACGCAGCTGATTCATGATCAAGAAAAGATAATCCACCTCTTTATTGGTTAATGAAGATGTGGGTTCATCCATAATGATCACTTTGGCATCGAGCATTAAGGTTTTCGCGATTTCCAGCATCTGTTTATGGCTGATGGATAAATTCGCTACTTTTTCATCTAAATCGACTTTTAATCCGACGCGTAAGAGCATCATCGCACCGCGAATGCGCATCTCTTTCCAGTCAATAATCCTGATGCCACAAACCTTTTTAGTCAGGTGACGGCCTATATATAGATTTTCCAGCACGGTTAATTCATCAATAACGCTGAGTTCCTGATATATAATGCCGATGCCCAGTCTTGCTGCCAGTTTATGATCCAATTTGTCGTAATTCTTTTCATTAATAATAATGGAGCCTTTGGTCGGTTCATGAATTCCCGACAATACTTTCATTAAGGTTGATTTACCGGCACCATTTTCCCCTAATAACGCGTGGATCTCATGAGGGTATATAGTTAAATCAACCGATTTTAATGCGTGAACCGGACCAAAGGATTTGCCGATCCCCGCCATCGAGATATATGGCGTGACCATGTTTATTTCCTTCTCTGTTCACCCTCTCCCTGTGGGAGAGGGCCGGAGTGAGGGCATCAAGCCGCACAGTTCTGCGTTATTTTGTCACCAGAATCGAATCCACCAACTTGAATTCAGGCGTTTTTTCCAGCGGGATGACTTTCCCGGTTTTCGCGGCATCCACCATTAATTTCAGGCCGGTCGCCCCGATGTCCGCCGGGTTTTGTGCGACGGTTGCCGTCATCTGACCGGCTTCGACCATCTTACGCGCCTCTGGGATACCATCGGTGCCGACCACCAGCACTTTGCCGATTTTACCGGCGTTTGCCACCGCCTGCGCCACGCCCATCGCCATGGTATCGTTCGCGCAGTAGAAGGCTTTCAGATTCGGGTTTCGTTGCAGCACGTTGGTTGCCACATCCAGAGCTTTAATGCGATCCCAGTCGGCGGGCTGGCTGGCAACCAGCTTAATTTGGTTTGCTTTTTTGAAGGCTTCTGTTGCGCCATTGCGGCGCGCCTCGCCCGATGCGTTACCGGCTTTACCCTCAATGATTGCGACTTCGCCCCCCTCCGCACCAAGTTTATTGATAATAAAATCGGCCCCTTTTGCGCCGACGGCCACGTTGTCCGTTGTGACAAACCCCTCTACATTGCCACCTGCTTTTTTCAGGTTATCCATATCGATTTTTTCATCGAGATTCACCAGATAGAGACCTTTCTGCCAGGCGCGCGCGACGGGCATGACCAGATTCACGGAGGAGAGTGGGGCAAAAGCGATACCCTTGTATTTTTTATTACTCAGATCTTCGAACAGCTGTAGCTGGGACTGAAAATCCCCTTCTGACGGCGAGGCAAAAATATCAACGCTTACTCCCAGGGTTTTGGCTTCATCTTCAATCCCTTTCTTCATATCCACCCAGAATGGATTGGAGAGCGTTTTTAATACCACCGCATATTCCGCAGCAGCAAACGCGCTGGTGGATAACATTAAGCCCATAGCGGCGCCGCTGAAATATTTCAGATATTTATTCATAGCAGTGTTCTCAATGTAGGGTATGTTGTTGTTAATCCCGCCTGAGCAGGATTAACCTTTTAATTTACTTCAGTGCGCCAGGAGAGAAGAAATCCACAATAGCGCCGGTTTTTTGCATATTAAGTGTGGCCTGTTCGATATTTTGTTGTGCAACGGAAACAAATAACGCATCTAATAATGTAAGCTGTAATATACGCGCGGAGGCGTTGCGCCCTAATAACGGGGTCTCTGGTGCTGGCGAACAAATAATATAATCAGCAAGTTTAGCAATCGGCGAATGGTAGCTATGGGTAATACAGATAATTTTGGCGCCGTTCTTTTTTGCTAACTCAACTGCTGCTTTCACATCACTGGTGCGGCCGGAATGGGAGACCACCAGTACCACATCCCCTTCCTTCAGCAGCGATGCCGACATCATCATAATGTGCGCGTCCTGATACGACTGGCAGCGCACGCCGATGCGTAGAAACTTATGCTGGATGTCGGCGCAAATAGCGTTAGAACCACCCACACCGTACAGATCGCGCTGGTTGGCCTGGGCGAAGAAACGTGCCGCGCGGTGAATTTCATCCACGTTCACTATCGACTGGCCTTCCATAATGGTGCGCAGCGTAATATTGAACACTTTGTTAACCACATCCTGTGGTGCTTCATCAAAAGCGAGTTCCGCAGGTAATACTTGTTCGGATTGCGAGAAGTAGTCGACCAGCGCCGCACGCAGGTTACGGAAACCGCTAAAGCCGAGCAGTTTGGCCACTTTCACGATCATCGCTTCCGACACCATCAGCGTTTCGGCAACGTCTTTAATCGCAGGCGCGCCGCTCAGGTTACCCGGCTGGAGCAGCCAGTCGACGATACGGCTTTCGTTGTCGGTCATGCCTTCCTGCTTCATGCGCAGGTACGGTGCAAGGCCAATGCCGTTAGGCAGCTCTTTTTTAAATTCTGACTGACTCATCGCTCTCTTTTGTCCTTAAAAATGAAGACGACACTATATCACCACACTCTGGCATGAAAATATGCTGGCAACTTCACAATGTTTGAAAATTCATAAAGTTTTATTGTCTGTGAAGTTTCGATGGGCGGTTGCTTTAGGATGACCTTAAAAATCAATAATATAATTATGACACGTTAACGGATTTTAATGCATGCCGTAAGAAATATACCGTCATGAGAGAGTTGAAATGTCAAAGTCAGGGGTGTAGAACACGCGCAGAACTCGATGGTTTTGAGGTTTTATTGCACAACTGACCGGTCTTAAATCACAACTCCATCGAGTTCGTAAAGTTAACCCACGATGAGGTTTATTATGAAAAAGATTGCATTTGGCTGCGATCACGTAGGTTTTATGCTGAAAGAGGATATTCTGGCCCATCTGCGCGCGCGTGGCATCGACGTGGTGGATAAAGGCACCTGTTCCCCGGAGCGTACTGACTACCCGTATTATGCCAGCGCGGTTGCACAGGCTATTATCGATAAGGAGGTGGATGGCGGCATCCTGATCTGCGGAACGGGGGTAGGGATCTCCATTACGGCCAATAAGTTCCCGGGCATCCGCGCAGTGGTCTGTAGCGAACCTTATTCAGCTCAGCTTTCAAGGCAGCATAACAACACGAATGTGCTGGCATTTGGTTCGCGCGTGGTCGGACTGGAGCTGGCAAAAATGATCGTCGATGCCTGGCTAAATGCACCGTTTGAAGGGGGACGACATCAGGCGCGAGTCGATGCGATAGGGGCGATTGAACAGGCCAGGAATTGAGATTCCTCCGCTACCCCGGTTCCCTGCCATTCATTACCGTAAGGCCAGTTCACCTGCGAGTCTGGCCTTATGAAACGTTACTCTACCGCTCTGTTATTGGGTCTGCTGACTTTAACCAGCCAACTGGCGCATGCCGATGTGATTGATGATGCCATTGGCAATATTCAGCAGGCGATCAACGACGCCTATAACCCCGGCAGCAGCCGTAATGATGATGACGACGATCGTTACGATCGCAGCCATCAAACCGACAGCCGCCAGTACGACGATCGTCGTCGACAGTTAGAAGATCGACGCCAGCGTTTAGACGAGCGTCAGCAGCAGCTGGATGACGATCGGCGTCGGTTAGAAGAGGATGAGCGCCGGTTGGAGGATGATTACGATCGGTGGTAACCCCGGTATTGCAACGCGTAGGCCGGGTAAGGCGCAGCCGCCACCCGGCAAAACCTAATCCAGTACCAGCATCATCCCGTCATACCCCGCTTCAATGCCGGACGGCAGCGGGTTATCCATCATCCACACGTCAAACTGATGGCTGATATGCGTCAGGATCACCTGCGGACAGCCAATCACCTCGTTCAGCGCAATCACCGTATTCAAATCACAATGGTTGCGCGGCGTCTCCGGGCGCGGTTCATGGCTACAGTCGATAATCATCGCCTGCGGCTGATTGTTTAGCAGAAACGTCACCGTTTTATCCGGTAGCCCGGCGGTATCAGAAAGCCACGCCACGCGGCTGTGGGCGGACTCCAGCAGATAGCCAAACGTGAGTTTTGAATGGTTGAGCGGCAGCGGCGTGACCCGCAAGCCCTGAAGTTCAAACATCACAAACGGCTCCACCGTGTGGCTGAAATCGAGAAGGCCCGGATGCCTGAACAGGTCGTCACAGCCTGCGTCGTCCGGCGGACCGTAAACCGGAATGGTCGCTCCCACGCCCCAGCGCAGAGGAAAAAGCCCCTGAACGTGATCCATATGATAATGGGTAAGCAAAATCTGCCTGAAACTCCCCGCGGGCCAGTCGTCCATCAGGTGTGGAATACCCGCGTCCAGCAAGGTGACCGAATCGTTGAATTTCACCGCCGCGCTACAGGGGCGACGGCGATAATTTTCCTGTAAACGCGCCCGTCGGCACGCCGCGCAGTCGCAGCCAAACACCGGCACCAGCTGCGCCCCTCCGGTTCCTGTCAGCGTGATCGTCAGACTCATAACGCACCTCTACAGCGGTTTGGTGAAGCGGAAATGGCTTTGCGTATATCCTTCACGAACATAAAAACGGTGCGCGTCCACGCGCTTCACGCTGGTGGAAAGCTCGGTCAGCTCGGCGCCTGCCTGTCGCGCGACGTCCTCTGCCCAGGCCAGCAGCTGGCTGCCCACTTTTAATCCGCGCGCCTGCGGCATCACCACCAGCTCCTGGATCTCGCCGATCCAGCGGGCGTGATGCAGGTGAAACTGCATATGCAGGCCGATCATACCGATGATCTGCCCGTCCAGCTCGGCCAGCTGGTAACGCATATTGTGATCCTGCAAGTTGGCCAGATACCCGGCGTGAAACGCCTGATGATCGAACTCGGCCTGCTTAAGTTCGCAGATCAGCGCGTAAACGATCGGCGCATCGTCGGCGGTGGCGGGGCGAAGCTGGCAGTCAGGCATGCTGTTTCTCCTTCTGGCGAATAAGCGATAGCAAGGTCTCGACTGACTGTAGCAAACTTCCGTCGTTATTGAGGAGATGGCAACCCGACGGGGTGTAGCGCGCCGCCCGTTCCAGCCGCTGGTCGATCTCGCGCGCGTTTTCGCGCCCCCGCTTTTGCAGCCGGCTACGGAGAACGTCCGGGGAAACCTGCAAACAGACCGGGAGCAGCGCCGCTTCGTACCGGGCGCGAGCCTGCGGGAGATGCGCCCGCGAGCCGTTAACCAGTACGTCGAACCCCGCATGCAGCCAGAGGTCAATCTCAATACCGACGCCATAGTAGTAACCGTTGGCATGCCAGCTCAGCGCCAGCAGGTTTTGTCCGGCGCGGGTAAAAAACTCCTGCTCGCTCAGGGCGATATGGTTCTCGCTTCCGGCGTTGGCATCGCGCGTGATATAGCGGTGCGCGACCAGCAGCTGTGAATGTTCCCGCTGCCGTAACGCCGACAGCAGGCTGTCCTTCCCGGAGCCGGACGGGCCCATTAACCAGATGAGTCTTCCCATCAGAACACCCTTTTTCCCTGACGCCAGACGTGGTCGATATGAATGTGCTCGCCCTTACGGTGGGCGAGCACCAGATCGGCCCGTTTCCCCTCGGCAATTTCACCGCGATCGTGAAGATTAAGCGCGCTGGCCGGGTTTTTCGTCACCAGGCGAATCGCCTGTGGCAGCGTGAAGCTGTTGTTCTCGTCGTCCGCGACGCGGAAGGCCGCGTCCAGCAGGCTGGCGGGGTAATAGTCAGAGGAGAGGATATCCAGCAGGCCGAGCGAGGCGAGCCTGCTTGCCGCCACGTTGCCGGAGTGCGATCCGCCGCGCACGATATTTGGCGCGCCCATCAGGACGTTCATGCCGTGCTTACGCGATGCCTCTGCCGCTTCAAACGTGGTGGGAAATTCAGCTATCACGCTGCCAAGCTGGTGGGATTCGCGCACGTGATCGTGCGTGGCGTCGTCATGGCTGGCCAGGGCAATATTCCGGTCCCGGCACATCGCGGCAATGGAGAGGCGATTCGGCTGCGACCACTGGGCCGCAAGCTGGAGCTGCTCTTCTTCGTAGCGCGCCATCTCCGCGTCGTTGAGCGAATATTTGCCCTGATAGTATTCGCGATACTTTTCAATGTTGGCGAACTGGCGCTGCCCCGGCGAGTGATCCATCAGGGAAACCAGCGAGACCGGCTCGCGGCCCACCAGCTTCTCAAACAGCGGCAGGGTGGTGTGGTGCGGCAGCTCGCAGCGCAGGTGCAGGCGGTGCTCGGCGCGGTTGAGGCCGCGCTTTTGCGTCTCCTCCACGGCGTTGATCATCTTCTCCAGGTTCTCCAGGCGATCGCCGCCGTCGCGCACGTCGCCAATCGCCACCGCGTCCAGCACCGTGGTGATGCCGCTGGCGACCATCAGCGCGTCGTGGCTGCTCATCGCTGAATGAGCAGGCCAGTCCACCTTTGGGCGCGGGGTGAAGAATTTATCGAGATTATCGGTATGCAGCTCAATCAGCCCCGGCAGCAGCCAGCCGCCTTCGCCGTCCATCGCTTCAGGAGTGCGGCTCCGGGTTTCGGCAAAGGCGCGGATGACACCGTCCCGCACCTCAACCGAGCCGTTCACGACCTCATTTTCCAGCACCAGCCTGACATTATTGATAATCATACGTTTGTCCCCATCGGGTGCAGTCTGTCCGCCACGCGTTGGCGTACGGCGTCGTCGTGGAAGATCCCGACGATCGCCGCGCCGCGCGCTTTGGCCTGTTCGATCAGTTCCATCACCGCTGCGCTGTTCTTACTGTCGAGCGAGGCGGTGGGTTCATCCAGGAGTAAAATCGGGTAATCGACGATAAAGCCGCGGGCGATGTTGACGCGCTGCTGCTCGCCGCCGGAAAAGGTCGACGGGGCGAGGTGCCACAGACGCTCCGGTACGTTGAGGCGCGTCAGCAGGCTGGCGGCTTTAGCGGCGCAGGTTTCGCGCGGCACGCCGAGATCCAGCAGGGGTTGCATGACCACGTCCAGGGCGGAGATCCGCGGGATCACCCGCAGGAACTGGCTGACCCAGCCGATCGTCGAGCGGCGCACTTCCAGCACTTTGCGCGCGGGAGCCTGAACCAGATCGACCCATTCATTGTTATGGCGAATATGAATATGGCCTTCGTCCGGCAGGTAGTTGGCATACAGGGAGCGCAGCAGGGTGGATTTTCCGCTGCCGGAATGGCCATGCAGCACCACGCATTCGCCGTTGCTGACCTCTAACGAGGCATTTTGCAGTACCGGCAGGCGGACGCCGTTTTGCTGGTGGAGCACAAAGGTTTTACTGACATTTTCAACGTGGATCATTTTGGCCTCGCGATTCGTTTTGCCGGGTGGCGGCTTCGCCTTACCCGGCCTACGGGTGCGGTGTTCGTTTTGCCGGGTGGCGGCTTCGCCTTACCCGGCCTACGGGTGCGGTGTTCGTTTTGCCGGGTGGCGGCTTCGCCTTACCCGGCCTACGGGTGCGGTGTTCGTTTTGCCGGGTGGCGGCTTCGCCTTACCCGGCCTACGGGTGCGGTGTTCGTTTTGCCGGGTGGCGGCTTCGCCTTACCCGGCCTACGGGTGCGGTGTTCGTTTTGCCGGGTGGCGGCTTCGCCTTACCCGGCCTACGGGTGCGGTGTTCGTTTTGCCGGGTGGCGGCTTCGCCTTACCCGGCCTACGGGTGCGGTGTTCGTTTTGCCGGGTGGCGGCTTCGCCTTACCCGGCCTACGGGTGCGGTGTTCGTTTTGCCGGGTGGCGGCTTCGCCTTACCCGGCCTACGGGTGCGGTGTTCGTTTTGCCGGGTGGCGGCTTCGCCTTACCCGGCCTACGGGTGCGGTGTTCGTTTTGCCGGGTGGCGGCTTCGCCTTACCCGGCCTACGGGTGCGGTGTTCGTTTTGCCGGGTGGCGGCTTCGCCTTACCCGGCCTACGGGTGCGGTGTTCGTTTTGCCGGGTGGCGGCTTCGCCTTACCCGGCCTACGGGTGCGGTGTTCGTTTTGCCGGGTGGCGGCTTCGCCTTACCCGGCCTACGGGTGCGGTGTTCGTTTTGCCGGGTGGCGGCTTCGCCTTACCCGGCCTACGGGTGCGGTGTTCGTTTTGCCGGGTGGCGGCTTCGCCTTACCCGGCCTACGGGTGCGGTGTTCGTTTTGCCGGGTGGCGGCTTCGCCTTACCCGGCCTACGGGTGCGGTGTTCGTTTTGCCGGGTGGCGGCTTCGCCTTACCCGGCCTACAAGGTGCGGTGTTCGTAGGCCGGGTAAGCGCAGCGCCACCCGGCAACCGCGCCCTCAGTTCTGCAATACGGACGACACCAGCAGCTGGGTATACGGATGATGGGGATCGTCGAGCACGCGGTCGGTTAACCCACTTTCCACCACCTGACCCTGCTTCATCACCAGCAAGCGGTCTGCCAGCAGGCGCGCGACGCCTAAATCGTGGGTGACAATCACCACCGCCAGGTTTAGCTCCACCACCAGGCCGCGCAGCAGGTCGAGCAGGCGAGCCTGTACAGAGACGTCCAGCCCGCCGGTCGGTTCATCCATAAACACCAGCTTCGGATGGGTGACGAGATTGCGGGCAATCTGTAAACGCTGCTGCATGCCGCCGGAGAAGGTGGTCGGCAGGTCGTCGATGCGCGAGGCGGGAATTTCAACCTCTTCCAGCCAGTGCTGCGCCGTGGCGCGGATGTTGCCGTAGTGGCGCGCGCCGGTGGCCATCAGCCGTTCGCCGATGTTGCCCCCCGCCGACACCTGGCGGCGCAGGCCATCCATCGGGTGCTGGTGCACCACGCCCCACTCGGTGCGCAGCAGGCGGCGGCGATCGGCTTCACTCATGCCATACAGCGACACGCCCTCATACAAAATGTCGCCATTCTGCGGCGTCAGGCGCGCGGAGATGGACTTCAGCAGGGTGGTTTTACCGGAGCCGGACTCGCCGACAATGCCCAGCACTTCGCCCGGCCACAGCTCAAACGACACGTCGCTAAAGCCTTTGCCCGGCGCATAAAGGTGAGTCAGGTTATTAACCGAAAGCAGCGGTTTCATTGGCTGTTCGCCTCGCTCTGTTGGCGGCAGTAATCGGTGTCGGAGCAGACAAACATCCGTTTGCCCGTGTCGTCCAGCACCACTTCATCCAGATAGCTATGCTTCGAACCGCAGATGGCGCACGGCTCGTCCCACTCCTGCACCGTAAACGGGTGATCGTCAAAATCCAGGCTCTCCACACGGGTGTACGGCGGTACGGCGTAGATGCGTTTTTCACGTCCGGCGCCAAAAAGTTGCAGGGCGGGCATCATGTCCATCTTCGGGTTATCGAATTTCGGGATCGGCGACGGGTCCATCACGTAGCGGCCGTTCACCTTCACCGGGTAGGCGTAGGTGGTGGCGATATGGCCGAAGCGGGCGATGTCCTCATACAGTTTGACCTGCATGATCCCGTACTCTTCCAGGGCGTGCATGGTGCGGGTTTCGGTTTCCCGCGGCTCAATAAAACGCAGCGGCTCCGGGATCGGCACCTGGAAAATCAAAATCTGATCTTCAGTCAGCGGGGTCTCCGGAATGCGGTGACGGGTCTGGATCAGCGTCGCGTCTTCGGTTTTTTCGGTAGTATTAACGCCCGTTACGCGCTTAAAGAAGTTGCGGATCGACACGGCGTTGGTGGTGTCGTCTGCCCCCTGGTCGATGACCTTAAGCACGTCCGCTTCGCCGATCACGCTGGCGGTGATCTGAATACCGCCCGTGCCCCAGCCGTAGGGCATTGGCATTTCGCGGCCGCCGAATGGCACCTGGTAGCCGGGGATCGCCACTGCCTTAAGGATGGCGCGGCGGATCATGCGTTTAGTTTGTTCGTCCAGATAGGCAAAGTTGTAGCCGCTTAAGTTAGCCATTGGCGCGCTCCCGTTGCAGGCGTTTCAGCAGTTCCAGTTCGGCCTGGAAATCGACGTAGTGCGGCAGCTTGAGGTGCGAGACAAAGCCGGCGGCCTCAACGTTATCCGCGTGGGCCAGCACGAACTCTTCGTCCTGTGCCGGGCCTGCAATATGCTCGCCGTAGTCCGGCGCCTGGAGCGCACGGTCAACCAGCGCCATCGCCATCGCCTTGCGCTCGCTCAGGCCATACACCAGCCCGTAGCCGCGGGTAAAGTGCGGATCTTCATTCTCTGGCGCGACAAAACCGTTGACCATTTCGCACTCGGTCATCAGCAGTTCGCCGATGTTCACCGCAAAACCCAGCTCTTCCGGCACGATTTCAATGTCGATATAACCGCTGCGGATCTCTGCCGCGAAGGGGTGGTTGCGCCCATAGCCGCGCTGAGTGGAGTAGGCCAGCGCCAGCAGATACCCTTCGTCACCGCGCATCAGCTGTTGCAGGCGGGACGAGCGCGAACAGGGATAGACCGGCGGCGTGCGGGTGATGTCATCCGGTGTGCTGCCGGTGTCCTCCTCCGCCTTCGCCAGCCCCTGGTTTGCCAGCAGGCTAAAGACGTGCGGGGAGGCGTCTTGTTCAGCGTCAGAGACGCTGAGCTGCGGTGTTTCACCGTTCGCCAGCAGAGTGAAGTCCAGCAGGCGATGGGTGTAGTCGTAGGTCGGACCAAGCAGCTGGCCGCCAGGAATATCTTTGTACACCGCAGAAATACGGCGCTCTAATCGCATTTCCGCCGTATTCACCGGCTCGCTAACCGCCAGCTTCGCAAGCGTAGTGCGGTAAGCGCGCAGCAGGAAGATGGCTTCCACGTTATCGCCGCTGGCCTGTTTCAGCGCCAGCGCCGCCAGTTCGCGGTCCGCGATGCCGCCTTCGGTCATCACGCGGTCGACGGCCAGGTTTAACTGCTGTTCAATCTGGGCGACGCTCAGCTCGGGAAGGGCGTCATCCCCCCGGCGTCTGTGCGCCTGCAAGGCATGGGCGGCGGCGATCGCCTTCTCGCCCCCTTTGACGGCAACGTACATCAGCACACCTCCACGTGAGTGGTTCTCGGGATCGCCAGCAGGCGCTCGCCGCAGGTCAGGATCAGGTCGATACCGAGCGGGAACGGATGCGGGCGCTCGGTCAGCTCATGAATGATGCACTCCGGCAGCTGGGGGGCGACCATCCGCTCGTCGGCAATCCCTGCACCCGTCAGGCGCAGCATGCGGCCACCGCTCAGGCTGGAGACCTGCAAAATCAGCGTAGCGCTGGTTTCTGGTGCGACGGCGCTGCCTTCGCTCAGGGCGTTAAGCTGTTCGTGGCTGATTTGCTCGTCGGCCACGGCGAAGACCGCCTGCTGGGGCTGCTCGACCAGCGGCGCGTTGGTGTGAAAGCGCAGGTTCTGGCTGGCGATATCGTTCAGCAATGCGCCTGACAGCCATACCGGGGTGTCGTTGTCCGCCAGGGTCAGCAGCACGCTGGTCGAGGCGAGGTTCAGCGGCAGCCAGCCCTGGGAGAGCTGGTGCAGCGAGACAATGACGCCCGGCTCGCTCATGGCTTTCAGCAGGCGACGGAAACTCTGTTGGGCATCCTGGACGGCCAGGGTAAAAGCAGGTTGAAGCGTCATGCGTTGTCTCCGCGAACGAGCGTAAAGAAGTCGACCCGGCTGGTATTCACTTCGGCCTGACGCGCGGCAAGGCGTGCGGCGCGGTCGGCTTCCAGCGGGGCAATAAGGGTTTCCATTAACGTCTGAAAATGCGGCTGTTCCTGTAAAAGCGCGTCGATCGCTGCGCAGCGCTCGGCGTGCGTTTTGTCGCGCCCAAGTACGTAGCTGTAGCCCAGCGTGCCGCTTTTCAGGCGGATCACCGCGCGGGTGAGGGTGGCATCGCCGGCGAAGAAGCGCTCGCCGGTGCCGCCCATGCGTGCCTGGATCTGCACCAGGCCGATCTCCGGCGCGCGGATCGTGTCGTAGTCCGGCGTCAGGCCGAGCGTGCTCATGCGGGCAGCCAGCGCATTAGGCTGGCTGTGGGCCAGCACGCGCATCCAGCGCTGACGAGTGGAGGTGTCGAAGTGCATTCAGTGCTCCATGGTAAATTCAATCATGTCGGCGCGGGTCAGGCTGACGGAGTATTCCGTTGCGTTGACGTCGCCGTCACGGTGGTTGAGGGTGCGCACGCAGAGCAGCGGGGCCATGTTGGGGATCTCCAGCACCTTGCTCTCTTTCGCCTGCGCGCGGCGGGCGCTGATGCGCGTCTGGGTGCGTTTGAGCGCGATACCCGTCGCGTCCTGAAGAAAATCATGCAGGGAACCGCTGGCGAAATGTTGCAGCACGGGCCAGAGGGTGAGGTCCGCGAAGTAGTGGTCGATCTGACAGACCGCCACGCCGTTCACCCGGCGCAACGTGCGCAGGTGAACGACGTTGTCGCCCTCCTGAATCCCCAGCGCGTCCGCCACGTGGCGGGAGGCGGGGCGCAGGACTGACAGCAGCTTTTCGCTGGTGGGGTGGCTGCCCTGATCGAGCAGGTTCTGGCTAAAACGCGCCTGGGCATTGAGCGGGTAGTCGAACGGACGCATCAGCACCAGCACGCCGACGCCCTGACGGCGCTGGACCCAGCCGCGCTCCACCAGTTGATCGATGGCGCGACGCAGGGTGTGGCGATTCACTTCGTAGCGGTCGGCAAGCTGCTGCTCGGCGGGCAGGTAGTCTCCGCAGCGGTAGTGCGTGCGCAGCTCCACTTCGAGCTTTGCCGCAATCTCTTGCCAGCGGGTGGGGTAACTGGTCGGATGTCTGGATAAGTGCATACAAATCAAAGCCTCGCTTCTCAGATGAAGTGCTTACGCAAACGTTGAGAGAGGAAATCCAGCAGGCTGACGGTGACGATGATGAGCACCATCAGGGCGCAGGTTTGCTGGAACTGGAAACCACGAATGGCTTCCCACAGGGTGACGCCAATGCCGCCTGCGCCCACCATGCCGACCACGGTGGCGGAGCGAACGTTGGACTCGAAGCGGTACAGGGAGTAGGAGATGAGCAGCGGCATCACCTGCGGCAGGACGCCGTACAGGATCTCTTCGATTTTGTTCGCTCCGGTTGCGCGGATGCCTTCCACCGGGCCGGGCTCGATGGCTTCAACCGCTTCGGAGAGCAGCTTGGAGAGCACGCCGGTGGTGTGGATGAACAGCGCCATCACGCCCGCGAACGGACCCAGGCCGACGGCGACCACGAACAGCATCGCAAAGACCATTTCGTTGATGGCGCGACAGGCGTCCATCAGGCGACGCATCGGCTGGTAAACCCACCACGGCACGATGTTTTCGGCGCTCATCAGGCCAAACGGAATGGAGAGGATCACGGCGAGGGCGGTGCCCCAGACGGCAATTTGCAGGGTGATCGCCATTTCACCGAGGTAGTCCTGCCACTGGCTGAAGTCCGGCGGGAAGAAGTCGGCGGCGAAGGTCGCCATGTTGCCGGAATCTTTGAAGAGCAGCAGCGGATCCATCTCCGCGCCCTTCCAGGAGATAACGAGCACCGCCAGCAGAACGGCCCAGCTTATGAGCGAGAACCAGCTGCGCTTTGGCGGCGGGAGGGTGATGGTTTGCATGTTTTACTCCGTGGCTCTTTGTGTGCCGGATGGCGCTACGCTTATCCGGCCTACGATCTGTTCTCCCTCTCCCTGTGGGAGAGGGCCGGGGTGAGGGCATCAGCGTGCTCATTTCCCCCTCACCCTAACCCTCTCCCTCAAGGGAGAGGGGACGTAAGTTACTGCACCGCTTTATTCACGCTGGTCATGGCGCCGAGCGCGGCGGTCAGGCGGTCGAGATCGTCCAGTTGCGCCTGAATTTCCGACACTTTGCTGGTCTTCTCTTCTTCCTTCAGACCCTTGTTATCCTTCACGCCCTGCATCTGNGGCGGTCAGGCGGTCGAGATCGTCCAGTTGCGCCTGAATTTCCGACACTTTGCTGGTCTTCTCTTCTTCCTTCAGACCCTTGTTATCCTTCACGCCCTGCATCTGCTTGAACAGCGCCAGCTGGCGAATCGGCACCAGCTGCAAATCGCTGGACGCGCGGAACGGCGCCCAGCCCAGACGCGCCAGAACCGCTTTCTCTTCCGGCGTTTTGCCGTAGTTCATAAAGAAGTCGTAGACCTTGTCCTTGGTGCTCTCGGAGAGGTTTTTGCGCCACACGATCGGGTCGCCCGGGATCAGCGGCGATTTCCAGATAACCTTGATTTCCTTCAGCTTGTCCGGCGCGGAGGTCTTCAGCTTGTCGAGGTTTTCAGTGTTGTTGGTGGCGACGTCAACCTGCTTATTCGCCACGGCCAGGGCGTTGGTTTCGTGGCTGGCGTTGACCGTGCGCTTAAAGTCGCTGGCGGAGACGTTGTTTTTCGCGAAGACGTAGTAGCCAGGGACGAGGAAGCCGGAAGTGGAGTTCGGGTCGCCGTTACCAAAGGTCAGCTCTTTGCGTTTGGCGAGCATGTCGTTGAGATTGTTGATCGGGCTGTCTTTGTTAACGATGAGCACGCTCCAGTAGCCCGGGGAGCCGTCTGCCGCAACGGTCTGGGCGAAGACCTGGCCGTTCGCGCGATCTACCGCTTCCATAGCAGAGAGGTTGCCATACCAGGCGATGTCGACTTTGTTGAAGCGCATTCCCTGAATGATGCCCGCGTAGTCCGGGGCGAAGAAGGCGTTTACTTTGATCCCCAGTTTGGTTTCCATATCTTTCAGGAACGGTTCCCACTGCGGCTTCAGGTTTTGCTGTGATTCCGTTGAAATGATGCCAAAGTTCAGCGCTTTTTCTTGTTCCTCAGCGTAAGCAGGGCTTAGCAGGGTGCTGATGCTGAACATGCTGGTGAAGGCCAGCGCGGCAACGGCTTTGTAGTTCATGTCCATTCCTCGTTATGGGGACGTTAAGCAGCCTGCGCGCGTTCTTCGACGCGGTTTACGCTGCGGTAGAGATGATCGAAACGTTCGTTATCAAACTGGTGGCTTGCGCCATCGAAGAACACATGGCCCTGACGCAGGGCGACGATGCGCTCGCAGTAGCGCAGGGCGTAATCCACCTGATGCAGCGTCACCACCACGGTGATGCCGTCGTTCTGGTTGATGTCGCGCAGGGTTTCCATCACGATGCGGGCCGATTCCGGGTCCAGCGAGGCGATAGGTTCATCGGCCAGAATGATTTTGGCTTTCTGCATCAGGGCGCGGGCGATGGCGACGCGCTGCTGCTGTCCGCCGGAGAGCGTGGAGACGCGCTGGTGGGCGAAATGCGCCATGCCGACGCGGGTCAGCGCCTGTAGGGCTTCTTGCTTCTGGGATGGGGAGAACCAGCGCAGGCAGGTGCGCCAGAACGGGGTGCTGCCGAGCGCGCCAATCAGCACGTTCTCGAGCACGGTCAGGCGGTTCACCAGGTTGAACTGCTGAAAGATATAGCCCGTCTGAGCGCGGCTTTTGCGGATATCGCTTGCCAGACGCCCCGCGCGCTGCACGGTGTTACCCAGCAGCTCGACGTGGCTTTCCGGCGTTTTGTCACAGGTAATCAGGCCGCTCAAGTGACGAAGAAGGGTGGATTTACCTGAACCAGACGGCCCCAACAGCGCCACCATTTCGCCCTGCTGGACGGTCAGATCAACGGCATGCAGCGCCTTGTTGTGATGGAAGGTTTTGCTCAGTTTCTCGACGCGAATGACAGTTTGCATGTGCCGGGCCTCACGATAAATGTGGCCTCATGCTGGCGCATCAATATGACATTCAGGTTAAGTGTTGGTTGCGGGAGTTTGAAGAGTTGAGGGGAGTTTGATGACAATCACCGCAGGCCCGGTCAGCGCAGCGTCTCCGGGCGCTGTTGCCGGATGCGCTGCGCTTATGTGGCCTACGATTTAACGACGTTAATCATCCACGGCACGCCGTATTTATCGGTGACTTTCCCGAATCCGTGCGCCCAGAAAGTCTCCTGCCAGGCCATTTCGACATTGCCGCCATCAGAGAGGTTGTCGAACCAGCGTTTGCCTTCATCCACGTCCTGCGTGTCGAGCACCAGCGTAAATCCGGCGTACTGCGTGCTGCTACCGGGTGGCAGACCATCGCTCATCATGATATCGCTGCCGGCAATGCGGACATTAGAGTGGGCGATGGCGGTATCCGGGAAGTTCATGCCTGACGGACAGCCTTCTTCGCTGTTTTCGTCTTTGGGCATTTCGCCGAAGGTGATTTTGTAGAGGAGTTCTGCGCCGACGGCCTGCTGATAGAAGGCGGTCGCCTCCGCACAGTTGCCGGCGAAAGAGATGTAGGGACTTAACGGCATAATCTTTACCTCACGTAAGAAAAGCCCATTAAGTGTAGTTGCGGGTGGCCCGGTAAGCGAAGCGCCACCGGGCAGGTCAATCAGTTCTTTTTCACGAACTCAGATTTCAGTTTCATCGGACCGAAGCCGTCAATTTTGCAGTCGATATTATGATCGCCTTCAACCAGACGGATATTTTTGACTTTAGTGCCGATCTTCAGCATGGAGGAACTGCCTTTTACCTTCAGATCTTTCACAACGGTAACGCTGTCGCCGTCTGCCAGCAGGTTGCCGTTCGCGTCTTTCACGATCAGCGCATCGCTGTCCTGTGCAGGCTCCGCATCGTTCCATTCATGGGCGCATTCCGGGCAAACGAACATGCCATTGTCTTCATAGGTGTATTCAGAATTGCATTTCGGGCAGTGTGGAAGTTGCATGTTGGTATCCTCAAAAGTGTTAACACGCTGGAAAACGCCAGCTAAATGACGGCATTGTGCCGAAAAAGGCAGCGAGTATAACGCAAATCCCCACTTTTGTCGGTGATATTGTTTTATAAAAATAGCGCATAAATGCGTAAGCGATGACACGAACTGTCAGTGAATTAAGGGAAGCTTAAGCCCTGAACGGCAGAGATCGTAATCATGCTAAATGTATCGAATATTTTATTACAGCAAATTGCTACGCTGTGCCATTTCGGATAAGGTGAAGGAACAAGCCGTTATTTATCTATCCTCTTCTGACGCCATACATCTTTTGGCGCCAGGGAATACCTCTCTTTTTTGGTGGGTAAATAACGATGATATATCCTGATGTTTCCTGAAAATGCGTTTTGTCTATTCACTTTTGGCTTTCTGGCCAGGGGATGTTTTACACGTATTACGAGGGTGGTTTTTAAATTCTCATTATCTTCAGTTAGTTGTATTAAATGAACATGTTTTCCATACGTGATCATATAAGCCTGAAAAGTATAATTAAAACATCGTGGCTTAATAAAAGTAATAAATTTGCGTTAAGGGAAGGCTTTTATCATGCACACACAGACCATATTTGAATTAAGCCAGGAAGCTGAACGATTGTTACAGCTCGCTCTGAACAATCTTGATTCATTAAAATCTATGCCGATTGCAAAGCTGGATAGCACAGCCGCTGCGATGAGCGGCGTTAATAACAACGTTTTGCCGTTACATTTTAGCGCACGGGGTGTCGACGCTCAGCAGGCGATGCTGAATAACGAATTACGCAAAATAACCCGCCTCGAAATGGTGCTGGCGATTGTGGGTACCATGAAAGCGGGAAAATCGACCACCATTAATGCGATTGTGGGCACGGAAGTGCTGCCGAACCGCAATCGTCCGATGACGGCACTTCCCACGCTGATCCGCCATACGCCGGGCCAGAAGGAGCCGGTGCTGCATTTTTTGCACGTTTCGCCCATCGATACCCTGATTACCCAGTTGCAGAAAAAACTGTGCGATAAAGATCGCGGCAAGCTGGCGCGGCGTCTGGAAATCGACAAGGACATGAATACGCTGCTGGAGCGCATAGAAAGAGGTGAGGCGTTTGAAAAACATCACCTGGGCGCGGAGCCCATCTTTCATTGTCTGAAAAGCCTGAACGATCTGGTGCGGCTGTCTCAGGCGCTGGGCGTGGAGTTTCCGTTCTCTGAGTATGCCGCGATAGAACATATTCCGGTGATTGAGGTGGAGTTTGTGCATCTCGCCGGTCTGGATGCGCACCTGGGGCAACTGACGCTGCTCGACACGCCGGGGCCGAACGAGGCCGGTCAGCCGCACCTGCAAAAAATGCTCAGCGAGCAGCTGGCGCGCGCCTCCGCCGTGCTGGCGGTGATGGACTATACACAGCTTAAATCTATTTCTGATGCGGAGGTTCGTCAGGCAATTTCGGCTGCCGGGAAATCCGTGCCGCTTTACGCCCTGGTCAACAAATTCGATCAGAAAGATCGTAACAGCGACGATGAAGAGCAGGTGCGGGCGATGATTTCCGGCACGCTGATGAAAGGAAATATTTCTCCGGGGCAAATTTATCCGGTCTCTTCCATGTGGGCCTATCTGGCAAACCGCGCCCGCTATGAGATGAACGTTCATGGGCGCCTTCCCGATCATCAGGATCAGCGTTGGGTACAGGATTTTGCCGAGGCCGCGCTGGGCCGCCGCTGGCGAACGGCCGACCTGGACGATATTGACCATATTCGCCATGCGGCGGATCTGCTGTGGGAGGATTCGCTGTTCGAACAGCCCATCCGCAAACTGATTTACGCGGCTTACGCCAACGCCTCGCTGTTCGCTTTGCGGTCGGCATCGCATAAGCTGCTGAACTATGCGCAAAATGCCAGAGAATACCTGGATTTTCGCCATCAGGGACTGACGGTCGCTTTTGATGAGCTGGAGCTGAATATTGCGCGTCTGGAAGAGGATATGACGTTGCTGCGTCAGCGGCAGAGCGTGGTGAGCGATGAGGTCCAGCATGAAGTTGAAGAGGCGCTCAACACAACGGATGCATTCCTGCTTCGCCAGAAAGGTGAACTTCACCAGGCGCTGGGCGACATTTTTAGCCGCCCGTCTATTCTTGATTTAGCAGGGCGCGAGCCATCCAGTTTGCGTGCAGACGACGCGGATGCGATCCAGCAGCTGGTGCTTGACGATGAAGGGCAGGCGCAGATTGTCCTGAGCAAGATCCGATCGTCATGCGAGCAGATTATGCTGAATGCGCAGAGCAGAATTGGCCGGGAGCTGGCGTTACGCTTCGATCAGCTGGAGTCTACGCTCGCCCGATCGTTGAATGAGGCGATGCGACCCATCGAGACGCGAATTAAGGAGCAGCTCAGTCATGCCGGATTTCGGGCGCGGATTAGCTTCCCGGCGTTTCAGGCAAACCAGCTTAATTTCAATACGCGCGGCTTATTTAATGATGCCATTGTGCAGGACACCCCTCCCGCCAGTCAGCCAGCAGGGGCAGGCAGCGTACGTAATACCGTCTCGCGCTGGCTCAATAATCCCGGCTGGGGCTGGGAAGAGTATGTCGTGACGCGCACACGCTATGTCATCGACATCGTTCAGCTTCATGGCAAATTTACGCAACATATCGATCAGTTTTGCGATCAAATACGTAAAGCTTTGGCCGCGCAGGTCGATGTCTCTGTTACGGCAGGTATGGCAACGTTCTTTGCAGAGTTTTCGTTGTGCCTGACCGGGTTACAGGAAAGCTTGCGTGATAGCCTTGCCGTGCGGCAGCAGAATGAACATTCAACCCGGGCGCTTAGCCAGTTGTTGAAGCAAAGTATGACTACTGCGGCGTGGATTCAGGAAGATACCCGACTGTTACGCGATGATATTCAAACCTTATTCGCGGCAGAGCAACCATGACAACACAGCTACTGGACGGTCCCGGGCGGACGCTGGAGTGTATTCATCCAAAATTTATGGTCGATTTGGTCCAGGGGGCGGACGCTGCACGTCACTCCCTCCTGGGGCCACAGCAACTGCAATTTCGTGAGCGTTTGACGCAGGAGATCATTACGCAGACCCGGCTGCGGCCGTGGGCAATGGCGGGAATGCTCAACGAAAATGCAGCGCTGCGGCTGGGTCTGGCGGAGAAACTGGCCGGTATGCTCGACCCCGGACACCTTGCGCTGACCCGTATGTCCGACAGGCTGGTAGCCCTGCGCCAGCAGGTGAATCCACGCCTCCCTCAACCGCCCGGATTGTTGCAACAGTACGAAGAGCTCTCCTCACATTTCAACCAGCGTGCCGCCTATAAAGAGAAAGCGCTCGCGCAGCGCGGCCTTACGGTTCAGGCGGGTGAGCACAGCGAGCAAATTTTTACCCGCTGGCGAGCCGGGCAGTATGACGGCTGGTCGCTGGCTGGCCGCTGCTTTATCGTGCTGGAAGAGTTGCGCTGGGGGGCGTTTGGCGATGCCTGTCGTCTGGCGAATAGCGATGTGGCGGCCATGCTGAAAGATAATCTGCGCAGCATGGCTGCAAACTATCTGGCACAGGGAATTAATGCTTCTCCCACCACCCGGCATTTTTACCATCAGTGGCTGACGACGCCCGCTTCTCCCGGTCTGATTGATTATAAAGATATGCTGGGGTGGCTGGGGGACTGGTGTCAGGCGGATAAACATCCGGTGAGCTGGTCAGTGACGCAGAGCTGGCAAACGGTCGCGCTGGGAATGCCGAGACTCTGTTCGGCAAAACGGCTGGTGGATGGCATGGTGGAAGAGATATTTGGTACGTGATTGCCCCCTCTTTTTAAGGAGGGGGCGAAAGGGTTAGTGGTGCATTTCTACCGCTTCAGGTTCTGTTTGGGACTCAGGCACATGCCCAAAGCGTCTGGCATACAGTGCCGTGATGACAGGGACCAGAATTGCCGTCACAATCACGCTGGCGGCAACCAGAGCCGTGGCGGAAGCGGCCACGGGTTCAAAGGCCGGGTTAATCTGGGCGATAATCACCGGGTTGGCTACCGCAGCGCCTGCGGCCGAAGAGGCGGCCACGCCCGCGGTTCCGTTGCCGCCCCCGATGACGCGGTCTGCAATAATCAGTGGAATACCCGTGATGACGATGACGGCAACACCCAGCACAATGCCCAGCAGGCCGGTTTCCAGAATCACGTTCAGGTTGATGGTATTGCCCAACGCGAAGCCGAAGAACGGGATCAGTACCGGGGTGGCTTTGCTGAAGAAATCACGCAGATCGTGATCGAGGTTGCCCAGCGCAAAACCAATCAGGAACGGCAGGATCGCCCCGACAAAATGGTGTGGTTCAAAAGAGGCAAGGCCGGCAGAACCCAGAATCAACATCGTCATCAGCGGACCCGACTCCAGGGACATCAGCACGAACGCGCCCGATTCTTCTTTGGTGCCATATTGATTCATCAGGCTGGCATAGAGACCGCCGTTGGTCATATCCATTGCTGAGACTATGGCCAGAACGGATAATCCGGCGAAGAAGCCGGTCTGAATTCCATTCTCCGGAATGAACATTGCACAGATCATGGCAACAACCCAGGCGACCGCAATTTTAGTAATGACCAGCGTCCCTGATTTACGTAATACCGTACCTGTTGCACGCAAGTTAATAGATGCGCCGATGCAAAAGAACCAGACTGCCAGAATCGGTACCGTTCCGGTAATCATACCTTTTGTAAAACCGCCAAAATAAGCACCGGTATTCGGGGCTAGCGTATTTAATATCGCGCCAAGTACCAGCGGGACCAGCATCATCCCGCCCGGGATGCGTTCTATTGTTGCTTTAATCTTCATCATTAACCCTCACATCTCGTCCGCGTGGCTGGCGGAAAGCTCAAAAAATAGATCAACAAATTCAAACGATTGCCTTTTTTAGGGCCAATCGATTCGTTATTTATGCTGTAGAGCGAAATTCAGGTGTTCAGCATTCCTTCATTTGAAAGCTGCTGGGATATCGTGTTCGGATTTATCATGCGATCTTTGGAATTATGATTCAACGAAAATAAAACGCTGTTTTAGTTATCTTCGTCACATATTGAATGTAAACAGGATTGCCCACTGTTAATAATTGAATTTTGTGTAAATTCGCTGTGAAGAAATGTGCTTGCATTTTGTTTGGGGAGGAATAATAACGGGCGTTAAGATCTGTTTGATAAGGGGGTTTAGAATGACCTTATTTATCGTGAATTGACAAAAGCTGAAGGCAACTTACGAACAGGAAAAATAAGTGTGAAGTTGATCACATATATAAACGCTGGTAGGGTAAAAAGGTCTTTAACTGCCCAGACAGGCGTCAACAGGTTCGGTTGTATTGAGGTAAAACGTCAATGTAAGTAAACCTGCTACGCTTGAATAAGGAGATTCGCATGGAGCGGGTCTCTGGTTCACAGCTTGTAAAATGCGCTGTGAAACGGACAGGGCTGAGTCTACGAGGAAAGCTATGCTTAGAAGGAAAAAAGTAAAACCCATCACGCTGCGCGATGTCACCATTATTGATGACGCGAAACTGCGCAAAGCGATTACAGCGGCCTCGCTCGGTAATGCGATGGAGTGGTTCGATTTTGGTGTTTACGGCTTTGTGGCCTATGCACTTGGTAAAGTGTTCTTCCCTGGTGCCGATCCCAGCTTGCAGATGATTGCTGCGCTGGGTACGTTCTCCGTTCCCTTCCTGATTCGTCCTCTCGGTGGCCTTTTCTTCGGCATGCTGGGTGATAAATATGGTCGCCAGAAGATCCTGGCTATTACCATTGTCATCATGTCGATAAGTACATTCTGTATCGGCCTTATTCCGTCGTATGCAACTATTGGTATATGGGCGCCGATTCTGCTGTTGATCTGTAAGATGGCGCAGGGCTTCTCCGTTGGTGGCGAATATACCGGCGCATCGATTTTTGTCGCTGAATATTCTCCGGACCGTAAACGTGGCTTTATGGGCAGCTGGCTGGACTTTGGTTCGATTGCCGGTTTTGTCATGGGCGCGGGGGTTGTGGTTCTGATCTCAACCGTAGTGGGTGAAGAGAACTTCCTTGACTGGGGCTGGCGTATTCCGTTCTTCCTGGCGCTGCCGCTGGGCATCATTGGGCTTTATCTGCGTCACGCCCTGGAAGAGACGCCTGCGTTCCAGCAGCACGTTGAAAAGCTGGAGCAGGGTGACCGTGAAGGGTTACAGGATGGCCCGAAAGTGTCGTTCAAGGAGATTGCGACCAAACACTGGCGCAGCCTGCTGACCTGTATTGGTCTGGTGATTTCCACCAACGTGACCTATTACATGCTGTTGACCTACATGCCGAGCTACCTGTCGCATAACCTGCACTACTCGGAAGACCACGGTGTGCTGATTATTATCGCCATCATGGTGGGTATGCTGTTTGTGCAGCCGATTATGGGTCTGCTGAGCGACCGCTTTGGCCGTAAGCCATTCATTATTCTCGGCAGCGTCGCCCTGTTCGCACTGGCAATCCCGGCCTTTATTCTGATTAACAGCAATGTGCTGGGGCTGATTTTCGCCGGTCTGCTGATGCTGGCGGTGATCCTCAACTGCTTCATCGGGGTGATGGCTTCTACGCTGCCGGCAATGTTCCCGACGCATATTCGCTACAGTGCGCTGGCGGCAGCCTTTAATATCTCCGTTCTGATTGCGGGCCTGACGCCGACGCTTGCTGCTTCACTGGTGGAGAGCACGCAGAACCTGATGATGCCTGCTTACTATCTGATGGTCATTGCGGTGATCGGCCTGATTACCGGTATTACCATGAAGGAGACGGCGAATCGTCCGTTGAAAGGGGCAACGCCTGCGGCGTCTGATATTCAGGAAGCGAAAGAGATCCTGCGTGAGCACTACGATAATGTAGAGCAGAAGATTGAAGATATTGACGCAGAGATTGAGGCGCTCCAGACAAAACGCTCTCGCCTTGTCGATCAGCATCCGCGAATTAACGAGTGATAAAAAAACCCGCCGCTGGCGGGTTTTCTTTTATTAGCATCCTGCGGCAATATAGTCGCCGCCGGCGCTGACGGGGATCACCGTCAGGAACAGGATCGTCGCGAACAGTATCAGAACAACCCCTCCGGCAATTTTGACCATCGGCATTACCCAGTTCAGGGACGTGCCGCCGCCAAACCAGGTTACTGTGCGTTCACGCGCGTAACGTACTGCCAGCGACAGCCCCATAATCGACAGCGCCGTGCCCAGCGACATTGTCATCACAGCAGCAATCCCCCAGCTAATAATACCGAGCGCATTCGAGAACATCAGGATCATAATTGCCCCGCTGCACGGGCGTGCGCCAATGGCCAGCACCACGCCCAGACGGGTTTTCCAGTCGCTTTTAGTCAGATCCACCCCTACGCCGTGATGGCAGCAGCCACAGCGTTCATTATGCTGGTGAAGCGGCTTGATGGCGCTAATCGCCATTTTGCGCGGACGCAGGCTGCTGAGCGCCTGATAAATGATAAACGCGCCGAAGACGGCAATCAGCACGGCGCTGATTTTCTCGACGTACCAACGGCTGGTGCTGATATCTCCTGACGCGAGGTTCAATCCAACCGCCAGGATAAAGACAAAGACGATCGCGCTGACGCCCTGCATCATGCTACCGATAAACGGTACGACGCGCGCCGCGAGCTGGCTCTCTTTATTGGTGGTGAGATACGTGGTGACGATAAATTTGCCGTGCCCAGGTCCAACGGCATGGAGTACACCATAAAGAAACGCACCGGTTAACAACCATAGCCCACCGCTGTACTGATGATTATTAAGTTGCAGCAGATACATCACCAGATATCGGTGCAGGGTGATCTGGGTGGCGAGGCACCACTGAATAAAAGCATTCCAGTGCGTATGCAGTGCAAAACCTGCCATAAGTAACACCAGCACGGCGAGCCCGGCGGTTGGGATACGCCAGTCACGTTGAAGTCGTTGTGTCGTCATGAGGTTGGCCCGCGAGAGAAATATTTGCCGCTAGTATAGTGTTCAAATCGCTGGATCACACCGGGATCATCAATAGATTGTGGATAAGTCTGTGCGTAAAAAGGTATAAGGCGGGGTTTTGCTGGGGAATACAGCAGTCAGTCATTTTTTTGCAACTTTTCTGTTGCGGTCGCTCGGGAACTCCCTATAATGCGCCTCCATCGACACGGCGGATGTGAATCACTTCACAGATAACCCGGTCGGCTGAAGAGAAAAAATCCTGAAATAACGGGTTGACTCTGAAAGAGGAAAGCGTAATATACGCCACCTCGCGACAGAGCGCTGAAGCGCGTCGCAACTGCTCTTTAACAATTTATCAGACAATCTGTGTGGG
>NZ_JBJJTG010000014.1:0-75165 GCF_046054285.1 Enterobacter sp. DN
AAGGAACGTTGAAGACGACGACGTTGATAGGTCGGGTGTGTAAGCGCAGCGATGCGTTGAGCTAACCGATACTAATGAACCGTGAGGCTTAACCTTACAACGCCGAAGGTGTTTTGGCGAACGAGAGACAGACACGATTTTCAGCCTGATACAGATAACAGAATTTGCCTGGCGGCTGTAGCGCGGTGGTCCCACCTGACCCCATGCCGAACTCAGAAGTGAAACGCCGTAGCGCCGATGGTAGTGTGGGGTCTCCCCATGTGAGAGTAGGGAACTGCCAGGCATCAAATTAAGAATTAGTAAGCCGGTGCATTAATCCGGTGGTTACAGAAGTATTCGGTGGAGCGGTAGTTCAGTCGGTTAGAATACCTGCCTGTCACGCAGGGGGTCGCGGGTTCGAGTCCCGTCCGTTCCGCCACTTATTAAGACATTAAGCCTGCCCTTCCGGCAGGCTTAATGGCAAAAACTTTAGGGGCGTAGCTCAGTTGGTAGAGCACCGGTCTCCAAAACCGGGTGTCGCGAGTTCGAGTCTCTCCGCCCCTGCCATATAGAATCCTTTGCTTCGGCAAAGGATTTTTTTTTGCCTGCAAAGTAGCTCAACACCTTCCTGAAGAATAAGCAGCCTGCGTTTCCGCAGGCTTTTGCGTTAATCCAGTATGCTGGTTTTTAACAGATCTTTTATCTGCGACTGCTTATCGCTGTTTTGCAGCCAAATGGCATACAGCGGTCTGGAGAGCGTTGTCGAATCGGTGACAACATGGAGTGTAGGTTTATTATCCGCCCAGCGAACAGGTAACCAGGTACAGCCTTTCAATGCGGGAAGATGCTGGCATGCGATCTCCGCTGAGCTTGTCGTGAGCTGCGGGATATCATCGCTGGCAATTAACCCCGTCTCGTGTTGCTGAAAATCAGGCCCCCATTCCAGGCGTAAATAATTCAGGTCGGCCTTCATCATTGCAGGCTCCGATGCATAGAGCGCCAGGCTAAACTGTCCAACAATCTGGCTGCTAAATTCGTCCATCTTGGGGGCTTCTGTGGTGATCAGCAGATCAAGCTGCCGCTCGTGGAGTTGCTTAACCAGCGACTGACGTTGCGCAATCCTCGCCTCAAATTGCAGATGGTTGTGTGTGCGATATAGCCGCATAAGCCATTGGCTGAGCATGCATTCCCATAGCGATGCGCTGGCACCGATCGAGAATTCATTATGCCGGGAGGTGTGCGCAACCTCCTTTCGCGCTGCCTGCCAGGTATTCATCAGGGTTTCTGCATAAGGCAACAGCTTTTCACCGGCCGGTGTTAAACGAATATTGTTGCGATGGCGGGTAAAAAGGTTCACACCCAGTTGATTTTCCAGCTGTCGAATACGAAAACTGACTGCTGACTGCGTCAGGTAGAGGGCTTCAGCTGCTCGCCCAAAGTGTCGCGTTCTGCTCACTTCGAGGAAAGTTTTTAGCAATTCCGTATCCACATCTTTCTCCACAAAATTATTTGTCGTTATGATTTAAATGTTTTGTTTTACACTCTGTCAAGCGTAACTAATACTCCGCGCCATAAATAGCTCGGCCAAAGAATTAGGAGCGTGTAGGATGGCGGAAAGCTTTACGACGACTAATCGTTTTTTCGACAATAAACATTACCCGCGCGGGTTCTCTCGTCACGGCGATTTCACTATCAAAGAAGCTCAACTTCTTGAGCGCCATGGTTATGCCTTTAACGAGCTGGATCTGGGTAAACGTGAACCGGCAACCGAAGATGAAAAACAGTTTGTCTCTGTTTGCCGTGGTGAGCGTGAGCCGCAGTCTGATGCAGAACGTGTATGGATCAAGTATATGGCTCGCATTAAGCGTCCTAAGCGTTTCCATACGCTGTCTGGCGGCAAGCCGCAGATGGAAGGTGCAGAAGACTACACCGAGTCTGACGATTAAGAAGAGAAGGGGCTACGGCCCCTTTTTTTACGCCAGCATTTTTTGCAGATGCAACAGCAGCCGATCGATCGCACGGTAACTTAATGCCTCCTGCAAATGCCGCCTCTCTATTCCGGGGCAGCCCTCCACGTCGGCGACCGTGCGCGCTACTTTCAACAAACGCTGCCACGCGCGAATGGATAGCCCAAACCGCGTCAGTGTCTCTTCCAGCCAGCCTGCATCTTCAGCGTTGAGAGAACAAAACTGTCGGATCCCGCTGTTATCCAGCCGGGCATTCAGCCTGTTCTGACGAGCATACTGCCGCGCCTGCGCCGCAATAACCCGTTCACGCACAGTTGCTGAGCTTTCGCCCCTAATACCGGTTTGCCTCAGCAGACCGGGCGGGGGCAGGGGGATCTCGAGAGATAAATCAAAACGGTCGAGAAAGGGGCCAGACAGCTTACTCAGATAGCGCAGCGTCTGCTCCGGCGTACAGCGGTTATGATTGCCCTGATAATGACCCGTAGGGCTAGGGTTCATCGCCGCGACTAGCTGAAACTGCGCAGGGTAGCTTATTTTGGCCCGTGTACGAGACAAATGGATTTCGCCGGATTCAATCGGCTCCCGCAATGCATCCAGCACGCGGCGTTCAAACTCTGGCAATTCATCCAGAAACAAAATGCCGTTGTGCGCCAGTGAGATTTCACCCGGTCCGGGGATCGAACCCCCGCCCACCATCGCGGTAAGAGACGCACTGTGGTGTGGAGAGCGGAAAGGACGGCGGCGCCACTGTTTATGCAGCGACGTAGAACTGACCAGGCTAAATATCGCGGCGCTTTCCAGTGCTTCATGATTATTGAGGGGTGGCAACAGGCCGCTCAATCTGCTCGCCAGCATCGTTTTCCCCGTGCCTGGCGGACCTATCAGTAACAGGTTATGCCCACCCGCGGCCGTTATCTCTAACGCCCGTTTACCCTGTTCCTGACCCATAATATCGCTGAGATCCTCGGGCGAAGCTGGCGCCACCTCGTCATTCTCCTGCGGCTCGGCAAGCTCGTGTCGGCCTTCCAGCCAGGCGCAAACCTCTTGCAAATGTCCTGCGACAAGACACCCCTTTTCGGCGATAAGGCTTACTTCAGAGGCATTTTCATTGGCCACAATGATTTGTCTTCCCGCGCGTATGGCTTCAAGCGCACCCGAGATTGCTCCGGGAACGCCTCTTAACGCCCCTGTAAGCGCTAATTCACCCACGAACTCATACGAGCTTAGCCCTGGCGTATTGAGCTGTTCAGAAGCCGCGAGAAGCGCTATAGCAATAGGTAAATCATATCGCCCTCCCTCCTTTGGCAAATCGGCGGGCGCAAGGTTAATGGTGATCTTCTTCGCCGGAAAAGCATAACCGCTATTAATAATTGCGCTGCGCACGCGATCCCTCGCCTCTTTAACGGTCGTTTCTGGTAAGCCGACCAGCGTCAGTCCGGGCAGTCCATTACTTAAATGAACCTCTACAGAAATAAGCGGTGCCTTCACGCCGATGGCCACGCGTGTATAAACAACTGACAGTGACATAAGCCCTCCTTGGCGGTGACTATGCCAGCGTCATTTTTTCCTGTTTAGCACTAATTCACTGAATTACGGCGCTCGTTCCAGCCTTTTAGCGGCAAAATGTAATCCTTAAATGTCGGTGGAATCGGCCTCGCAGAAAAGAAATCATGCGCGCCTTGCCTGATGAAACAGGACAAAAAATGAAAAATCTTCATTTCTATTTTTTCCCTATATAAAACAACGATTTTGAAAGAAATAGTTCGCATGCTACAGATATAGGTCATAAAAAAATCTTGTGTCAGATGAAATATCTGTGGTAACTCTTTAGGTATTCCTTCGAACAAGATGCAAAAAGAACTGAAAATGACAGCCCTTCTACGAGTGATTAGCCTGGTCGTGATTAGCGTGGTGGTGATTATTATCCCACCGTGCGGGGCTGCACTTGGACGAGGAAAGGCTTAGAAATCAAGCCTTAACGAACTAAGACCCCCGCACCGAAAGGTCCGGGGGTTTTTTTATGACTAAAAAACTTAAATGAGGAGCAGAGAATGACGACTAGCACAAAATTCTGTTTCTCCAGATTTATGACGGGGAACTAACTATGAATGGGGCACAATGGGTAGTACATGCGTTGCGCGCGCAGGGAGTCGAAACCGTATTCGGTTATCCGGGTGGCGCAATTATGCCGATTTACGATGCACTGTATGACGGCGGCGTGGAACACCTGTTGTGCCGACACGAGCAGGGCGCAGCGATGGCCGCCATCGGTTATGCCCGTGCGACCGGTAAAACCGGCGTCTGTATGGCCACCTCCGGTCCGGGCGCAACGAACCTGATCACCGGCCTGGCTGACGCGCTGCTCGATTCCGTACCCGTGGTGGCGATCACCGGCCAGGTGGCCTCTCCGTTCATCGGCACCGATGCCTTCCAGGAAGTGGATGTGCTCGGTTTATCGCTGGCCTGCACCAAACACAGCTTCCTCGTTCAGTCTCTCGAAGAGCTGCCGCGGGTGATGGCCGAAGCGTTCGAGGTTGCCAGCTCTGGCCGTCCTGGCCCGGTTCTGGTTGATATCCCGAAAGATATCCAGGTTGCACTCGGCGATCTGGAGCCGCATTTCTCTACCGTGGAAAGCGATAATGCGTTCCCGCATGCAGAGGTGGAAGAGGCGCGTCAGATGATGGCGCAGGCCAAACAACCGATGCTGTACGTAGGCGGCGGCGTGGGCATGGCGCAGGCTGTTCCGGCGCTTCGCGCGTTCATTGCTACCACGCAAATGCCCGCCACCTGCACGCTGAAAGGTCTCGGTGCGGTAGAGGCGGATTACCCGTACTACCTCGGCATGCTGGGGATGCATGGTACCAAAGCGGCAAACCTGGCGGTGCAGGAATGCGACTTGCTTATCGCCGTCGGCGCCCGTTTTGACGACCGCGTTACCGGCAAGCTGAATACCTTCGCGCCGAACGCCAAAGTGATCCATATGGACATCGACCCGGCGGAGATGAACAAACTGCGTCAGGCGCATGTCGCGTTGCAGGGCGATCTTAACGCGCTGTTACCGGCGCTGGAGCAGCCGCTGGATATCAACCCATGGCGTCAGCACACCGCTGATATGCGTACTGAACACGCGTGGCGTTACGATCACCCAGGCGACGCCATCTATGCGCCGCTGCTGTTGAAACAGCTGTCAGACCGTAAACCCGCAGACAGCGTGGTAACGACGGATGTCGGCCAGCATCAGATGTGGTCAGCCCAGCACATGACCTACACCCGCCCGGAGAACTTTATCACCTCGAGCGGCTTAGGCACGATGGGCTTCGGTCTGCCAGCAGCCGTTGGCGCGCAGGTTGCCCGCCCGAACGATACCGTTATCTGTATCTCCGGTGACGGCTCCTTCATGATGAACGTCCAGGAGCTCGGCACCGTGAAGCGTAAGCAGTTACCGCTGAAGATCGTCTTGCTCGATAACCAGCGTTTAGGCATGGTTCGCCAGTGGCAGCAGCTGTTCTTCCAGGAGCGTTACAGCGAAACGACCCTGACCGATAACCCCGATTTCCTCACCCTGGCCAGCGCCTTCGGCATTCCTGGCCAGCACATCACCCGTAAAGACCAGGTTGAAGCGGCACTCGACACCATGCTGTCAAGCGAAGGGCCATACCTGCTTCATGTCTCAATCGACGAGCTTGAGAACGTCTGGCCGTTGGTACCGCCCGGTGCCAGTAACTCACAAATGCTGGAGAAATTATCATGATGCAACATCAGGTCGCCGTGCAGGCTCGCTTCAACCCGGAAACGTTAGAACGCGTATTGCGCGTGGTTCGCCACCGTGGCTTTCAGATTTGCTCTATGAATATGGAAACGGCCACCGACGCGCAGAACATCAGTATCGAATTAACCGTTGCCAGCCCGCGGCCGGTCGACTTACTGTTTAGTCAGTTATCAAAACTGGTAGACGTTGCCCATGTTGCCATCTGCCAGAGCACAACCACATCACAACAAATCCGCGCTTAAGCGTGACAGGACGAAAAAATGACGACAAAAAAAGCTGATTACATTTGGTTCAATGGTGAGATGGTTCGCTGGGAAGACGCGAAAGTTCACGTGATGTCCCACGCGCTGCACTACGGCACCTCCGTGTTTGAAGGGATCCGTTGCTACGACTCTCACAAAGGGCCAGTGGTGTTCCGCCATCGCGAACACATGCAGCGTCTGCATGACTCAGCCAAAATTTATCGTTTCCCGGTCTCCCAAAGCGTTGATGAGCTGATGGAAGCCTGCCGCGAGGTGATTCGCCAGAACAAACTGACCAGCGCCTATATTCGTCCGCTGGTCTTCGTGGGTGATGTTGGCATGGGCGTCAACCCGCCCGCTGGCTATAACACCGATGTGATCATTGCCGCGTTCCCGTGGGGCGCCTACCTGGGCGCGGAAGCGCTGGATCAGGGGATCGACGCAATGGTTTCTTCCTGGAACCGCGTGGCGCCAAACACTATCCCGACTGCGGCTAAAGCGGGCGGTAACTACCTTTCCTCACTGCTGGTCGGCAGCGAAGCGCGCCGTCACGGCTATCAGGAAGGTATCGCGCTGGATGTGAATGGCTACATCTCCGAAGGCGCGGGTGAAAACCTGTTTGAAGTGAAAGACGGCATTCTGTTTACGCCGCCATTCACTTCGTCCGCGCTGCCGGGCATCACCCGCGACGCCATCATCAAGCTGGCAAAAGATCTGGGTATCGAAGTGCGCGAGCAGGTACTGTCCCGCGAATCCCTGTACCTGGCTGACGAAGTGTTCATGTCCGGTACCGCGGCTGAAATTACGCCGGTGCGTAGCGTCGATGGCATTCAGGTGGGCGAAGGCCGCTGTGGCCCGGTCACCAAACGCATTCAGCAAGCCTTCTTCGGCCTGTTCACCGGCGAAACAGAAGACAAATACGGCTGGTTGGATCAGGTTAATCACTAAATATAAATTTGGGACGGCACGCACCGTCCCATTAAATAGTCAGACGGGAGTAAATAAAGCATGCCTAAGTATCGTTCAGCCACCACCACCCACGGCCGTAATATGGCGGGTGCCCGCGCACTGTGGCGCGCCACCGGAATGACCGACGCCGATTTCGGCAAGCCAATTATCGCCGTGGTGAACTCCTTCACCCAGTTTGTACCGGGCCACGTGCACCTGCGCGATCTCGGTAAGCTGGTTGCCGAGCAAATCGAAGCCTCCGGCGGCGTGGCGAAAGAGTTCAACACCATTGCGGTGGATGACGGTATCGCAATGGGCCACGGGGGAATGCTCTATTCACTGCCGTCGCGCGAGCTGATCGCCGACTCGGTGGAGTACATGGTTAATGCCCACTGCGCCGATGCGATGGTCTGTATCTCCAACTGCGACAAAATCACCCCGGGGATGCTGATGGCTTCCCTGCGCCTGAACATTCCGGTGATCTTCGTCTCTGGTGGCCCAATGGAAGCGGGGAAAACCAAGCTCTCCGACAAAATCATCAAGCTCGACCTGGTCGATGCGATGATCCAGGGCGCGGACCCGAAAGTCTCTGACGAGCAGAGCGACCAGGTGGAACGTTCCGCGTGCCCGACCTGCGGCTCCTGTTCCGGGATGTTCACCGCCAACTCCATGAACTGCCTGACCGAAGCGCTGGGCCTTTCTCAGCCGGGCAACGGCTCTCTGCTGGCGACCCACGCCGATCGTAAACAGCTGTTCCTTAACGCCGGTAAGCGCATCGTTGAGCTGACCAAACGCTACTACGAGCAGGACGACGCCAGCGCGCTGCCGCGCAACATCGCCAGCAAAGCGGCGTTTGAAAACGCCATGACGCTGGATATCGCCATGGGCGGTTCCACCAACACCGTTCTGCACCTGCTGGCCGCCGCGCAGGAAGCTGAAATCGACTTCACTATGAGCGACATCGACAAGCTCTCCCGCAAAGTGCCGCAGCTGTGTAAAGTCGCGCCGAGTACCCAGAAGTACCACATGGAAGATGTCCACCGTGCGGGTGGCGTGATTGGTATTCTCGGCGAGCTGGATCGTGCCGGGCTGCTGAACCGCGACGTGAAAAACGTGCTCGGCCTGACGCTGCCGGAGTCGCTGGAGCAGTACGACGTGATGCTGACCAAAGACGACGCGGTGAAAAACATGTATCGCGCCGGTCCGGCGGGCATCCGTACCACCCAGGCGTTCTCACAGGATTGCCGCTGGGACACGCTGGATGACGATCGCGCCGAAGGCTGCATTCGCTCGCTGGAACATGCCTACAGCAAAGACGGCGGTCTGGCCGTGCTGTACGGTAACTTCGCGGAAAATGGCTGCATTGTGAAAACCGCAGGCGTGGACGACAGCATCCTGAATTTTACCGGCCCGGCAAAAGTGTATGAAAGCCAGGACGAAGCGGTAGACGCTATCCTCGGCGGCAAAGTGGTGGAAGGCGACGTGGTGGTCATTCGCTACGAAGGGCCGAAAGGCGGCCCCGGCATGCAGGAGATGCTCTACCCGACCACCTTCCTGAAATCGATGGGCCTCGGCAAAGCTTGCGCGCTGATCACCGATGGTCGTTTCTCTGGCGGCACGTCAGGCCTCTCCATTGGTCACGTCTCGCCAGAAGCGGCAAGCGGCGGCAATATCGCGATCATCGAAGATGGCGACCTGATCGAAATCGACATTCCGAACCGCGGCATTCAGCTGAAGCTGAGTGACCAGGAGATTGCGGCCCGTCGTGAAGCGCAGGAAGCCCGCGGCGACAAAGCCTGGACGCCGAAAGATCGTCAGCGTGAAGTCTCCTTCGCCCTGCGCGCTTACGCGAGTCTTGCCACCAGTGCAGATAAAGGCGCGGTGCGCGATAAATCTAAACTGGGGGGCTAATGATGGCCGAGTCACAACCCTTATCCGCCGCCCCGGAGGGGGCGGAATACCTGAGAGCGGTGCTACGCGCGCCGGTCTATGAAGCGGTGCAGGTCACGCCCCTGCAAAAAATGGACAAACTCTCTTCGCGTCTCGACAACGTCATTCTGGTGAAGCGTGAAGACAGGCAGCCGGTGCACAGCTTCAAGCTGCGCGGCGCCTACGCGATGATGGCCGGGCTGACGGACGAGCAGAAAGCGCGCGGGGTGATTACCGCCTCGGCGGGCAATCACGCGCAGGGCGTGGCGTTCTCCTCGGCGCGTCTGGGGCTGAAGGCGCTGATCGTGATGCCGGTCGCCACCGCAGATATCAAGGTCGACGCGGTGCGCGGGTTCGGCGGAGAAGTGCTGCTTCACGGCGCTAACTTTGACGAAGCCAAAGCCAAAGCGATTGAGCTGGCGCAGCAGCAGGGCTTCACCTGGGTGCCGCCGTTCGATCACCCGATGGTGATTGCCGGGCAGGGTACGCTGGCGCTGGAACTGTTGCAGCAGGACGCCCATCTCGACCGCGTTTTCGTCCCGGTGGGCGGCGGTGGCTTAGCCGCAGGTGTGGCGGTGCTGATCAAACAGCTGATGCCGCAGATCAAAGTGATTGCGGTTGAAGCGGAAGACTCTGCCTGCCTGAAGGCGGCGCTGGACGCCGGACATCCGGTAGATCTGCCGCGCGTCGGGCTGTTCGCCGAGGGCGTGGCGGTGAAGCGCATTGGCGACGAAACGTTCCGCCTGTGCCAGGAGTATCTCGACGATATCGTCACCGTCGACAGCGACGCTATCTGCGCGGCGATGAAAGATCTCTTCGAGGATGTGCGTGCGGTGGCGGAACCATCCGGCGCGCTGGCGCTGGCGGGAATGAAAAAATACATCGCCCAGCACAATATTCGCGGCGAGCGTCTGGCGCACGTGCTTTCCGGTGCCAACGTGAACTTCCACGGTCTGCGCTACGTTTCCGAGCGCTGTGAGCTGGGTGAGCAGCGTGAAGCGCTGCTGGCGGTGACCATTCCGGAAGAGAAGGGCAGCTTCCTGAAGTTCTGTCAGCTGCTGGGCGGTCGTTCGGTAACGGAGTTCAACTACCGCTTTGCCGATGCCAAAGATGCGTGCATTTTTGTCGGCGTGCGTCTGAGCCGTGGCGTGGAGGAGCGCAAAGAGATCCTCAGCCTGCTGCATGACGGCGGTTACAGCGTGGTCGATCTCTCCGACGACGAGATGGCGAAGCTGCACGTGCGTTACATGGTCGGCGGCCGTCCATCCAAGCCGCTGAAGGAACGCCTGTTCAGCTTCGAGTTCCCGGAATCGCCGGGCGCGCTGCTCAAGTTCCTGCACACGTTGGGCACGCACTGGAACATCTCTCTGTTCCACTACCGCAGCCACGGCACCGACTATGGCCGCGTACTGGCGGCGTTCGAGCTGGGCGAGCACGAGCCGGATTTCGAAACGCGCCTGAACGAGCTGGGCTATGAGTGCCATGACGAAACCCACAACCCGGCGTTCCGTTTCTTCCTGGCGGGTTAGGTTGTTCGGGAAAATGCCTGATGGCGCTGCGCTTATCAGGCCTACGTTCTAAGGTTTGAACTGCGTGTAGGCCGTGTAAGCGCAGCTCCACCCGGCTTTAGTGGTTCGGCAATATCGTCCAGAACGCATCAATAAGCGGCTCATGCAGCCGCTTTTTTTGTGCGCACACGCCTAGCTCGAACGGCGTTTTCTCGTCGCTGCGTTCTAAAATCATCACGCGATTGCGCACCGGCTCTGGGCTGTTTTCCAGCACCACTTCCGGTAGCAGCGCTACGCCGCAGCCGAGCGCCACCATCGATACCATCGCCTCATGGCCGCCGACCGTGGCGTAAATCGACGGGTTACTGATCTTCTGGCGGCGGAACCACAGCTCAATGCGGCGGCGCACCGGCCCTTGATCGGCCATGATAAACGGCACCGTGGACCAGTCCGGTTTCTCCACCGAAACCTGGTTGCGCACCGGGCAGGGCAGCGCCGGGGCAATCAGCACTACCGCCAGATTCTCCAGCATCGAGAACGCCACCGCCCCCGGCAGCGTTTCAGGTTTTCCGGCAATCGCCAGATCCGCTTCGCCCGTCACCACTTTTTCCATCGCGTCGGCGGCATCGCCGGTGGTGAGCTTAATTTCAACCGACGGATGTTCCGCGCGGAAGCGGTCGAGAATGGGGGGAAGATGGCTGTAGGCAGCGGTCACGGAACAGAAAATATGCAGCTCGCCGGAAAGCGACGGCCCCTGCTGGTCGATGGTGTGTCGCAGCTGCTGGTACTGTAATAACGTCTGCTGAGCAAAGATGCGCAGCTCTTCACCTGCTTCCGTGAGGGTGACGGTGCGGTTATCGCGCACGAACAGCGGCTGGCCGAGGTCTTCCTCAAGGCGCTGGATCTGGCGCGACAGCGTGGAGGGGCTGACGTGCATCGCCCGGGCGCTACGGCCAAAGTGACGGCTTTCCGCCAGGTGCAGGAACATTTTCAGATCGCGTAAATCCACCGATTCCACTCCCTCTTTTTACATTGCATAAATTGCAATGTGACGTTGTGAATATATCAATTTCCGCAATAAATTTCCTGTTGTAATGTGGGTACATTCTCGCTGAAACGCGAACCGAACAATAAGACACACAACATCACGAGGTATCACCCATGGCTAACTACTTTAATACACTGAACTTGCGCCAGCAGCTGGCGCAGCTGGGCAAATGCCGCTTCATGGCGCGCGATGAATTTGCTGATGGCGCGAGCTACCTTCAGGGTAAAAAAGTGGTCATTGTCGGCTGTGGCGCACAGGGTCTGAACCAGGGCCTGAACATGCGTGACTCCGGGCTGGATATCTCCTACGCCCTGCGTAAAGAAGCGATTGCTGAAAAGCGCGCGTCCTGGCGTAAAGCGACCGAAAACGGCTTCAAAGTGGGCACCTACGAAGAGCTGATCCCGCAGGCGGATCTGGTGGTTAACCTGACGCCAGACAAGCAGCACTCTGACGTTGTGCGTTCCGTACAGCCGCTGATGAAAGACGGCGCCGCGCTGGGTTACTCCCACGGCTTCAACATCGTTGAAGTGGGCGAGCAGATCCGTAAAGACATCACCGTGGTGATGGTGGCACCGAAGTGCCCGGGCACCGAAGTGCGCGAAGAATACAAACGTGGCTTCGGCGTACCGACGCTGATCGCCGTTCACCCGGAAAACGATCCGAAAGGCGAAGGCATGGCGATTGCCAAAGCCTGGGCAGCGGCCACTGGCGGCCATCGTGCGGGCGTGCTGGAATCTTCCTTCGTTGCGGAAGTGAAATCTGACCTGATGGGCGAGCAGACCATCCTGTGCGGCATGCTCCAGGCCGGCTCTCTGCTGTGCTTCGACAAGCTGGTGGAAGAAGGCACCGATCCGGCATACGCGGAAAAACTGATTCAGTTCGGCTGGGAAACCATCACCGAAGCGCTGAAGCAGGGCGGCATTACGCTGATGATGGACCGACTGTCCAACCCGGCAAAACTGCGCGCGTTCGCACTCTCTGAACAGCTGAAAACCATCATGGCGCCGCTGTTCCAGAAACATATGGACGACATTATCTCCGGCGAGTTCTCTTCCGGCATGATGGCGGACTGGGCGAATGACGATAAGAAACTGCTGACCTGGCGCGAAGAGACCGGTAAAACCGCGTTCGAAACCGCACCACAGTATGACGGCAAGATCACCGAGCAGGAGTACTTCGATAAAGGCGTCCTGATGATCGCGATGGTGAAAGCGGGCGTTGAGCTGGCGTTCGAAACCATGGTGGATTCGGGCATCATTGAAGAATCTGCGTACTACGAATCGCTGCACGAGCTGCCGCTGATCGCAAACACCATCGCCCGTAAACGTCTGTATGAGATGAACGTGGTGATCTCCGATACCGCCGAGTACGGTAACTACCTGTTCTCTTACGCCTGCGTACCGCTGCTGAAAGAGTTCATGACCACCCTGCAAGCGGGCGATCTGGGCCAGGCGATTGCGGAAGGAGCGGTTGATAACGCGCAGCTGCGTGACGTCAACGAAGCGATTCGCAGCCACGAAATCGAGAAAGTGGGCCAGAAACTGCGTGGCTACATGACCGATATGAAACGTATCGCGGTAGCAGGCTAAACACGACGAATCGGGTGGCGTAAGCCACCCGAACTGTTTTAGCTACGCAATATCGCGCCGGGATAACCCAGCTGGCGCCACGCCTCATACACCACCACCGACACCGCATTCGACAGGTTCATGCTGCGGCTGTCCGGCATCATCGGAATACGAATTTTCTGCTCAGCGGGCATGGCATCCAGAATGGTGGCCGGCAGGCCGCGGGTTTCCGGACCAAACATCAGATAATCCCCGTCCTGATAGCTTACGGCGCTGTGCGCTGGCGTACCTTTGGTGGTCAGGGCGAACATGCGCTGTGGTTTTTCGGATCCCAGAAACGCGGCGTAATCGTGATGACGAACGACGGCGGTAAACTCATGGTAGTCCAGCCCCGCGCGGCGCAGACGTTTGTCGTCCCACGTAAAGCCCATCGGCTCAATGATGTGCAGACGAAAACCGGTGTTGGCGCACAGGCGGATAATATTGCCGGTGTTCGGCGGAATTTCTGGTTCGAATAAGACGATGTTAAGCATGCTGCCCCCTTAATTGCGGGGGCAGAATAGCAGAAAAGAGAGGGACTAGGCGACGCCCGGCTCCTGCGCGCGGCTATACAGCATTTTGTAGACGGTTGCCGCCGCAGCCACGAGAGCAGGTACGCTGAGGATCATTAAAATACTGTCCGCCTGCCACTGCATGGAAAGAAGCTGGGCGCTAGTCATGGTGCCCGCCACGCCGCCGAAGCGGCCGATCCCCTGCATCCAGGCGATACCCGTCGCTCGGCACTCGGTAGGGTAAAAGGTGGCGGCCAGGGTCTGCATGCCCGACTGCGCGCCGTTCATCGCGATCCCCATCAGGAAAATTAACCCGCCAAACAGGGCGATATGGTTATGCTCAATGCCGAGTAAAAGAATCAGGCCCATCGTCAGCACGAAACCACACGCGACCACCTTGTGCGCTTCCCAGCGATCCATCATCCAGCCCGCGAGCAAAATGCCAGCGGTGCCGCCGAAGGTGAACAGCGAGGTGAGCCAGGCGGATTCCGCCAGCGCATATCCCATCCCCTGCATCAGCGTTGGCATCCAGCTCAGCAGGACGTAATAAATCACCAGCCCCATAAAATAGGTGACCCACAGCATCAGGGTGCCGGGCAGCCAGGGCATGGAAAACAGCTGCGACACGCTGCCTTTTTTCGACGCGACTTTCTCCTCGGCGAGGAAAAAGCCCGTGACGCTATCCAGCGTGCTGCGGGCGAACCGGCTGGCGATGCGGCGAACCTGGGCGACGTCTTTCCCGCGCTGCACCAGAAACTTCACCGACTCCGGCAACAGCAGCGCCAGCAGCACCGTTAAAATCAGCGGCGCAATCGCGCCGGTCAGCAGCACGCTTCGCCAGCCATGGTGAGGGATAAGCCAGGACGAGATTGCTCCGCCGCCCGCCGCACCCAGAGGGAAGCCGCAGTACATGGTGTTAATTGCCATGGCGCGGCAGCGCTGGGGGGCAAACTCGGAGATCAGCGTGATGGCGTTAGGCATGGCAGCGCCGAGGCCGAGGCCTGTCAGAAATCGCCATAGCGTCAGGGTATTCAGACTTTGCGCCCAGGCCGTGCCCAGGCTCGCCAGGCCGAAGAACAGACACGAAAAGACCAGCACGCGCTTGCGTCCCATCCTGTCCGATACCGGACCTGCAATAAGGGCTCCCAGCGACAGCCCCAGCAGCGCCGCACTCAGCACCGGCCCCAGATCCTGTTTATGTATTCCCCACTCCGTCGACAGCGTAGGCGCAATGTAACCCATCGCTGCGGTATCAAACCCATCGATCGCCAGCACCAGAAAGCCCAGCACAATAAGAAGCCAGTGAAACCCTGAAAAAGGACTTTCATCGATCACCTGCTGAATATCCACCCGACCTGAATACGTCATACGTTCCCCTCCGATGTGATGTTGTTTTTGTGTTCTTGTATTTGCTTGTCTATACAATTGCGGAGAGGCGGGGTGTGTCAAATTTTCTTATCCAGAATGTTACGCAGGTGTTATTTTCAACAAAAAAAGCGCCCGAGGGGGAAGTCGGGCGCGGAAGAAGGGAAGGCTAACCGGGGGAGATCAGGCCGCGTTTCCCTGAGAAAGAGGGGCCAGCGCCGCAGGCAGCTTACTGAGCTCCTGCACCAGAGAGTCTTTGCTGATTTCACCGATTGTTTTCGCACCGGTCAGCGTCATCGCCACCTTCATCTCTTTCTCGATCAGGTTCAGCAGATTCGCCACGCCCGCCTGGCCGCTGGTGGCCAGCGCGTACAGGTAAGCACGGCCCAGCAGCACGCTGTCTGCGCCGAGCGCAATCATGCGCACCACGTCCAGCCCGTTACGGATGCCGCTGTCGGCCAGGATCGCAATATCGCCCTTCACCGCATCGGCAATGGCCGGCAGGGCGCGGGCGGAGGAGAGCACCCCGTCAAGCTGGCGGCCACCATGGTTAGAGACCACGATCCCATCGGCGCCAAAACGTACCGCGTCGCGGGCATCTTCCGGGTCGAGGATCCCTTTGATCACCATCGGGCCGTCCCAGAATTCGCGGATCCACTCCAGGTCTTTCCATGAGATAGACGGATCGAAATTGTTCGCCAGCCAGCCGATGTAATCCTCCAGCCCGGTCGGTTTACCCAGGTAGGCCGAAATATTGCCCAGATCGTGCGGACGGCCGTTCAGCCCGACATCCCACGCCCACTGCGGGTGCGTCACCGCCTGCCAGTAACGGCGCAGGGCCGCGTTAGGGCCGCTCATGCCGGAGTGGGCGTCGCGGTAGCGCGCGCCGGGGGTCGGCATGTCGACGGTAAAGACCAGCGTTGAGCAGCCCGCCGCTTTGGCGCGCTCCAGCGCGTTGCGCATAAAACCGCGATCGCGCAGGACGTACAGCTGGAACCACATCGGGCGCTTGATGGTCGGGGCGACTTCTTCAATCGGGCAGACGGACACGGTGGAAAGGGTAAACGGAATGCCTTTGGCATCTGCGGCGGCGGCGGCCTGCACTTCACCGCGACGGGCATACATGCCGCATAAACCGACAGGTGCGAGCGCTACCGGCATGGAGAGCGTTTCGTTAAACAGTTTCGTCTCAAGGCTCAGGTCAGACATATTCTTCAGCACGCGCTGGCGCAGGGCCACCTCCGACAGGTCTTCCACGTTGCGGCGCAGGGTGTATTCGGCATACGCCCCGCCGTCAATGTAGTGGAACAGGAACGGGGGCAAAATGCGCTGCGCCGCGGCGCGATAATCACTGGCTGCTGAAATAATCATGCTTTGTTCTCCCTGGAAATATCACTCTCGCCAGGCAGACGGGTAATACGCGCCTGTCGGGCCTGATCTTCATCGAATCGTTTAATGGTGGTATGCACGAAGCCGAGATGCGCCATCATCGCCTTGCGCGCGGCCTCGGCATCACCGGCCAGAATGGCGTTGAGCACCGCCTCGTGCTGTTCGGTCAGCTGAGCAAACACCGGCGGGACCAGATACATGCGCTGGCGGCTCTGCTTCACGGAGGATTGCAGCAGGTCGAAGAACCCGCGCATGGTTTGCAGCAGTACCACGTTGTGCGAGGCCTCGGCAATCGCCAGATGGAACCGCACGTCCGCCTGGGAGGCGATGTCCGGGTCGCTGCTTTGCGTGGCTTCAAAACAGGCTTTGAGCTTCTCTTTGTCGGCGTCGGTTGCCCGCATCGCCGCGTGCCACGCGGTACTGGTTTCGATGGCGTGACGCGCTTCGAGGATGTCGAAGCTGTAGTCCGGGTCGTTTTCCATCAGCGTCTTCAGCGGCTGCACGATGTTTTGTTCGGACCAGTCGTCATGCTGCCAGCGCACGAAGGTGCCGCCGCCGCGACGGCTCAGCAGCACCCCTTCACTGACCAGCGTCGCCAGCGCTTCGCGCAATGAATTGCGCGACACGCCAAGCTGAGCGGCAAGCTGACGCTCGGCGGGCAATCTCATGCCCGCTTCCAGCTGTTGTTCTTCTATCAGCGCCCGTACGCGAGTGGCAATCTCGTCGGACAGGCGTCTGGGCATCACTATCATGGAATCATCCAGGTTAAGACATAGGCCTGCAATGTGGTGATCACGCCCACCATGCAGGTAAATATCAGGCTGTGTTTAACGGTAAAGCGGAACAGATCCGACTCTTTGCCTACCAGCCCCACCGCGGCACAGGCAATGGCGATGGACTGCGGCGAGATCATCTTCCCGGTCACGCCGCCGGTGGTGTTCGCGGCGACCAGCAGCACGTCCGAGACGCCAATCTGCTGCGCAGCCGTGGCCTGTAGGGCGGCAAACAGGGCGTTAGATGACGTATCTGAACCGGTCAGGAACACCCCCAGCCAGCCGAGGAACGGCGAGAAGAAGGTAAACGCGTGGCCGGTATGCGCCAGCGCTAACGCCAGCGTCGACGACAGGCCGGAGTAGTTCGAAATAAACGCGAACGCCAGCACCATGCCGATGGAGTAAATCGGCAACATCAGCTCTTTGATCGTCGCCGCAAAGGTCTGCACCGCGGCGGCAGGCTTCATGCGCAGCCACACTACGGAAAGGATAGCGGCAAACAGGATGGCCGTGCCGGTGGCTGAGAACCAGTCGAACTTAAACACTGCCGCATATGGCGTGGCGTCGTGCACCACCGGCGGCATACGGGCGACCATTTTGTCGAGGAACGGCACGGAGATATTAATCACCATGTCGTACAGCGCGCCGCCCGGGGCGAACAGGGCTTTAAAAGGCGGAATGCTCCACAGCGTCACGGTGGCGGTCAGGAACAGGAACGGTGACCATGCGCGCACAATCTGTCCGGCGGTATAGCCGGTGCGCGCCAGCGTCTGATCCACGTGCGATGCGCCCATGTCAGCAAAGCGGAAGATACGTACCGGCTGCCAGCGTTTCAGGAACAGCGTCAGGCAGACCAGCGACACCAGGGAAGAGATGATGTCCGGCAGTTCCGGGCCGAGGAAGTTGGAGCTGAGATACTGGGCAATGGCGAACGAACCGCCCGCTACCATCACCGCAGGCCAGGTCTCCTTCACGCCGCGCCAGCCGTCCATAATCGCCATGATCCAGAACAGCACGATAATGGTCAGGAACGGCAGCTGGCGACCCACCATCTGGCCAATCTCGAAGCTGTCCAGCCCGGTCACCTGGCCCGCCACCAGAATCGGAATGCCCATCGCGCCAAACGCCACCGGGGCGGTGTTCACAATCAGGCACAGGCCAGCGGCATACAGCGGGTTAAAGCCCAGCCCGACCAGCAGAGCGGCGGTGATCGCCACCGGCGCGCCAAATCCTGCCGCCCCTTCAAGGAACGCCCCGAAGGAGAAACCGACAATCAGCATCTGTAAACGCTGGTCCGGTGTAATAGAGAGAATCGACGAGCGAATAATATCGAACTGCCCGGTTTTGACCGAGATTTTGTAGACAAAGACGGCGGCGATGATGATCCACGCAATCGGCCACAGGCCGTAGAAGAAACCATACACCACGGAGGCCAGCGCGCGATCGACCGGCATTTTATAGAAGAACAGCGCCACCAGCAGGGCGATGGCAACGGTGTACGTTGCGGCAAGGTAGCCCTTCAGCTTGAGCTTAATTAGCGCAAAGAAGAAGAACAGGATCGGTAGCGATGCGATCAGGCTCGACAGCCAGATATTCCCGGCCGGATCGTAGTTTTGTTGCCAGAGGCTCATGCAGGTCTCCTGAGGACCACACAGGTGTTCGTCGGGTGAGTCTCTGCTCATCTCAGCGTCACACTTAGTGTAAAAGTGGTCCATCCAATATTGTGATGTAGGGTTAATGGCAATAAATGGTTAACCAAGTGTTGCTATTCGGCAATGGTTTTGTGAAGTGGAGCATCAAAACTGTGAACGATGGATAGCTTTGCGCATGATTGGTAGGACCAAAATCGCAAAATCAACTCACCGTGTGCGTTGGGAGCGGTAGTCAGGTGGAGGGCATTACTTTCGCCTTTTGAGCAGATACGGCGCGTAAAAGATGTTGAATAAAATGGGGAGGTGATAATATTACGTGAATTGAATGAGGTTTATTTGCTTTATTTGTGTTTTTGAAAAGCTGTATATATGTGAGCAGAGTGATTTATTTCCTATAAATAAAATTTTTTTTGGTTAAAAATGCGAAATCTAAGCTGTAGCAAAAAATTTTAATTAAGGTAAATTTCACATATAGATTTTAACAGTGTATTACAAACGATCAATTGCTGATCGATAAAGAAATATCCTGTTTAACCGTGATTTTTCAGGATAAAGGGCAAGAATTTTTTGCTGAAGTGACATTTTTTGGCTAATAATATTCTGAAATAAATTGATCAAACAATGATCAGTTGACTCTCTTGTAATTTAGTTACGGTATTAAAAGCAAATTAATAATTATCAGGGCAATCGAAAGGGGTTAAATTTGTTAGCTGAGTGTTAATTCCAGAGTGTTTACAGACGCGGCGTATTGCTTTTCAATACGTAGACGTTAAAAGGCATATGATTTACTATTTATCCAGAAGCAACGTTACAGAAGATATTAAATTTATTACTAACCACAACGTATTCAGTGTTATTTTCGGCCAGAACTCATTTCCTCAGTTGCAGGATATCTGTGTATGGCCTTCTGAAAATATACGGATTATCACCATGGGATGGACCCTGCTTTATTCTATAAGGTCGCGTCACCCATTCTGCTAAAACCCTTTTGGTGGCGTTTTTAAATCCTTATAGCGGTTATTGTACCTGGTATAACAAGTCTATATCTGTTTAATTTACAGAGGGGAAAGTGTTCCAAATGAAAATCAAAAATGTGGCGCTGGCGATTGCCGCGGCGGGGCTGCTGTTATCTTCTCAATCAGTACTGGCAAGCAGTGATTCTGGCGTTAATGCTTCCCTGGATACAGGCGCTGGCTCGCAGAGCACAGGCGGCGTGATCAACTTTACCGGAAAAATCACCCTTATTTCCTGTGATATTACCCCTGCGTCAAAAAGCAAAACGGTAGACCTCGGCGCGTGGGCGAAAAGCTACTTCGACGATCACAGCGAAACGACGCCGCGTGAGTTCAAAATCAACGTAGAGAACTGCCCGGAGACGGTTGAATCGGTTGCGGTACTGTTTGACGGAACCAAAGATACGGTGAATGACACACTGCTACAGGTTACGCCAGGCGAAGGTATGGCGACGGGCGTCGGCGTGAAGCTTTATAACAGCGATCGCAGCACCGCGATTAAACCGGGTACGGTATCTGAAACAACCGCACCGGATGCTGAAGGCAACGCTGAATTAACGTTTTATGCCTCTCTCGACAAAGACGGGTCGGAAATTAACGCGGGCGACGTCAATGCCGTTTCCAACTTCCTGATGGTTTATAACTGATTTCACTGTCAGCCACCTCCAGAGATAATAATGATGAAACGTTTATCGTATATTATGCTCACTGCATTAATGGTTAGTTCTGCGTCAGTTTCCGCTGGCGTTGTAATGGGGGGAACACGGATCGTATACCCACAACACAGCAAGGAGGTGGCATTTTCTGTTTCTAATATGGAAAGTGCGGTTCCCTATCTTATTCAGTCGTGGGTTGAAGGGGATGGACAGGGTAAAAATAACGCTGCGCCATTTATTGTCACACCACCTCTGTTCAGACTTGATCCGGAGCAGACCAACACGCTGCGTATTCAATATACCGGCGCACCGCTGCCTACAGATCGTGAATCTGTATTCTGGCTCGATATTAAAGCGATTGCGCCAAAGCCAAAAGAGAGCAGCAACGAATTACAAGTTAACGTTAAATCGAAATTTAAAATTTTCTACCGCCCGGACAACCTTAAAGGGGACGCTGCCACTGCCTGGCAGAAAATAACGTTTTCGCGGACGGGAAAAGGGCTTAAGGCCGCCAACCCGACGCCATACTACGTCTCTTTTTATCGGCTGACCGTTGGCGGGCATAAAATTGAGCAGCCGGGCATGATCGGTCCAGGGGAAACCCGCGAATGGCCTGTGTCCGCCTCCGGGGGCGTAAGCTGGTCGGCTATTAATGATTTTGGTGCCATCACCGCCACCCACACCCAGCCTCTTTAAGACCATGTCTTTTCGCCTGTTTCGTTACGCGCCGCTTTCGGTGTTGCTGCTTAGCTTCAGCCGCGCGGGGATGGCCGAGGATTACTTTGATCCCGCCGCGCTGGAGCTTTCCTCTACCGAACAGAAAACGGCGGATCTGCACTATTTCTCTGAAAAGGGCGGGCAGATGCCAGGCACCTGGCTCGTGACGCTGGAGATTAACGGACGCGAGGAGCGGCATCAGGAGATCACCTTCGTCAATGAGAAAGGCAGCCTGCAACCCGTTTTAAGCGTATCGCTGCTGGAAGCGCTTGGGGTGAATGTCAGGGCCATTCCTGCATTCTCACGGTTGCGGGAGGGAGAAACGTTCACGCACCTCGCGGATTTCATTCCGGCAGCGCGAACCTCCTATGATTTCAACCAGCAGCGTCTCTTTCTCAGCCTGCCGCAGGCGGCGATGAAACACCGCAGCCGTGGCTACGTGCCGCAGTCGCAGTGGGACGATGGTATCCCGGCGGCCTTTACTGATTACAGTCTGTCGGGCGGCCAGGCACATCATCAGCGTGGCGTCACGACATCCAGCTATCTGAGCCTGCGTAACGGTATCAATCTGGGGGCGTGGCGGTTGCGCAACACCTCCGCCTGGAGCCACAGCGACGCGGGCGGCGACCATTTTCAGTCGCAAAGTAGCTGGCTGACCCGGGATATTCGCCGTCTTAACAGCCAGCTACGGATCGGCGATGCCTGGACCGCAGGCGACGTCTTCGATAGCGTGGCGTTTCGCGGGGTACAGCTCACATCAAGCGAAAGCATGTTGCCCGACAGCCAGCGCGGCTTCGCACCAACCATCCGCGGCGTCGCACACAGCTTCGCTAAAGTCTCCGTTTCGCAAAATGGCTATGTGATCTATGAAACCTGGGTGGCCGCCGGGCCATTTATCATTAACGATCTGTTCCCCGGCGCACAAAGTGGCGATCTACAGGTGACGGTCACGGAAAGTGACGGCTCAACGCGCGTCTTTACCCAACCCTATTCTGCGGTGCCGTTTATGCGACGCCTGGGCAGCCTGAAATACAGCCTCAACGCCGGACGATTTCACTCCGGCTCCGGCGATGCGCGTTCACCTGAGTTTGTTGAAGGCGCTTTCTTCTACGGTCTGCTCTCCAGGATGACGGTGTATGGCGGCTTTCGTACGGCGAGTAACTATCAGGCCGGTGCAATTGGCGTAGGCAGAGGGTTTGGCGCATTTGGCTCGCTGGGCATTGACGATACGCTGGCAAAAAGCCGTTTACCCAATGGCAAAAGCGCGATGGGGCAGGCGTGGCGCATTCAGTATCAGAAAGATTTCAGCGCTACCGGCACCGCCTTCAACCTGGCGAGTTATCGCTATGCCTCGCGCAATTACTATGAATTCAGTGAACTGAATCAGTCTGACAGCCAACAGCTGCAACTCAATAATCGCCGTAGCCGCTCGCAGGTCACCTTCTCACAGACGCTGGGTCAGTTCGGCAGCCTCAGCGTCTCGGCATGGATGCAGGATTACTGGCATACGTCCGGGCAGGATAAAACCATCCACATTGGCTGGTACACCAGCTGGCGAGGCATTTCCTGGGGCGCGGGGTATGACTACACCGACTCAGCGCTTGAGCAGCATCCCGATCGTACCGTGTCGTTTAACGTCAATGTTCCGCTTGGTCACTGGTTACCGGACAGCTCGGTCAGTTACTTCATCAACCACAACAATCGTGGGATGACCACGCAGCAGGTGTCACTCAACGGCAGTGCGCTGGCGAATCGCAACCTTAATTACAGCGTTCAGCAGAGTAAGGCCAGCGAGGGACAAGCCGACAGTACCAGCCTGGCGCTGCAATACAACGGTGGCTACGGCAACGTCAGCCTCGGTTATGACCACAGCCGAAGCGGTAGCAACGCGAGCCTCGGACTCGCCGGAGGCGTTATCGCCACGCAGTATGGCGTCACGCTTAGCCAGCCGCTGGGCGATACCGTCGCCCTGCTACGCGTGCCCGGCGCGGCGAACGTTGAGCCGGAGGGCTACAACGGGATCCATACCGACAGCCGCGGCTATGCGGTCATGCCAACGCTCTCGGCGTATCGCAAAAATAACGTCAGCCTTGATACGGCGACGCTGGGTGAGAACGTCGACGTTGAGCAGAGCGGTCTGACGCTCATTCCCACCAGCGGCGCGGTGGTGCTGGCCAATTACAAAACCCACATTGGTTATCGCGTTCTGTTTTCCCTGCGCTACCACGGCGAACCGTTGCCGTTTGGCGCGCAGGCTGAAGTGGTGGAGCAGAACCGCCATTCTGCAAACCGAAGCATGGTCGCTGACGGCGGTCAGGCCTACCTGAGCGGGGTACCAGAGCGCGGCACCCTGCGCGTCAGCTGGTATCAGGACGGGGAGCAGCAGCAATGCCAGACACCTTTCAGACTGGGGAAAGCTCATATGGCCCCCGGTATCGCCACGCTATCCGTTGAGTGCCATTAGAGGAATATCATGCGTCGTTTTATTCACTGGTTTTTCTACCTGAGCCTTCTTTCGCTTTTTGGCATGCTGAGTTTTCATGCCCATGCTCAGACCTCATCTTGCCGCACCACGCGCGATCAGTGGGTCGTTCAGGTGCCCTACGCCATAGGGTATGCGCCCGGCACGGCGGACTGGACGCCGATATCTGCGCCGATACAGTCTACCGGGGCGGATTTCTACAGCTGTGATGGCGGGAATGATGCCTGGCGTAGTATCGGCTTTGTCGACGTGGATAACCCCGTCGGCACCGTGGTTGGTGAAGACGGAGCGTCACGTCACGTCTATAAAACTCAGATCGACGGCATCGGCTATGCGCTGGGGTTCCGGGAACAGCAGTACTGCGGCGCCGATGCGGTACGCTATATTGACGGCACAAGTCAGGTGAATGGCAATGAGTCCCGGCGCATTTGCGACGCATCGCAAAACCCCGCCTTTGCCAGCGCCTCAATGTATAAAATGCAGTTCTGGGTGGTGTTTTACAAAATTCCAACGACCAGCGCCATGCCTGACGATAACGCCAATTCCCAGGAGCAAAATGTCGGATCGCTGATATTGCAGGCGGGAGAAAATCAAGCCAGCGCCACCAACGTGGCGACACCGGTACAGATCCATCTCGCCAGCTTCACCGTCAGGCGTACCAGCTGTTCAGTGGGCTCTCGCAGCATTCTTGTTCCCATGGGGAGCGTGAGCCAGCGTGAATTTCATGGCATAGGCTCCCGCGCCGGAGGCGGACGCTTCAGCATTCCGGTGACCTGCGAAAATAACACGGCGGTGAAGATGGGTTTCTTTGGCGATACCACGCCGGGCAACGATCGGGCGCTGGCATTGACGAAGCAGGAGGATAGCGCCAGCGGTGTCGGGATCGAACTGCTTTACGGTGACAATACCGGTTCGGTTCAGGGGCAGGTGGTACCGTGGAACACCCCACAGGTGTCAGCATTTGGGCAAGTGGGGGATAACCAGACGCAAACCTTCTGGTTTGATGCGCATTACCTTCAGACGGAAGAGAACGTGACGGCGGGAAAAGCGGATGCGATGGCGACGTTTAACCTGATTTACAACTGAGTTTCCCCTGCCGCAGCGGCAGGGGAGGACGATTAGAACGCGGTCTTACAAAAACCCGTCATCTCTTTCAGGCCCATTTCGCGACCAAGCTCAGTCATCGGGTGCACCACCACCAGGCCACGGACGCTTTTCTTCAGCTTGCCCATGTCGGCCTGCTCTTTTTTGGTGATCGCGCGGCGATGCGGCATGTTCATCAGCTTCTGCGCTTCTTTACTCAGCTTCTGGCCTTTCACTTCGCGCAGGCGTTCAATTTCCGCCTCCAGCTTCACGGACTCTTTTTCCAGCTCGGCATATTTCTCGGCAGAATCGACCAGGGAGAGGCCAGCCATCTGATGGCGGATCAGATCCAGACGGTCGCTCAGGCGTTTAATTTCGTTCTTTTCGACTTCTTTCATGACAAATAACTCTGAAAACGGGGAATTTACAGGGAAGGATACACCAATGTGTGCGGGCTTACTTCTGAAACGCTTTTTTTAAGCTGATTTTAGAAATCAGCTCAGTCAGGGAAAGCACCATGGTGGAGCGCACAACCTGTTGATAACGCAGCTTTTGCATCGCGTACAGCTCAGGGTCGCTGTTATCAAACTGAGGTGCGGGAGGGAGCGCGGATACGCAGTGCAGTTCGCCGAAGGGCCCCAGTATCTCATCATCGGTAAAGGTGTACTCATTACCGTCATGATTGAGCTCTTCGCGCAGCGCCATTAACAGCTCGGCGTCTTCATACTCCTGGCGGTTCAGCACGCCAAGACCGTAAATCAGCTTCAGCCGTACCGATAAATCGCCCAGCGGTCCGTCTCCGTCCAGTAACGGTTCTACAGCATACTTTACCGCGTAGTCGTCTTTGCGAAACACCTGAAGCACCAGAATGTTCACCGCCTCGGTTAACAGCTCGACGGCGGCAATCAGGAAACTCCGTACGGTTTTGCCAGCATTCAGACGCTCAAGCACACGATTTTCAAAGGCCTGGGTTTGTTCCATTATTGCCTGCATATCTGACAATCTGTTATTCGGGCGCAGGCTAACCTGCGCCGGACTCTGCATCATTTGGTTGCGTTGTATGCGCTGACCGCCTCCGCAACTACGTCACTGTTGGCATCCAGACCGGAGATCTGCGCCAGCGCAGCCTGCGCGCCTTTGTCATCAATCAGCTGAGCCAGCTCAATCGCCTGCGGGTCCTGCTCGCTGCGGTAGTGCATGGCGGCAGCGATGCCCTTCACCAGGTTAGCGTGCGGCAGGCCGTATTCCAGCGTGCCCAGCAGCGGTTTAATCAGGCGGTCGCCCGCGCTTAGTTTACGCAGCGGCTGACGACCCACGCGCTCAACGTCATCTTTCAGATACGGGTTTTCAAAACGACCGAGGATTTTCTGGATGTATGCCGCGTGTTTATCAGCATCAAAACCGTAGCGTTTGATCAGCACCGCGCCGCTCTCTTCCATTGCCCCTTTGACCACCGCACGGATGTTCTCATCGAGGATCGCGTCACGAATCGTCTGATGACCGGCCAATTTTCCGAGGTACGCGGTTATAGCATGCCCGGTGTTCAGCGTGAAGAGTTTACGTTCGACAAATGCCATCAGGTTATCGGTTAATTCCATTCCCGGAATGGTCGGCAGCGCACCCTTAAACTGGGTTTTATCAACGATCCACTCGCTGAAGGTTTCCACGGTCACTTCCAGCGGATCGTTGGTGGCGGATGCTGAAGGCGGAACGATGCGATCCACGGCGGAATCCACAAAACCTACGTGCGCTTCAACCCAGGCTTTATCTTCGTCTGCGACGGTCGCAAGAACGTGGCCTTTCAGCTGCGTGGTGCCGCGCACCATGTTTTCACAGGCGATGATGTTCAGCGGTGTTTCAACGCCCTGTGCTTTACGCTTCGCCAGGCCTTTCGCGACCGCCGGGGCGATACGCTCAAGCACCACCGGACCCACGGCGGTGGTGACCAGATCAACGCTCGCGATGAGGTCAATCACGTCGTCGCCAATGCTGCTTACCGCGTTGACGCCAGAGACCGTTTCAACCTGTTCGTTTTCACCCACCACGTGAACCTGATAGCTATGACGGGCATTCAGGGCATCCAGAACCACCTGATTCACATCGGCGAATGTCAGGGTAATGCCCGCGTCTGCCAGCAGTTTACCGATAAAGCCACGACCGATATTACCTGCGCCAAAATGTAATGCTTTCATAGTGTTAACCTTCATCAATGTTTTTACCCGAGAGGGCTGGGGTGAGGAACGTTTTCCCCTCACCCTAGCCCTCTCCCCGGGGGGAGAGGGAAGAGGCGCTGTTACTTGTTCAGCAGGGCCAGAACTTCTTCAACGCTGGTGGTGTTGGCCAGACGCTCAATAACCGTTTCGTCATCCAGCGCATTGGTCAGGCTGGTAATCACCTGGATATGCTCGTTGTTGCGAGCGGCGATACCAATCACCAGACGGGCGATGTCGTCCTCTTCTTCACCGAAGCGCACGCCATCAGGATACTGACAGAACACCATGCCGGTTTTCAGCACGCGGTCTTTGGCTTCCACCGTACCGTGCGGAACCGCGATGGATTCACCCAGGTAGGTTGGGGTCAGCTTTTCGCGTTCCAGCATCGCCTCAACGTACTCAGGCTGAACGTAGCCGCCTTTCACCAGCTGCTCACCGGCGAAGCGAATGGCCTCTTCTTTATTGGTCGCCGTGCGGCCAAGGAAGATGTTTTCAGCGCCCAGTTTGAACAGATGCGCGTTGCTCTCGTCGAAGCTGTCTTGCAGGCTGGTACGCACTTTCACTTCGTTATCTTCATGGCGCTGCGCCGCCACCAGGCGTTCGGTCAGGCTGGCGTACAGGCCGCTGTCGAGGAAGTTGGTCAGGGAAATGTGCTGCGCCTGCGGTACCTGACGCATAGCGCGTTCGGTCAGATCGCGGTGCGTGATCACCAGGTCAACGTCCGGCGGCAGGCTGTTAATCGCGCTGTTGGTGACGGAGATGTTGGTCAGACCCGCATCCTGCACTTTCTTCCGCAGTACGCCCGCACCCATTGCGCTGGAGCCCATACCGGCATCACAGGCCACGATGATTTTACGCACGTGGCTCAGGTCGTTAGAGACATCACCCGCCGCCAGCGGCGTTGCGCCTTTGGATTCGGCTTTCATGTCATGCATACGACGGGTTGCCGCTTCGATATCGTCGTCTTCTTTCACCTTGCTGGTTTTCAGCAGGATAGCGGAGGCCACGAAGGAGACCGCCATGGCCGCACAGATCGCCGCGATGTTCGCGAAGTAGGCGCCTTTCGGGGTCATCGCCAGCACCGCCAGGATAGAGCCTGGAGAAGCAGGAGACACCAGACCACCGCCCAGTACGCTCAGGGTGAACACGCCGGTCATACCGCCAAGGATAACGGCCAGGATCAGACGTGGGTTCATCAGCACATACGGGAAGTAAATTTCGTGAATACCGCCCAGGAAGTGAATGATCGCCGCGCCGCCAGCAGACTGTTTCGCGCTGCCGCGACCAAAGAACATGTACGCCAGCAGAACGCCCATACCTGGACCCGGGTTCGCTTCAATCAGGAAGAAGATGGACTTGCCGAGATCGTGTGACTGCTGAATACCCAGCGGTGAGAAGATACCGTGGTTGATGGCGTTGTTCAGGAACAGGATTTTCGCTGGTTCAACAAAGATAGACGCCAGCGGCAGCATGTCGTGCGCCACCATGAAGTTAACGCCCGCCGCCAGCAGCTTGGACAGCACTTCAACCGCCGGGCCAATGCCGAGGAATGCCAGAATGGCGAGGATCATCCCGATGATGCCCGCAGAGAAGTTGTTCACCAGCATTTCGAAGCCGGATTTGATCTTGCCATCAACCCAGACGTCGAATTTCTTGATTGCCCAGCCGCCCAGAGGACCGGCAATCATCGCACCGAGGAACATCGGCATATCCGCACCGACGATCACCCCCATGGTTGTGATGGCACCCACGACGCCACCGCGGTCACCGCCCACCAGACGACCACCGGTATAACCGATGAGCAGTGGCAGGAGATAGGTAATCATTGGGCCAACAAGTTTTGCCAGCGTTTCGTTAGGCAACCACCCTGTCGGAATAAATAATGCGGTGATAATACCCCACGCGATAAACGCGCCGATATTTGGCATCACCATGTTGCTGAGGAAACGACCAAAGCTTTGCACTTTGATCTTGAAATCGGATGACATAAAACACCCCTTCTTATGTTTACGCTTAGGCTTGTGGCCCGAGGTTTATCGTTAATGTGCGGCGGCAGAGGTAGCCGGGCCCTGTTCTGATGCTGTGAAATCTGGCACTGAATCGTTCAACTGTCCAGACAGTGAAATTTTGTGTGATCTGAATCACATGAATGTAGGGGGTGAGGACATTAATGAAGTGATCGCGATCACATAACGAGTGTGTAAAAAAAATACATCGCTCAGAATTACGCCAAAATGGGCGGTGTTTTGTGATTTGCATCACAATGTTAAGTTAGTTGTTTGTTTCCAGATTGTGATTTGATTCACAAAATATTTTTATGCAGATTTCTCCCGTATCCCCTCATGGCAGGAATGCGATACGCGCACCTGCCTTTTTCCACGGCTTGATCCATACTGACCTCTTTGTGGGCATTAAGGATAAGCAATGAAACTCATCGGCAGTTATACCAGTCCTTTCGTGCGTAAGATTTCGATTCTCCTGCTGGAGAAAGGGATTGAATTTGAATTCGTAAATGAACAGCCCTACAACGCAGAGAACGGCGTTGCGCAGTACAACCCGCTGGGGAAAGTCCCGGCGCTGGTAACGGACGAGGGCGATTACTGGTTTGATTCCCCGATCATTGCGGAGTACATCGAACTGCTTGGCGTTGCGCCAGCCATGCTGCCGGCGGATCCAAAAGCAGCGCTGGCGATGAAGCAAATTGAAGCCCTGGCGGATGGCATTATGGATGCGGCATTGACGTCCGTACGCGAGCAGGCAAGGCCCGCCGCCCAGCAGTCAGAAAATGAGCTGCTGCGCCAGCGCGAAAAAATCAGCCGCAGCCTGGATATGTGCGAACAGCTGATCCGCGACGGGAAAATTCAGAGCGATAGCCTGAATCTGGCGACGATCGCCATCGCCTGCGCCATTGGCTACCTCAATTTCCGCCGCGTCTCGCCGGGCTGGTGCGTGGATCGTCCGCTGCTGGTCAAACTGGCGGAGACGCTCTTCCAGCGCGAAAGTTTTGCCCGGACTGAACCGCCAAAGGCTTGATGCGGGTTATAACACTTCCTGGCGGGAGGCGGTACAATCCCCCCACATGTTAACTCCCTCTCCCGTCGGGAGGGGGGAAGATATTTACTCGCCAGGCGCATTCATGACTACTCATCATTCCCTCTACAGCCAGATCCCCGCTACCGATCGACTGCTTCGTGACCCGCGCATCACTGCGGTGCTGGAGCAGTTTGGCCATACTGCAACGGTCGACATGCTACGCCAGCTTCAGGACGATGCGCGTCGCCATATTCAGGCTGAGAACGCGCTACCCGGCTGGTGCGTGGCGTGGGCGCAGGAAGTTGAACGCAGGCTGAGCAAGCACGGGCAAAGCGCGTTGCGCCCGGTTATTAACCTGACAGGCACGGTTCTGCACACCAATCTGGGCCGGGCACAGCAGGCCGAAGAGGCAACAGAGGCCGTCACCCGTGCCATGCGCTCGCCGGTGACGCTGGAGTACGATCTGGACGGCGCCGGGCGTGGGCATCGCGATCGCGCACTGGCGGATCTTCTCTGCCAGATCACCGGCGCGGAAGATGCCTGCATTGTGAATAACAACGCGGCGGCGGTGCTGTTAATGCTGGCGGCCACCGCGAGCGGAAAAGAGGTTGTCGTCTCTCGCGGCGAGCTGGTGGAGATCGGCGGGGCGTTTCGTATTCCGGACGTCATGCGCCAGGCGGGCTGCACGCTGCATGAAGTGGGCACAACCAACCGTACCCATGCAAAAGATTATCGCGCGGCGATGAATGAAAACACCGCCCTGCTGATGAAAGTGCATACCAGCAATTACCACATTGAGGGTTTCACCAAAACGGTGGAAGAGGCCGAACTGGCCGCCATTGGGCGCGAGCTAAACGTGCCGGTGATTGCCGATCTCGGCAGCGGGTCGCTGGTGGATATGCGCCAGTACGGTCTGCCGAAAGAGCCCATGGTGCAGGAAATGGTTGCCGCGGGCGTAAGCCTGGTCAGTTTCTCCGGTGATAAATTGCTGGGCGGGCCGCAGGCGGGGATTATCGTCGGCAGGCGCGAGCTGATTGCGCAGCTACAGCAGCACCCGCTTAAGCGCGCCCTGCGTGCCGATAAAATGACGCTGGCCGCGCTGGAAGCCACGCTGCGGCTCTATCTCCACCCGGAGAAACTGGCTGACCGCCTGCCCACGTTGCGTTTGCTGAGCCGTGATGCGGCCTCCATTCGCGCGCAGGCGGAAGCGCTACTGCCGCAGGTTGCTCCTCATTACCCTGAGTTTGACGTTCGTATCGAGCCTTGCCTGTCGCAAATTGGCAGCGGCTCGCTGCCGGTGGACAGGTTACCGAGCGAAGCGCTGACGTTCACCCCGCGCGACGGACGCGGAAGCCAGCTTGAGGCGCTGTCGGCGCGCTGGCGCGCATTACCGACGCCGGTGATTGGCCGGATCGGTGACAGGCGCATGTGGCTGGATTTACGCTGTCTGGAAGATGAAGTGCGGTTTCTGGAGATGATGTTGAAATGATTATTGCCACCGCCGGTCACGTTGACCACGGCAAAACCACGTTATTGCAGGCCATTACGGGCGTGAATGCCGATCGCCTGCCGGAAGAGAAAAAGCGCGGCATGACCATTGACCTGGGTTACGCCTACTGGCCGCAGCCCGACGGTCGCGTGCTGGGCTTTATCGACGTGCCCGGCCACGAGAAGTTTCTTTCCAATATGCTCGCGGGCGTGGGCGGGATCGATCACGCCCTGCTGGTGGTCGCGTGCGATGACGGGGTGATGGCGCAAACGCGCGAGCATCTGGCGATCCTCCAGCTGACGGGAAACCCGCAGTTGACCGTCGCCCTCACCAAAGCGGACCGTGTGGATGAGGCGCGTATCGACGAGGTGCGTGAAGAGGTGCTGGCGGCGCTGAGTGAGTACGGTTTTAGGGATGCCGCACTGTTTGTCACCGTGGCGACAGAAGGCCGCGGTATCGACGCTCTTCGCGACCATTTGCAGCAGATCCCGTCTCGTGTACAGGCCAGCCATCACCGCTTCCGTCTGGCGATCGACAGGGCGTTTACCGTGAAAGGGGCTGGGCTGGTGGTGACCGGTACCGCGCTGAGCGGCGAAGTGAACGTGGGCGATACCCTGTGGCTGACGGGCGTGAACAAACCGATGCGCGTGCGCGGGCTGCACGCGCAAAACCAGCCGGTGGAACAGGCCCACGCCGGGCAGCGTATCGCGCTGAATATTGCCGGTGATGCCGAAAAAGACCAGCTTAACCGCGGCGACTGGCTGCTGGCCGACGCACCGCCGGAGCCTTCTGAACGGATCATCGTTTCTCTCCAGACCCATAATCCGCTGACCCAGTGGCAGCCGCTGCATATCCACCACGCGGCCAGCCACATCACCGGACGCGTGTCGCTGCTGGAAAACGATCTCGCCGAACTGGTGTTCGACTCCCCGCTCTGGCTGGCGGATAACGACCGCCTGGTTCTGCGCGATATTTCGGCGCGGGAAACGCTGGCGGGCGCGCGCGTGGTCATGCTGGATCCGCCCCGTCGCGGCAAGCGTAAGCCCGAGTATTTACAGTGGCTGGCCGCACTGGCCCAGGCCCGCGATGATAAGTCTGCGTTAGATATCCACCTTGAGCGTGGTGCGGTGGATCTGGCGGCGTTCGCCTGGGCGCGCCAGCTCAGCGGCGAAGGATTGCGTCTTCTGACGCAGGAGCCAGGTTTTATTCAGGCCGGCAACAGCCTGCTGAACGCGCCGGTGGCGGCGCGCTGGCAGCGCAAAGTGCTGAGCACGCTGGCGACCTACCATGAACAGCATCAGGATGAGCCCGGCCCGGGCCGTGAACGTCTGCGGCGCATGGCGTTGCCCATGGAAGACGACGCGCTGGTGCTGTTGCTGATTGAAAACATGCGTGAAAGCGGCGTGATTGCAAGTCATCACGGCTGGCTGCACCTGCCGGAGCACAAGGCCGGTTTTACCGCTGAGCAGGACGCGGTCTGGCAAAAAGTGGCGGCGCTGTTTGGCGATGAACCGTGGTGGGTGCGCGATCTGGCGCGTGAAACCAATACCGATGAGCAGCTGATGCGTCAGGTACTGCGCCATGCGGCGCAGCAGGGGATGATTGTGGCGATCGTGAAAGATCGTTATTACCGCAACGATCGGATCGTGGCATTTGCGAACCTGATCCGGGAGCTGGATCAGGCGCGCGGATCAACCTGCGCCGCAGACTTCCGCGATCGGCTGAACGTGGGACGCAAACTGGCGATTCAGATCCTGGAGTATTTCAACCGCATCGGGTTTACGCGTCGTCGTGGCAATGACCATGTGCTACGCGACGCGCAGTTATTTCCCTAAGCGTTAAGCGCTGCGCGCCTGCTTCTGCTTAGCCAGCCAGACCGCGCCCAGCCTTCCCGCCTGGTTACCCAGCTCGCAGGGAAGGATGGGCACCCGGAGCGCTTCCCACTCCTCGAATCGCTGTAGGTATTTATCCAGCAGGAGATAGATTTTCTCCTGCTCGCTAATGCCGCCGCCAATCAGCACCGCCCGCGGATCAAACATGGAGATCACGCTGTAGATGCCCCGCGAGAGGAAATGCGCCCACTCTTCTATGGCCTCACGCAGATGCACGTCGCTGTCCATGCGTCTAAACAGCTCCTCACCATCAGGCATCTCATCTTCCGACACGGCCAGCGCACGGCGGCAGGCTTTCATCAGGCCGCTGGCGGACGCCACTTCGTGCATCGGCTCGCCGTTGTTGCCAACGGGCAGCACGCCAAACTCACCCGCCCGGTAGTGCGACCCACGGTAGAGATCGCCCTCCATGACGATACCGCCGCCGATGCCGGTGCCGATGGTGATGCAGACAAAATGCTCATAATCCTTACCGGCGCCCTGCCAGCGTTCGCCCAGCGCCGCGCAGTTGGCGTCATTTTCGGTTGTTACGGGGAGATCGGTCAGCTGTGCGAAAAGCTCGCACAGGTTTTCGCCGTCAAGGTAATCCAGCGCCCCGGCCTTGGCCGCTTCGCCGGTATGGTGATTGATGTGGCCCGGAAAACTCACGCCGATGCCGACGATCTCATGCTCCTGGCGGTACTTATCCACCACCGCTTTCCACTTCTGTTTGAAGGTGCTTTCATCGTCAGGCGTATCATATTCATCGGATGTCAGTTCTTCGCCGTTTTCGTTGATCACGCCGTGTTTGATGTGGGTTCCGCCCACGTCAAAGCCGATAAATAGCTGCATTGCATTGTTCCTCATGAGCCCCTGAGCTATTAAGTATGGCTCCGGCGGCAGAAACGAAACGTAAAGTACGGTAATCCGTGATACGGCTCGTAAACCCGTTACCGACTGGCGAGAAAATCACCAGCCGGAACTACCCTTGTTGTACACCTACTGCAAGGAGACGGTCATGACAAACAATCCTCCCTCATCGCGTATCCAGCCAGGCGAGTATGGTTTTCCTCTTAAGCTGAAGCCCCGCTATGACAACTTTATCGGCGGCGACTGGGTGGCGCCCGTCGACGGTGAATACTATTCCAACCTGACGCCCGTTACCGGCCAGCCGCTGTGTGAAATTGCCAGTTCGGGCAAGCGGGATATCGATTTAGCGCTGGATGCGGCGCATAAGGCGAAAGATAAGTGGGGACAAACGTCCGTTCAGGACAGAGCGGCCATTTTGTTCAAAATCGCCGATCGGATGGAGCAGAATCTGGAGCTGCTGGCGACCGCGGAAACGTGGGACAACGGCAAGCCGATCCGGGAAACCATGGCGGCGGACGTGCCGCTGGCGATTGACCATTTCCGCTATTTTGCGTCCTGCATTCGTGCCCAGGAGGGGGGAATAAGTGAAGTTGACAAAGATACCGTGGCGTATCACTTCCACGAGCCGCTCGGCGTGGTGGGGCAAATTATTCCGTGGAACTTCCCGCTGCTGATGGCGAGCTGGAAAATGGCGCCCGCGCTGGCGGCGGGTAACTGCGTTGTGCTGAAACCTGCACGCTTAACGCCGCTTTCGGTACTGCTGCTGATGGAGGTGATTGGCGACCTGTTGCCGCCGGGGGTCATTAACGTGGTCAACGGGGCCGGGGGAGAGATCGGCGAATATCTGGCTACTTCAAAGCGTATTGCTAAAGTGGCGTTTACCGGCTCAACGGAAGTGGGTCAGCAGATCATGCAGTACGCGACCCAGAACATCATTCCGGTCACCCTGGAGCTGGGCGGGAAATCGCCGAACATCTTCTTTGCCGACGTGATGGATGAAGAGGACGCCTTCTTCGACAAAGCGCTGGAAGGGTTTGCGCTGTTCGCGTTCAACCAGGGTGAAGTCTGCACCTGTCCGAGCCGCGCGCTGGTGCAGGAATCCATTTATGAGCGCTTTATGGAGCGGGCGATCCGGCGCGTGGAGTCGATTCGCAGCGGTAATCCGCTGGATAACGTCACCCAGATGGGAGCGCAGGTATCGCATGGCCAGCTGGAAACCATCCTCAACTATATTGATATCGGCAAAAAAGAGGGGGCCGATGTGTTGACCGGCGGTCGTCGTAAGGTGCTGGGCGGCGATTTGCAGGAGGGTTACTACCTTGAGCCGACCATCCTGTTCGGTAAGAACAACATGCGCGTTTTCCAGGAGGAAATTTTTGGACCGGTGCTGGCCGTCACCACGTTTAAAACCATGGACGAGGCGCTGGAGCTCGCTAACGACACGCAGTATGGCCTGGGGGCGGGCGTCTGGAGTCGTAACGGTAATCTGGCCTATAAAATGGGCCGCGGCATTCAGGCCGGACGCGTATGGACAAACTGCTATCACGCCTATCCGGCTCATGCGGCGTTTGGCGGCTACAAACAGTCGGGCATCGGGCGTGAAACCCATAAGATGATGCTGGAGCATTACCAGCAAACGAAATGTCTGTTGGTCAGCTACTCCGATAAACCGCTGGGGCTGTTTTAATCTCCGGGCTCAGGTCGTCCCGGGTAGGGTGACCTGAGCCGGGTTAAAGCCGGGTGGCGGCTTCGCCTTACCCGGCCTACTTTTTACTCCCTCTCCTGTGGGAGAGGGCTGGGGTGAGGGCAACAGGCCGCAGTTATTCAGCTTTCATCCACCCATATCCGCATTTCCCCTTCTCCCCGGTTTGCCCAGCTGAACCACGGAATAAAGGTCAGCGTCCGGGGCTGACGTTCTACCGGCGAGTGGTCGTACTGCCACAGGGCATCAGTGTCCTTCGCCTGACACCCGATCCCTTCCGCCTGTATCAGCATCTTGTGCGCGAAAATGCCTTTGCCTTCAAATACCCGAAACGCGCTGTCCTGGGGCAAAGAAAGGTTATGCAGATTTGCGCCGTTATCGGCTTCTTCCAGGCAGTAAACCAGCGGTCCACGCTGCAATGCGACTTTCCCCGCCTGCTGGCGCACCTGCGGGTTGCCGTACACGCGGTGGACCGGCATCGGTAACGTCAGCGTCAGCGTGTCGCCTTCCTGCCAGCTTCGGTTGAGGTATAAGTATCCACGGGAGACCTCGCCTGTAATGGCCTGACCATTGAGCGAAACAGCCGGTTCCGCACACCAGTCCGGCAGCCTCAGGGCCAGCGTGTGAGTCACCGGAACTGGTGAGGTAATCTCGATTTTCACCTGCTCATGCCACGGATAGTTCCCGCTAATCCGCAGCTGGAGGATGTTATCCCCAACCGGAATGGCGACGTCGTTCCCCACGTACAGGTTGATCAACAGCGCGTCCGGGCGAACGGTATAAATGTAGTGCCCCAGCGAGGTCAGCACGCGCGCAATATTCGGCGGGCAACAGGCGCAGCCGAACCAGCGCTGGCGCACCGGTTTGACGTGGTCATAGATATGGTTAAAGGCCAGGGTTTTCGGGTGCACTTCCAGCGGATTCACATAAAAGAAATGCTTACCGTCCAGCGCCATGCCGCCCAGCACCGTGTTGTACAGCGCGCGCTCCATCACGTCGGCGTAGTGGCCGTCCGCCTCCATCTCCAGCATCCGGCGGGCAAACATCATCAGGCCGATGGAGGCGCAGCTTTCGGCGTAGACCGTATCGTTGGGCAGATCGTAATCGCTGCTGAACGCCTCGCCGCTGCTTTGGGAGCCAATCCCGCCGGTGATGTACAGCTGGCGCTGTGCCATGTTGTTCCACAGCCGCAGGCAATCCTGACGTTTCCCCTCGTCGCTGCTCAGGCGCGCCAGATGTGCCATGCCCGCCATCAGATAGACAAAACGCACGGCGTGGCCGATGGCCGTTTGTTGTTCCGCAAGGGGCAGATGCGCCTGGCTGTAGGCTTTGTCCTTGACCATCCACGCCGGGCCATAGGTGTTCCAGTATGACGTTCTGCCGCGCTTCTCGTATTCGATATCGTAGAAGTGAGGCTGCGCGCCGCGTTCCTCAATAAAGTATTTCACCAGATTGAGATAGCGTTGCTCCTGCGTGACGTCGTACAGCCGCATCAGCGCCAGCTCGATTTCCGGGTGGCCAGGGTAACCGTGCAGCTGGTTTTCGCCCGGGCCAAACACGCTGTCGATATGATCCGCCAGCCTGCACACCACGTCCAGCAGGCGGCGTTTTCCGGTTCCCTGGAAATACGCCACGCCCGCTTCAATCATATGTCCGGCGCAGTACAGTTCGTGGCATTCGGCCAGATTGGTCCAGCGCTCGGCCGGTGCTTTCACCGTGAAATAGGTATTGAGATAGCCATCTTCGCACTGCGCCGCTGCGACCAGCGCGATCACCTCGTCGGCGGTTTTTTCCAGTTCAGCATCCGGCTTCTGGCACAGCGACCACGCCACGGCTTCGAGCCATTTCGCCACGTCGCTGTCCTGAAAGACCATCCCGTAGAACTCCCCCTGTTCCAGACCAGCGGCGATGCGGAAGTTGGCGATGGCGTGGCTGGGTTCGGCCTCCGCCACGCGATCGTTAAGCGCATCCCACTGATAGGGGATCACCACATCGCGGACCAGCCGTTGGTACTGACCAAGAAACGGGTCGTTGATTTTCAGCTGATGCAGGTCGGCTTCCATTATGGTCATATCGTTCTCCTCAGGACTGTACATGACGCTGGCGCAAATCGGTGGCAATGCGCGACATCACGGGATTGTTAAGCCTGCACCAGCGGATAGCGACCGCCAGCAGCAGGTGGAAAAGGGCAGGAAGCAGCGTCTCCATGGCGGTGATGCCCTGCAATGAGGCGGGTGTCTGGTTACCTGCGCCTGGCTGATAGGCCACGGCAATAAACACCAGGCTGATGATCCCAGCGCTGGATGCCCACGCGAGCTTGATGAAAAACAGATTGAAGGCGAAGTTCATCCCCGATGAGCGCACGCCGGTTTTCCATTCGCCGTAGTCATCGGCAAAGGCCATCAGCGAGAAGTGCAGCGGCAGGGTGAAGCCCAGGATCACGCCGTTACTTAAAATCACGATCAACCAGAGCGTCTGGTGCGCCGGGCCACCCGGCAGGAACCACATTCCCACCGCAAGCGCAGCGAGTATCAGGTTGGTGTAGTAGTAGAGTTTGACGGTATCAATCCGCCGCGACAGCGGACTGACGATCACCGCGCCCAGAATAGCGGCAAAGGTCACCATGGTGAAAAACAGCGAGGTGTACGCCGTGCTGCCCTGAAGCACGTAGGTGATGAAGTACATGTACCCGCCGCCGCGAATGTTGAAAACGTTGATCAGCAGAAACGACATCACCAGCATCAGCAGCAGCTGATCGTTTTTCCGCAGGCCCGCCAGGTGCTCGCGCAGGGTGAATTTACCCATCAGCGCAAGCGGGACGCGCTCGCGCACCCAGAAGAAGCAGCACAGGAACATCACCACGGCGATGGCGCACAGCACGCAGACGCCCAGCTGATAACCCCGGGCGGCATTGCCCTGTCCCAGCTCTGACACCAGCCACGGCAGGCCAACGGAGACCAGAAAGCCCGCCACGCCGCACAGTACGAAGCGCCAGGACTGGCAGGATATAACCTCGTTGTGGCGGGTGGTCATGGTGTTGATCAGCGCGCAATATGGCACGTTGATGGCGGTATAGCCCACTGAAAGCAACAGATAGGTGCCGAACGCCCAGGCGATTTTCACGCCCATGCTGGCGTCCGGGACGGTGAAGGTCAGCACGCCGACGATCCCGATGGGAAGCGCGACCCACAGCTGCCAGGGACGAAAACGCCCCCAGCGGCTCTGCGTGCGGTCGGCAATCACGCCCATCACCGGATCGGAAATCGCGTCAAATACCCGAAGGGCAATAAACAGCGTGCCCACCAGCGCGGGCGTCAGGCCAAATACATCGGTATAGAAAAAGGTCAGAAAGTTCATGATCAGGCAGGTAACTACCGTGCCGCCCGCGTCGCCCAGGCCGTAGCCAATTTTCTCGCGGACTGACAGCCGGTCATCGGCTGCCTGTTTTGCAACTTCTGCGTCTGTAATCGGTGTGGAAGTCATGGGGTAACTCCTCGATAAACGATTTTTTATCGTATTTGTGCAAGGTACCCCATTTATTCTGCATTCAACGGGCAGACCAACAAGGGAAGGGAAAAGTATAAAAAGGTGACGATTCCGACCTGATGGTGAAACTGTGAGTTTGATCGAGCCGTTCTGCTGATATTTATTAATAATCAAGGGATAAAGAAAATATTAGCCACCAAAAAAGCGGAAAAATGAATATCCATGCTTGAATTATCCATAGCACTTCCGATTAGAGTTCAAAATGGCGGGTTATTTATCTCCCGGGGCGTGGGCCGTCATCCCGCACGAAAATTATCTTCGTGGGAGATAATTTTTGTCGAAAAAGGGACATTAACGATCCAGGAGGAAAATACGCTGTTTGAGGTAAACGCTGGCGAGAGTTTGTTACTTTGGCCGAAGCGGCGGCATGTCGGCGTGGAAGATTTTCCGGGCGATCTCAAATTTTACTGGCTGCATTTTGAGGTGGATGAACGCTTGCCGGTGTTGCCAGGCGCGACGCCGCTGTCGATTGAGCAACACTGTAGCGTGCGGGATCCGCAATATGTTATTGCGTTATTCCGTCAGTTTTTAAGCGAGCAGGAAAAATTACAGCGTAGCCAGGCGCTGGAGATAATTTTGCTGTTAATTTTGCAGCAGATATCGCTCTCGCCGGGATATGAAGATAAAGCGGATGATGCGGGCGCGGCAATGGCGTGGAAGGCCAAGCAGCTTATCCGCACGCACTTTCATTTGCCCCTGTCCACTTCGCAGCTGGCGAAAGAGCTGCACTGCAACGCAGATTACCTGGGGCGAGTATTTCGTCGGACGTTTCATTTAACCCTGACGGAGGCAATTCACCGCCAGCGCGTCAGGGCCGCTGAAAAACTGCTGCTGAACGATGCGGCCTCATTAACTGAAGTGGCCGCCCGGTGCGGTTTTAATGACGTGGGTTATTTCCGGCAAATATTCTCAAAACATACCGGGTTAACGCCCGCCGTCTGGAAACGGCGGTACTGTAAAGAGCATATTAATTCCGGATGATCACTGGCCGTAATAGGCATTTGCGCCATGCTTGCGCAGGTAATGCTTCTCCAGCAATTCCTGCTGCATAACCGGAAGCTGAGGTGCAAGCTGGCGCGAGAAAAGCCCCATATAGGCGCACTCTTCCAGCACCACGGCATTGTGTACCGCATCGGCAGCGTCTTTGCCCCAGGCAAACGGGCCGTGAGAATGAACCAGCACCGCCGGGACCTGCATCGGGCTTATGTCGCGCTCCTCGAAGGTTTTGATAATGACTTCCCCCGTCTGGTATTCATATTCACCCGCGATTTCAGCCGTGGTCATCAGCCGCGTGCAGGGGATCGCACCGTAAAAATAGTCCGCGTGCGTCGTTCCCCACGCGGGTAAATCCTGCCCCGCCTGCGACCAGATGGTGGCGTGGCGGGAATGGGTATGCACAATGCCGCCAATTTCCGGGTAACGACGATACAGCGCGAGATGGGTCGGGGTGTCGGAGGAGGGCTTTTTACTCCCCTCGACCACTTTACCCGTGGCGATATTTACCACCACCATATCTTCTGCGTTCATCTCGTCGTACTCCACGCCGGATGGTTTGATCACCATCATGCCGCTGGCACGGTCAACCGCGCTGACGTTGCCCCAGGTGAACGTCACCAGCTGGTGGGCGGGCAGGGCGAGATTTGCCGCCAGCACCTCGGCTTTGAGTTGTTCTAACATGTCATGCCTCCTTCCTGCATTCGGGCTTCAATCCAGCGGCGCGCCTGGATGATCTCCAGCACCGGCTCTTTGGCTTTCTCGGTCCACATTTCAATCAGAAATGCGCCGCGATAATTAAGTTGATTCAGCGTGTTAAACACGCCAACGAAATCGACGCAGCCCTCGCCAAACGGCACGTCGCGGAACTGTCCGGGGCTTTGCTCGGTAACGGGCCGGGTATCTTTCAGGTGGATAGCGGCGATGCGGTCAATGCCCAGCGTCAGCTCGGCGGTGACGTCGTTGCCCCACGCGCTCAGGTTGCCGACGTCCGGGTAAACGCTGAACCACGGCGAGGCGAGCATGTCGTCCCACTTTTTCCACTTGCTGATGGAGTTCATAAACGCAGTGTCCATGATCTCTACCGCCAGCATTACCTGCGCGGCGGCAGCCTGCTCTACGGCCCACGCCAGCCCTTCGGCAAAGCGCTGTTGCGTGCCCTCATCGTGCTCCTCGTAGTACACGTCATAACCCGCAAGCTGGATGGTGCGAATACCCAAATCACGGGCCAGCCGGATGGCTTTGGTCATGATCTCGCGGGCGCGTTCGCGCACGATTTCATCGCGGCTGCCAAACGGGAAGCGACGATGGGCAGACAAGCACATCGACGGGATGGCCACGCGGGTCTCCAGCATCGCTTCCACAAGAGAGGCGCGCTGCGTGGTACTCCATTCAAGGCGCGATAAACGCTCGTCGGTCTCATCCACCGACATCTCCACAAAATCGAAGCCGCAGCTTTTTGCCAGAACCAGGCGCTCCGGCCAGGAGAGATCTTTTGGCAGCGCTTTTTCGTAAATGCCTAACGGATGCTGACGCATGGTTACTCTCCCCAGATGTCGCGGATTTGCGAATGGAATGCCTGTGCCACCTGCGGCGGATTATCGGCGCCTGCCAGCGCGCGCCCGGCAATGAAGGCTTTGACGTTGATCTGCTTAAACAGCGACAGGTCAGCGGGGGTGATACCGCCAGTTATAGAAAGCTGCAAACCGATATCGGACAGCGCCTTCATTTTGCTGAGATCCGCCTCACCCCACTGCTGGCCGCTGGCCTGTGCGTCGCGCCCGCGGTGGTAAATCGCCTGCTTCACCCCGATGCGATGCCACGCGCGCGCGTCGTCCAGCGTCCAGTTGCCAAACAGCTCCATCTGGATCTCGCCGCCGCCGCGCAGTGCGACCTCGTGGCCACGTTCAACGGTGGCCAGCGGGGCGGCACAGATGATGGTCATCCAGTTTGCGCCTGCGCCAAACGCCTGCTCAGCCAGCGTTTCTCCGGCATCGGCGACTTTCCAGTCCGCCACGATAATTTTATCCGGACACTGCGCACGCAGGGCGCGAACGGCGTTTAGCCCTTCGGTCAGGCATAGAATGGTGCCGGCTTCGACGATGTCGACGTGATCGGAAAGCGTCGCGACATCGCGCTGCGCGGCCTGAAGCGAGGTGTGGTCGAGCGCCAGCTGCAATAATGGTCGGCTCATAGGTCGTACTCCTTAACACGGGCGTGATAGCCCTGTAATGCTGAAATCAGTAGCTGGTAACGGTGATATTTGCGCTGGTAGGCGGCATGGGCACGCATGTCAGGTTCGATCATCCGGATGTCATGCCTGAGGGCGCGCTGAGCGGCGTAAAAATCGGGATAGAGGCCTGTACCGACGAGCGCGGCCAGCGCCGCACCGGAACAGCCGGTCTCTTCCACCTGCGGGAGTTCAATCGCCAGGCCGCTGACGTCCGCGAGCATCTGCATCCACACGTCCGAATGGGTTGGGCCGCCCGTCACGCGCAGGGCCTGCACGTGGGGAAAGCGTTCGAGCATACGGTTGAGGTGGGTCATGTGGCTGAATACCACCCCTTCATAAACCGCCTGGAGGAGGTGCGCGCGGGTATGCAGCGCCTGCAAGCCATAGAAGCCGCTGGTCATCTCCAGCCCGGCGTTGCTGCCGTAGAGGAAAGGCAGGAAGAACACATCGCTTTCAGCTTTTGGCAGGCTGGCCACGGCGTGGTTAATCTCATCGAATGACATATCGCCCCATTGGGCCGTCAGCCATTCCAGGTTGCCGGACGACGTGGGGCTGGCTTCATGAACGATGAACTGCTGCGGATGGACGTAGCGGCCATAGACGTAGGGGAAAGGCTCGTTGTCGCGGATGCCGTGGGCAATCCCACTGGTTACGGCCCAGGTCCCCATTACGGCATTCAGCGTATGTTCGTCATGCAGCCCGGCGCAGATCGCGGTGGAAACCACATCAAACAGTCCACCAACGACGGGAGTACCCGCCGTGAGACCGGTCAGTGCGGCTGCCTGAGCGGTGATTTCCCCGCAAATTTCTGCTGAACCGATAATAGGCGGCAGGGCACCGTCAATGTCGCTGATGCCGAGCCAGCGCGTGAGCTGCGGATCGTACTGCCCGGTATTCATGTTGTAGAGATTGGATTCCGAGATGTTGCTCTCTTCGCAGCCTTTGACCCCGGTCAGACACCAGCGCAGGTAATCGTGCGCCATCATCACGCTGCCAATTTGCTGATACCGCTGCGGCTCGTTCTCTTTAACCCAGCGCAGGAGTGAGGCCGGATGCCCCGTCCACAGCGTCTGGCGAGTATGCGGATAGAGCTTTTCGGGTATACCGTCCTGCTGCCAGCGTTGTACGATCTCCAGCGCACGGCGATCGGAGGAGAGAATGGCGTTACCCAGGGGGCGATCCTGTTTATCGAGCAGAAACAGCCCCTTGCCCTGGGCTGAAATGCCAACGCCTTTGATCTGACCGCCGTCAGCGCCTGAATTTTTGAGCAGCAGGGCGACGGTTTTGTGGCAGTGCTGCCAGAGCTGGTGCATATCCCGCTCGGCGTAGCCGGCGCGGGGGCTGAGCGTGGCCACTGAGCGGCGTTCAATACAGACTTCTTTGCCCTGGCTGTTGTATAAACCGGCTTTCAGATAAGTACCGCCACAATCGATACCCAGCCAGAAGGGCTCTTTTTCACTCATCTTCTTCTCGCTTAATTGCCGGGTGGCGCTTCGCTTACCCGGCCTACGGTTTGGTTTAGTGGGTCAGATGAGGGCCTCAGACCGCACGTTTATGTGGAGTTACCGTGGGGTTGGGCTCTGCTCCGGCATCGCATTTCGCCGGTAACAGCAGGGCCAGCAGCGATGCCAGCGCCAGCGAAACTGCCAGGCAGTAAACGCCTGCGTCTTTGCTGTACAGGGTGATCAGTACGCCTACCGCATAAGGACCGCAGAACCCGCCGAGGTTGCCCAGGGCATTAATCACGCCGCGAGCGCCGCCCGCCATCTCAGCGCTGAACAGACGCGCCGGGATGGTCCAGAACACCCCCGCTGCGGATTGCAGGAAGAAGCCACAGCCCACCAGCGCGGCATAGGCCAGCCAGGTGTGCTCTTTCAGCGCCACGGAGAGGAACATGCAGAGCGCAAAGCCAATCAATGGCAGGGAGACAAACAGCTTGCGCTTGCCGGTGCGGTCAGAGAGCGTAGAGAACAGGAACATGCCAGCAATGGCGCCGATGTAAGGCAGAATGGCGAGCATCCCCACCTGGCCGATGCTGGTGTGCGTCAGCTCCTTCAGAATGGTGGGCAGCCAGAGGGTGTAACCGTAAATGCCGGTCTGGTAGAAGAAGTTGAGGGCGATCAGCTGCCACATGGTTTTGTCAGACAGCACCGCGCTGAGCGAGGCGTTTTTCACCTCTTTACCCGCAATGGCCTGCTGCTCTGCCGCCAGGGTTTGTACCAGGTAGTTTTTCTCGGCCTCAGAGATCCAGCGTGCTTCCTGCGGTCGGTCGTAGACGGTGAACGCCCACAGCACCAGCACAACAACGGACATCAGACCTTCAATAATGAACAGCCAGCGCCAGTCGAGAGCGGTAATAATCCAGCCCGACAGCGGGGCGGTGATGATCCCGGCGATGGGCACGAACATGATCACAATCGCGTTGGCGCGGCCGCGCTCGGCATCCGGGAACCAGTTACTGATCATCGTGAGCACAACGGGCAGCATCCCACCTTCCGCCACGCCGAGTAAGAAGCGCAGTACCAGCAGCTGATACTGGTTGGTCACAAGCCCGGTCAGAACCGAGATCACCGCCCAGGCAACCAGCGACCAGCCGATAAACTTCTTACCGCTGCCGTGCACGGCAATTTTGCCGCCGGGAACTTGCAGGAACAAATAGCCGATAAAAAAGATCCCCCCCGCCAGGCCCGCCATCGTGGCGGAAATGCCCAGCTCTTCATCCATACCGCCGGGCATCGCAAAAGCTATATTTACGCGGTCCATATAGGAAATAATGCAGGCGATAAGAATAGGGGGAATGATCCTTAGCCAGCGCTGGCGCGGAATGTCCGCGTGTAGAGCATTAGAAGAAATATTCATAGTTAATATCTCATTGAAGGTAACCGGAAAATGTATTCTTTATTTTTATTGTGACGCTTTATTCATAGCGCTAATGCCGTCGCGCAAAATAGCGATGCGATGGCTGACGTCAGCATTAGCATTTATTTCCAGTAATTTAATACCGGAGAATTTCAATGTTGCGGCGCTCGCCGCAGTAAACAGCGTTTTTACATGTTCAGTGGACATGAGACTGTCGGCGCAGAACGAAGAAAACGGCGCGTGCAGATCCTGCCATTCTCCATACTCACCGTGAGGGGTCGTGCCCGAAAACATCAGCGCCCCCAGCTTCCCGGCAGCGAGTGCCGCCTGAACATGTTCCAGCGGAAGGGCGGTGTTGCGACCTTCGATGGCCGAACGTGCCCAGTTGATACAGACGCTGATATCGGTCTCTTTCACTACCTCCAGCACCTGCTCTAAGGGCAAGAACCCTTTACGCGGCGCCGGGCCATTCATCGCATCACAGTGTTCCAGCACCAGATCGCAGCCCCAGTCCCAGCTCGCGATTTCCCGTACTGAGCGGGAGAATGCTTCTGTCGCTTGCTCGACAGAATCATTACCCGCCTGCGGTGCGGCCTGCATTTCCAGAGCGATCACTTTCCCGGGAAAGCGGGTGTTAACGGCATCAATCTTTTGATGCAGATGGCGGTAATATTCAATGCACGCTTTACGCTGTTCTTCGTCCGCGGACGCCAGGCCAAACGCGCCGTTGCTGCCGCGGCGGCGCATGGTTTCCATAACGGCTGTGACAACGATCTGCCAGTCGCCCGGCGTATGACGAAACAGCCATTCATCACCAAACGGATGGAGATTTTCAAGGCAAGGTTGTTCCAGCCCGCGAATATTTGGCGTGTCGGAAAGTTCCCGCCAGAAGGCGTATTCTTCCTGCTCCCCTTTCTGGTGAAATGAGGGTGCACAGGGGTACGCACCAATAATAAAACCGGTGTTGGTCATTTCGCATTCCTGTATTTATCAGAAAATTAATCTAATTCGCTGATGGCCACTTTCACCACAATTTTACGAATTGCGGATCCCTTGTTTTTAATACAGGCAGGACGATGAACATCCTGCGGGAAAAATATGGCGTAACTGCCAGGTATCATTTCGATAAATGACTCATGTTCGCTGTCGTGATAAAAAATAATATCCCGTTGCTCCAGCAATGATTCGCTGATTTTGTTATTCCCGGTATCAATAGCAATACCGATTTTTTCTTCGCCCCAGGCCAGAAACTGGATATCCAGATAGCGGCGATGTACTTCAGGGCGGTTCTCGTGTTGTTCCTTTGTGGTGAGGTCGAGAACCTGGGCAAAAATGTTGCGGCCTTCAATTTCGATCACGCCCGGCGCCAGGGTGGTGAAATCCGTGGTACGCAGAAAATTAAGCGCCTTTTCTATCGCCAGCGGCAGGCGACATGGATTTGGCTGTGCAATATGTCCGAATATCATGACCCACTCCTTACAGAGACTGGATTTTCGCCCACACGCTGTCGTCAACCGTGATGCCGTTGCGGCGATTCTCCTCCAGCAGGCGTGTGAACTCATGGCCTGGCAGACGGACGGCGACATTTTCATCAGCGCGTTCTGCGGTGGTGATGAAGTCCATGATGCGCTGTAGTTTGGCATCGCGGGTTGGACCGTCGATCAGGCGATCCACTTCGATGGCGATAAAGATCTGCGATACGCCGTATTCGTCGCTGTTGTCCTGGGTCACTTCCGCGACGGACGCGCCGTCAGAGAGCAGGGTGGCGATCATGTCGAGCACAATCGACAAGCCGGAACCTTTCCAGTAGCCCATGGGCAGAATGCGACGGTTTTTCTCAATCACGCCCGGCTCTCTGGTCAGATTGCCTTCATCGTCAAAGCCGCCGTCGACCGGTAATTCGCGTCCGGCCAGGCGATTTACCTCCAGCATGCCGTAGGAGAACATCGACATCGACATATCGACCATGGTGATTGGATTCGACGGGATAGCGACGATCAGCGGGTTTGTGCCGATGCAGCATTCTTTTGATCCCCACGCGGGCATCACGGCAATAGAGTTGGTCCAGCAGATGCCGATATAGCCTTTCTCCGCCGCCTGCCAGCCGTAGCTGCCGCCGCGCATCCAGTGGTTAGCGTTACGCAGCGCCACCAGGCCGATCCCGTGATCGGACGCCAGCTCGGTAGCACGGTCCATCATCTTCTTCGCCGTCAGGTTGCCGATGGAACGCTGGGCATCCCACTGTTCGATGGCGCCTAATGTCGTTACGCGTTTCGGCTGGGCGTCAGGGATGATGTCGCCTGCGTCAAGCTGCTGAATAAATCGCGGGAAGCGGTTGACGCCGTGTGAATAAACGCCGGACTCCGTGGTGCGGGCGAACATCTCGGCGCAGGCGTCTGCGGTATCCGCTTTTACACCGCGATCGAGCAGAACCCGATTGAACGCCGCTTTCAACTCTTCGAAGGTCACTTTCATCCCTGTTCTCCTGTTTTTTTAGGGGCAAGTGCGAGTGCTTTTTTATCGCTAAATTTCACTATACGAAATCTGATTTCAAATATAACGATCAAATTTTGTCAGATCAACGACATTCACGTTTTTCAAAATCGATCAAAATCAAATGGTTGTGTTTTTTCTGTTGAGATCGTGAACTAAACCACACTTTGCGCTACCATCAGGGCGCGATAAACAGGAGCCATTTGATGAGCATAAAAGAGAGCGAAATGACGCAAGAAAAAGAGAGGCCAGCAGGTAGCCAGAGCTTGTTTCGCGGCCTGATGCTGATTGAAATCCTCAGTAACTATCCGAACGGGTGTCCGCTTGCGCATTTATCAGAACTGGCGGGGCTGAATAAAAGCACCGTGCACCGGTTATTGCAGGGGTTGCAGTCGTGCGGGTACGTGACGCCGGCGCCGGCGGCAGGGAGCTATCGTCTGACCACCAAATTTATCGCCGTCGGGCAAAAGGCGCTTTCATCGCTCAATATTATTCACGTGGCGGCGCCGCACCTCGAGGCGCTGAACATTGCCACCGGCGAAACGGTCAACTTCTCCAGCCGTGAAGATGATCACGCGATCCTGATTTATAAGCTTGAGCCGACAACCGGTATGCTGCGCACGCGCGCATATATCGGCCAGCATATGCCGCTCTATTGTTCTGCGATGGGCAAAATCTATATGGCGTTTGGTCATCAGGATTACGTGGCCAGCTACTGGGAAAGCCACCAGGAACAGATCCAACCTTTGACCCGCAACACCATCACCGAACTGAGCGCGATGTATGATGAGCTGGCGGAAATTCGCGATCACAGTATGGCGATGGATAAAGAAGAGAACGAGCTGGGTGTGTCATGTATCGCCGTGCCGGTCTTTGATATTCACGGGCGCGTGCCCTATGCCATCTCCATTTCGCTGTCGACGTCGCGCATGAAGCAGGTGGGTGAGAAAAACTTGCTAAAACCGCTGCGTGACACGGCGGAAGCTATCTCGAAAGAACTGGGGTTTAACGTGCGCGAGGCGTAACTGATGAACCGATTTATTCTGACGGATCCAGAAAAATGTATCGGGTGCCGCACCTGTGAGGTGGCGTGCATGATGTCGCATCAAAGCAGCGCTACGCCAGAAGCGTTTACGTCACGGATCCGCGTGGTTAAGGGGGGTACCTTCACCACGGCCGTGGGCTGCCACCAGTGTGAAGATGCGCCCTGCGCGAATGTCTGCCCGACGGGGGCCATTCACCGTGCTGCGGGAGCCTGGCTCGTTGAGCAGGCTCGCTGTATCGGCTGCAAAAGCTGTATGGTGGCGTGCCCGTTCGGGGCAATGCAGGTTCGGGTCGTGGAAGATCGCGTTCAGGCGCTGAAATGTGATTTGTGCGCGCATCGCGAGGGCGGTCCCGCCTGCGTCGAAGCCTGTCCCACCCACGCGCTGCGCTGCATAGACCCCGCCAGATTACGCGCGGAACGGCTGCGTAATCTGGCCTGAGGTTTTATTAACCGGCCTCGCGCCAGGCGTTCTCAATCTCTTCGGCGAGAATTTTCACACCCGCTTCGATTTTTTCCGGGTCCGGGACGTAGTTCATGCGCATGCACTGGTGCGTGTGCGGCCACGGCTTATCCAGCCCCGGGAAGAAGTAATCCCCTGGCACCATCAGTACGCCACGTTTTTTCAGACGCTGATAAAGCAGCTCTGTCGTAATGGGCAGATCCTTAAACCACAGCCACAGGAAAATTGCCCCTTCCGGTTTATGGATCAGGCAGCGTTCTTCGGGTAAGTAGCGGCGAAGGATGGCGATAGTTTCCTGAACGCGCTGAGAGTAAAACGGCTTAATCACCTCATTCGACAGGCGCAGCAGGTCGTTACGCCTGATCATCTCGCACATCATCGCCGGGCCGATGCCGCCAGGGGAAAGGCTGATAATGCCGTTCATGTTGGTAATGGCGGTGATGATTTTCTCGTTAGCAATGATAATGCCGCAACGACTGCCCGGCAGGCCCAGCTTGGAGAGGCTCATGCAGAGGATGATATTCGGGTTCCATAGCGGACGCGCTTCGCTGAAGATGATCCCCGGGAACGGTACGCCATAGGCGTTATCGATCACCAGCGGGATGCCGTGCTGATTCGCCAGCGCATCCAACTTCATCAGCTCGTCGTCGGTGATCACGTTGCCCGTCGGGTTGGTGGGACGTGATACGCAGATCATGCCCGTCTCTTCACCGATATGCAGATGTTCAAAATCGACGTGATATTTGAACTGGCCCTCTGGCAGCAACTCGATATTCGGACGTGCGGAAACAAACAGGTCTTCTTCGAGGCCGGCATCGGCATAGCCGATATACTCCGGTGCCAGCGGGAACAGCACTTTTTTCGTGGTGCCGTCGGCGCGGCGTCCGGCGAACAGATTGAATAAGTAGAAAAACGCGCTCTGACTGCCGTTTGTCAGTGCAATATTCTGTGGTTCGATATCCCAACCCAGCGCTTCCCGCAGCATTGCCGCCAGAAGCGTCAGTAGTTCTGTTTTACCCTGAGGGCCGTCGTAATTACATAGCGCATCGGTTGCTTTACCGTTTTCCAGCATCTCTGCCAGCAGCGTCTGGAAGTAGGTGTTCATCTCCGGAATTTGAGCCGGGTTTCCGCCGCCAAGCATGATAGCGCCTGGGGTGCGCAGCCCGTCGTTGAGGTCCTCCATCAGGCGGGTAATGCCTGAATGGCGGGTAAATTTGTCGCCGAATAGTGAAAACGTCATAGCAGGTGATCTGTCGGGCTTAATATGAAAGGCAGTAACCATAACGCCAGCACCGTGTTGGTGCAAATCGGCGAATGTGGTCGGATTTGTTGTTTTATGTGGTAGGTTTGTATTTGTGTGGTGAATTGTTCTGGTGAATGCCCCTCACCCCGGCCCTCTCCCTGTGGGAGAGGGCCGGGGTGAGGGGGTCTATTGATTACCCGCCCACACCACCATCACCTTATCGCCCTTGTGCTCGCGCACAAAGCCGTAGCCCTCTTTCATTGACAGCGTTGTTTGCTTGCCTTCACCCACCGCCGGATGACGGGCGCGGAACTGCCCCAGAAGCTGCCAGTGGGCGACAGTTAACGCCTGTTTACCCGTGACGTCCTGCCAGTTCATATCCGAACGGGTTCCCTGTAGCGGATCGGAGCCCGTCGGGCCGAATGGACGCTCTGATTCATCGCCGTAATAGATCTGGACGCTTCCCGGTGCCAGCAGCAGTAACTCAGCGGCGCGCTGGCCCCCTTCACGGAACAGACGCGTATCATGGGAGGAGAGATAGCTCAGCACATTAAAACTTTGCAGCTTTTCTGCCATTTGCTGCCAGGTCAAATCCATATCGGCCAGACAGTCCACCGCTTTCGCCGCCTGCTCCTGATAGTCAAAGTTGATCATCGCATCGAAGCCGTGGCGGTAATAATCGCTCTGCATCACGCCGTGGCCCCAGGATTCACCGGTCATCCAGAATGGCGCATTGTCGAGTTTTTTGTCCGGGTTGGCGGCTTTCCACGCGGCCAGCGCCTGGCTGGCCTGGTTTTTCAGTTGCTGCCAGGCTTCAGGCTCAACGTGCTTAGCGGTATCGACCCGGAAGCCGTCGATGCCGTAGTCACGTACCCACTGGCTGAGCCAGTGGGTCAGGTAATCTCGCGGCGTGAAATTCGTCATCACTTTCGCGTTGGTGTCGGGCTTGTGTTGATAAAAGTTCGGCAAACCTGACGGGATCTTAGATTCCGTTTTCAGATCCGGCAGGAAGGCCAGCGACATGGTCAGATCGTCAAAGCCCGGGTTGTCATAATCACCGATATCGGTACGGATCCATTTTTTACCCCACCATTTTTCCCATGCGGCTTTGTCACTGAAGTTGATGTAATCGTTGAAGCTGTGCCAGCTTTGACCCGCGCCTGGCTTCCAGTCAGTCCAGCGCTCGCCGAGGGTTTTTTTCAGCTCATCGCCCTGCAAATAGAGCGCGCCAAACTGATACTCCTGCATATCTGCAAGCGTCGCATAACCCGCGTGGTTCATGACAATGTCAAACAGGACGCGGATACCGCGCCTGTGCGCGTCGTCGACAAGCTGGCGTAAATCATCTTCGCTGCCCATGTTGGCGTCGAGTTTCGTCCAGTCCTGAGTGTAATAGCCGTGATAGGCGTAGTGGGGGAAATCCCCTTTGGTGCCGCCGCCAACCCAGCCGTGGATTTGCTCCAGTGGTGAGCTTATCCAGAGCGCATTCACGCCCAGTTGCTGAAGGTAATCCAGTTTGCTGGTAAGCCCTTTCAGATCGCCGCCGTGGAAAGTACCAATCTCCTGCATACCGTCTTTATGGCGGCCATAGCTGTTGTCGTTGGTGGGGTCGCCATTTACGAAGCGATCGGTCAGCACGAAATAGACGGTGGCGTTTTGCCAGCTGAATGGCGCGGGTTTGTCCGTCTCGGCGCGCTCAAGCAGCAGCAGGCCATTGCTGTTGGCGGCTGGCTGAAGAATTACTTTGCCGTTTTGAACGGTCGCGGTCTGTTTGCTGTAAAAATCACGCACCACCGTGCCTTCCGGAAAGGTGTTAACGACATCGATCGTGAGCGGTTTGCCGTCCCACTTCGGGCACTGGCGGGTAACGTTTGCGACAGGCTGTGGCGCCGCACTTTGTACCGTCAACATCAGCGTCGGCGTTCCCGAGCGCGTATCAATACGCATCTGATAAACGCCGTCACGGAATAACCGCCACTGCGGTGGGGTCCCTTCGCAGGGTTTGAGCGACAGCATCTCGTTGAGTTTAATGGCACCTGTCGGCTGCCAGCACGCGTTATCAAGACTCAACGTCAGCGGGCGGGTACCCTTCGCAAGCGTTGCCTGGCTGGTAAAGACGCCGGTACCTTCAGCGCTAAACGCGTTAAATCCCGGCGATGACCAGTCGGCATGCGCGAATGCGGGTAACATCAGAACAGCTAATGCAGTGCGTTGCATTCCATTTTCCTGTCGCGGCATTTTTGACCAGTGTGCCACTCGGCTCAGGGGAAAAACTCCTCCTCTGAGGCTTTCTGCCAGGAGGACGCGAAGGGATGAGTGATCCCGCGCAAAATTAGGCAGTTATCTGCGATATCGCGCACATTTTTCCAGTGCTGGTGATTTAATGAGCATGTTCCGGATGACATAGTTTCGGAATTGGACTATTTGTATACGTGCTCTTGAGGACTATTTTTGGTATGATTTGAGATTCCGCTCTCAAATTTTTGAAGAAAATAAGGTGTTGGAATGTTTATATCCGACCAGGAGACCTAATGATATCGACTCCCATTCGACGATATGGGGCCGCGATACTCATGTTACTCACCATGGCATTTTCAGGTGAGGTGCTTGCAAAGACGCACGCGGATACAACGAGTAAGAAAGCCCACGTAATAAAGACGACAAGCAGTAAGGTTAGCAGTAAACAAGAGTATTCTCGCAATAGTGCAAAGAGTAGTTCACTTCCTGATTTGCGAAAATACCCTTCCGGGACACCAAGGAAAAAAGCGTTTCTCCGGACGGTAATGCCTTACATTAAAAGTCAAAATGCCGCGATTACTGCGGATCGTAACTGGCTGATCTCCAAACAGTACGATAGCCGCTGGTCGCCGTCTGAGCGCACTCGCCTGAAAGACATCGCCAAACGCTATAAAGTGAAGTGGAGCGGGAACACGCGTCGTGTGCCGTGGAACACTCTGTTAGAGCGTGTGGACATTATTCCAGGCAGTATGGTCGCGACAATGGCCGCCGCCGAAAGCGGTTGGGGCACCTCGAAGCTGGCGCGCAACAACAACAATCTGTTTGGCATGAAATGCGCAAAAGGTCGTTGTACTAATGCACCCGGCAAGGTGAAGGGCTATTCACAGTTTGAATCGGTGAAAGATTCCGTGAATGCCTATGTGGTGAACCTGAACACCCATCCGGCCTACTCCTCGTTCCGTAAGTCACGCGCTCAGCTGCGTAAGGCGGATCAGGAAGTAACGGCTACGGCGATGATCCACAAGCTGAAAGGTTATTCCACTCAGGGACAGCGTTATAACAATTACCTGTTCTCCATGTACCAGGATAACCAGCGTCTGATTGCCGCACATATGTAATGAAAAACGCCTTCCACTTGAAGGCGTTCTTTTTTCTAGAGCAGGACTTCACTGTACCGTTCCCGGTACTCCTTCGGCGTGGTGTCATACTCTTTTCTGAACACCGAATAGAAATACTGAAGCGACGGATAGCCGCACATCTGTGAAATCTCGTTGATCGACAGCGAGGTGGAGATCAGCAGACTGCGCGCTTTCTCCAGCTTTTCCGCATGGATCACGGCGTGAATCGTCTCACCGACTTCCTCTTTGAACCGCTTCTCCAGATTCGAACGTGAAATGCCGACCGAATCGAGCACCTGATCGACCTTAATCCCTTTGCAGGCATGATTGCGAATGTAGTGCATCGCCTGAATCACGGCCGGATCGTTTAAGGAGCGGTAGTCAGTTGAGCGACGCTCGACCACGCGAACGGGCGGAACCAGCAGACGCTGGAGCGGCAGGGATTCGTTGTCTAACAGTCTGTGCAGCAGCTTTGCGGCCTGATAGCCCATCTGACGGGTACCCTGAGCCACGGATGAGAGCGCCACGCGCGACAGATAGCGCGTAAGCTCTTCGTTATCAATACCAATCACGCACAGCTTTTCAGGCACCGGAATATGCAAATGTTCGCACACCTGTAATACGTGGCGGGCGCGGGCGTCCGTCACGGCGATAATCCCTGTCTGGGGCGGCAGAGTTTGCAGCCAGTCAGCCAGGCGATTTTGTGCGTGCTGCCAGTTTTCTGGCGCGGTTTCCAGCCCCTGATAAACGACGCCGCGATACTTCTCCTGGGCAACCAGCTGGCAGAAGGCATATTCACGCTCCATCGCCCAGCGCTTTCCGCTGGTGGCGGGCAATCCGTAAAACGCAAAACGATGTACGCCTTTCTCCTTTAAATGGAGGAAGGCGGTCTCGACCAGAGCATGGTTATCCGTGGCGATGTAGTGAACGGGGGGGTAATGTTCCGGTGTATGGTAAGAGCCGCCAACGCCCACGATAGGCACGTCGACGCCACTCAGCAACTGTTCAATCACGGGGTCGTCAAAGTCAGCGATGACCCCATCTCCCAGCCAGTCTTTGATGTTCTCCAGACGGGTACGAAAATCTTCTTCGATGAAAATATCCCATTCGGATTGCGACGCCTGCAAATATTCGCCAACCCCTTCAACCACCTGCCGGTCATAGGCTTTGTTGGCATTGAATAACAACGTAATGCGGTGACGCTTTTCAAACATGGCTCATTTCCCAAATTAGTCACGATAGTGTTATCAGGCGCGCCGCTTGGTGGCAGAGTCCATCCAGACTGCCAGCAAAAGAATGGCACCCTTGACGATATACTGCCAAAACGTCGGCACGTCCATCATACTCATCCCGTTATCCAGCGAAGCCATAATAAATGCGCCCATCACCGCCCCCGCCACGCTGCCAATGCCCCCGGCGAGGCTGGTCCCGCCAATCACGCAGGCGGCGATGGCGTCCAGCTCGGCAATGTTACCCGCAGACGGGGAGCCCGCCCCCAGTCGCGAACTGAGGATCAGCCCCGCGATGGCCACCATCAGGCCGTTGATGGCAAAGACGGCGAGTTTGGTGCGTTCTACGTTGATACCAGATAAACGCGCGGCTTCCAGATTGCCGCCGATGGCATAAATACGGCGACCGAATGCGGTACGTGTGGCCATAAACATCCCACCTAACAGCAACAGCGCCAGCAGCAGAACGGGCGTTGGGACACCGCGATAATCGTTTAACAGCCAGATGGCCCCCAGCACAATCACCGCAGTAAGCGCCTGACGGCCGACAACCGAGGTTGAGGCAGGCGAGGTCAGCCCCAGCGCCTGGCGACGCATGCGTCCTCGCCATTGCCACGCGACAAACGCCATCAGCCCAACCACGCCGATCGTAAAACCGACGCCATCAGAGAGGTAGCTTTGGCCAATCTGGGACATCGAGGCGCTGGTCGGGGAGACGGTGGTGCCGTTGGTGATCCCAATCAGAATGCCGCGGAAGGCCAGCATCCCCGCTAAGGTGACGATAAACGACGGGACTTTACGGTAGGCCACCCACCAGCCATTCCACGCCCCCAGCAGCAGACCCAGCACCAGCGTGACCGCAATCGTCAGCGGCAGCGGCCAGCCGAGCCAGACGTCAAAAATTGCCGCCACGCCGCCGAGCAGACCCATCATCGACCCTACCGACAGGTCAATTTCCGCTGAGATAATCACAAAGACCATCCCCACCGCCAGGATCCCGGTGATGGCGGTCTGACGCAGCAGGTTAGAGACGTTACGTGCGCTTAAATAGGAGCCATCGGTCATCCAGGTAAAGAACAACATGATCACGATAATGGCGGCAATCATTACAAAAACTTGCAGATTCAGCGATTTAAGTCCTGCGAACGCACCGGGCGTCGGAACAGCGACTTTGATATCAGACGGGTTGCTTTTCGACATGGCGTTCGCTCCTTAAGGCAGCTTCCATCACCTGCTCTTGCGTCAGGTTCTGGTTGTTCAGGTTGGCTTTGAGTTTCCCTTCATGCATGACCAGCACGCGGTCGCTCAGCCCCAGCACTTCAGGCAATTCGGACGAAATAACAATGACGGCAATCCCTTGCTGTACAAGCTGGTTGATCAGCTTGTAGATTTCATACTTCGCGCCGATATCGATCCCGCGGGTGGGTTCGTCCAGAATTAAAATGCGCGGATTAAGCAGCAGGCAGCGCGCCAGAATCGCTTTCTGCTGGTTGCCGCCGCTCAAGCGTCCTATCGCCAGCTCCGGCGAGGAGGTTTTCACCTTAAGCCGGGCAAGCGACTGGAGAATACACTGCTGTTCTGCGGCATCATCCAGGCTGCTCAGCGCGCCGGAAAACTGGCTGAGCGCCGCCAGCGTGATATTTTTTCCCACCGCCATTACCGGCACGATGCCGTCTTTTTTGCGATCTTCTGGCACCATGGCAATGCCCTTAGCAATAGCCTGCTGGCAGTTGTCGATTTTTACCGGCTGACCGTCGATATAAATTTTGCCTTCCCAGCGCCCCGGCCAGACGCCAAAGAGACACTGCACGGCCTCGGTTCTTCCCGCACCCACTAAACCCGCAATGCCGAGAATTTCGCCGCGGTGCAGCGAGAAGGAGAGGTTATCCACGCGCTTGATATGGCGGTTAACGGGATGCCACGCCGTCAGGTTTTCCACGCGCAGGAGCTCTTCGCCGATGGTGTGCGGTTCGTTGGGATACAGCGCGGTGAGTTCGCGACCCACCATCATGGTGATGATGTCATCCTCGCTCATGCCTTCTGCTTCACGCGTGCCGATGTGCTGCCCGTCGCGGATGACGCAGATGGTGTCGGAAATGGCTTTCACCTCATTGAGCTTGTGCGAAATATAGATGCAGGCGATACCGTGGTTTTGCAGATCGCGGATGATATTGAGCAGTACGGCGGTTTCCTGTTCGGTGAGTGAGGCGGTTGGTTCGTCGAGGATCAGCAGGCGCACCTGTTTGTTCAGCGCCTTGGCGATCTCGACCAGCTGCTGCTGGCCTAAACCTAAGTCGCCCACGCGCGTATCCGGTGAGATAGCCAGGCTCACCTGAGCCAGCAGTTTTTCGCAGCGCAGCGTCATGGTGTCGTAATCCAGTACGCCGTGGCGTGAGAGTTCGGCACCGAGAAAGATATTTTCCAGCACGGTAAGGTGCTTCACCAGCGCCAGCTCCTGGTGAATGATAGCGATGCCTTTACGTTCGGTATCGCGAATGTGCGTGGCCTGGAGCACCTCACCGGCAAAAACGATTTCGCCCTCGTAGCTGCCGTGCGGGTAGATCCCGCACAACACTTTCATCAGCGTGGATTTTCCCGAGCCATTTTCGCCGCACAGCGACATCACTTCGCCGGGATTCAGCCGCAGGCTTACGTTATCGACTGCTTTCACCGCTCCGAAGGCTTTGGTGATGCTTTTCATTTCAAGTAAATAAGACATAACTGCTCCGCATAGCCCAACAGATGAACAGGGCAGGTCAATGCGCCCCTGCCGGGCAGGGGCTGCGCTGGATTACAGTTCACTCTTCTTATGGAAACCGTCTTTCACCACGGTGGCGTCAATATTCTCTTTGTTGACTTCGATAGGGGTAAGCAGGCGAGCAGGTACGTCTTTCAGGCCGTTATTTAACGTCGCGTCTGCTTTAGGTTGCTGGCCATTGCCCAGTTCAACGGCAATTTCGGCGGCCGTATTGGCAAGCTCGGTAATGGGCTTATACACCGTCATGGTCTGGGTACCCGCGATGATGCGTTTTACACCCGCAAGGTCGGCGTCCTGGCCGGAAATAGCGACTTTCCCGGCCAGACCCTGCGCGCTCAGCGCCTGAATGGCGCCACCCGCAGTGGCATCGTTAGAGGCCACCACCGCATCGATTTTGTTGTTATTTGCGGTCAACGCGTTTTCCATAATTTTCAGCGCGTTTTCCGGTAACCAACCGTCAGCCCACTGGTCGCCGACGACTTTAATTTTGCCCTCGTCGATATACGGCTTCAGCACTTTCATTTGTCCCTGGCGGAACAGTTTGGCGTTGTTATCCACGGGCGAGCCGCCCATCAGGAAATAATTCCCCTGAGGCACTTTTGCGACCAGGCTTTTAGCCTGTAATTCACCCACCTTTTCATTGTCGAACGAAATATAATAATCAATATCGGCATTATTAATCATGCGGTCATAAGCCAGGACTTTTATCCCTTCCTGTTTCGCTTCTTTCACCACGTTGCTTAATACCTGGCCGTTATACGGGATAATGACCAGCACATCGACGCCACGGTTGATCATATTCTCGATTTGCGACATTTGCGTCTCTTCGTTGCCGTTAGCGGACTGAACGAACACCTCCGCGCCGAGAGATTCCGCTTTTTTAACAAAGATATCGCGATCTTTTTGCCAGCGCTCCAGGCGTAAGTCATCAATCGCCATGCCGATTTTGACCTCTTTGGCGTGTCCGACAAAGCTTGCAAGCAGGAGAGTAGTGCAGAGCGTTAGGGTCAGGTTCTTTATCTTCATAATTATTAGGCCTTTTTGTAGGGGTATGTGTAGCTGAGATAAAAGAAACGTTCACTGCTGAGACGCAGCAAATTTTTAACGTGGAAAGGCCTGCTGGCAATTACAGATTTTTATCTTCTCATTACGATATTTGGTTTATTTCTGAATTTATGACCGCGATCGGATTTTAAAAAGCGTAACCTATTAATTACATTTGATTCTGGAATGCGCGCCGAAAAATAGTTTGTCTGCGCATTATTTTGCGAGCCAGCGCACAATTGCGCATTATCTCAATAGCAGTGTGAAATAACGTAATTGAGCAACCTCCAATGTCTATTCACTATTACTCCAGAAGCAAGACCACGCCGCATACCCTGATTATGGAGCTCAATATGCAAGCTTATTTCGACCAACTCGATCGCGTTCGTTTCGAAGGCACGAAAACGACCAATCCTTTAGCATTTCGTCACTACAACCCGGATGAGCTGGTGCTGGGTAAGCGCATGGAAGATCACTTGCGCTTTGCCGCCTGCTACTGGCACACCTTCTGCTGGAACGGTGCCGATATGTTCGGCGTGGGCTCTTTTGACCGTCCATGGCAACAGCCGGGCGAGGCCATTGAGCTGGCGAAGCGTAAAGCCGACGTCGCGTTCGAGTTCTTCCATAAGCTGAACGTGCCGTACTACTGTTTCCACGATGTGGACGTGTCGCCGGAAGGGGCATCGCTGAAAGAGTATCTGAACAATTTCGCGCAGATGGTCGACGTACTGGCTGAAAAACAGCAGCAAAGCGGCGTGAAGCTGCTCTGGGGTACGGCTAACTGCTTTACCAATCCTCGCTATGGCGCGGGTGCGGCAACCAACCCGGACCCGGAAGTCTTCAGCTGGGCGGCAACCCAGGTCGTGACCGCGATGAACGCCACGCATCAGCTGGGCGGTGAGAACTATGTACTCTGGGGCGGTCGTGAAGGCTATGAAACGCTGCTGAATACCGACCTGCGTCAGGAGCGTGAGCAGATTGGTCGCTTTATGCAGATGGTTGTGGACCACAAACACAAAATCGGTTTCCGCGGCACGCTGCTGATTGAGCCAAAACCACAGGAGCCAACCAAGCATCAGTATGATTATGATGTCGCCACCGTGTATGGCTTCCTGAAGCAGTTTGGTCTGGAAAAAGAGATCAAAGTGAATATTGAGGCTAACCACGCTACCCTGGCGGGCCACTCGTTCCATCACGAAATTGCCTCTGCGATTGCGCTGGGCATCTTCGGCTCTGTCGATGCTAACCGTGGTGATCCACAGCTGGGCTGGGATACCGACCAGTTCCCGAACAGCGTGGAAGAGAATGCGCTGGTGATGTACGAGATCATCAAAGCGGGCGGTTTCACCACCGGCGGCCTGAACTTCGACGCCAAAGTGCGTCGCCAGAGCACCGACAAATACGATCTGTTCTACGGGCATATTGGCGCGATGGACACCATGGCGCTGGCGCTGAAAGTGGCGGCCCGTATGATTGAAGACGGTGAGCTGGATAAGCGCGTGGCGAAGCGCTACAGCGGCTGGAACAGTGAGCTGGGCCAGCAAATTTTGAAAGGTCAGTTAACGCTTGCGGAGATCGCGAAGTACGCTGAACTGCATCAGCTTGCGCCGCAGCATCAGAGTGGCCATCAGGAGCTGCTGGAAAACCTGGTCAATCACTACCTGTTCGATAAATAACAGCATCCAGGCCCGGTAAGCGCAGCGCCACCGGGCATTTTCGTCAAAGGAGCCACCACATGTATATCGGGATCGATCTTGGCACGTCGGGGGTGAAAGCCATCCTGTTAAGCGAGCAGGGCGATGTATTAGCCACGCAGACTGAAAAGTTGCAGGTTTCACGTCCGTATCCGCTTTGGTCGGAACAAGATCCGGAGCAGTGGTGGCAGGCGACGGACCGTGCGATGAAAGCCTTAGGCGAGCAGCACAGCCTGCGCGACGTGAAGGCACTGGGCATTGCCGGGCAAATGCATGGCGCAACGTTGCTGGATAGTCAGCATCGCGTTCTGCGCCCGGCTATTCTCTGGAACGATGGCCGCTGTGCGGAAGAGTGCGCGATCCTTGAGGAGCGTGTGCCTGCGTCCCGCGAAATTACGGGCAACCTGATGATGCCCGGTTTTACCGCGCCAAAACTCCTGTGGGTGCAGCGCCATGAGCCTGAGATTTTCCGTCAGGTGGCGAAGGTTCTGTTGCCGAAAGACTACCTGCGTTTTCGCATGACAGGGGATTTTGCCAGCGACATGTCTGACGCCGCAGGCACGATGTGGCTCGACGTGGCGAAAAGGGACTGGAGCGAGGCGATGCTGGATGCCTGCCAGCTGACGCGCGACCATATGCCTGCGCTGTTTGAAGGCAGTGAAATCACGGGGGCTTTGCAGCCTTCTGTTGCTGAACGCTGGAACATGCCAGCCGTACCTGTCGTCGCTGGCGGCGGCGATAATGCGGCGGGTGCGGTCGGCGTGGGGATGGTCGAGGCAGGGCAGGCCATGCTCTCACTCGGTACCTCCGGCGTCTATTTTGCCGTCAGTGACGGGTATCGTAGTAACCCTGAAAGCGCCGTACACAGCTTCTGCCACGCGTTGCCGGGTAAATGGCATTTGATGTCGGTGATGCTGAGCGCGGCTTCCTGCCTCGACTGGGCGGCAAAGCTAACCGGAATGGCGGACGTCCCGGCGCTTATCACAGCGGCACAGCAGGCAGATGATAATGCCGGTGCGGTCTGGTTTTTACCGTACCTTTCCGGCGAGCGGACGCCGCATAACAACCCGGAAGCGAAAGGGGTGTTCTTCGGTCTTACCCATCAGCACGGCCCGGCAGAGCTTGCGCGCGCGGTGCTTGAAGGCGTTGGCTATGCTCTGGCGGACGGAATGGATGTCGTGCATGACTGTGGACTGACGCCATCCAGCATTACGTTAATTGGCGGCGGTGCACGAAGCAGCTACTGGCGGCAAATGCTTTCCGATATCAGCGGGTTGCAGCTGGACTATCGTACGGGAGGCGATGTCGGCCCGGCGCTCGGTGCGGCACGGCTGGCGCAAATTGCGCTGAACCCGGATAAACCACTGCACCAGCTTTTGCCCCAGCTGCCGCTTGAACGGCAGCATCGTCCTGATGCGAAAAATCATGCTCGCTATGCTGAAAGACGAGACGTGTTCCGCAAAATCTATCAGCAGCTTTTGCCGCTAATGTCATAAACAGGAGCCGGGTGGCGCTAACGCTTACCCGGCCTACCAGCCTTCAACCGGGTTAGCTTACAAACCTGCGCGTATCGATTCTTTGCAGCAACATTGACAGCAGCAGGCTGACAACCAGCGTAACGGTAAATATCCAGACAATATCCAGCACCGGCCAGCTTTTAAGCTCAACGCCGCGGGTGCGCAGGGCGTGGATCACCAGCGCGTGAAAACCGTAAATGCCCAGCGAGTGGCGAGAGATAAACCCCAGCACCGGAAGCGGGCGGGCATTCAGGGTGTTTTTAACCAGCGTCAGCAGAGAGATCGCGCAGATAAAGACCATCGGCCCGCAGTAGAGATACCAGGTATCGGCAAAGTTGCCGCGCCATTGCAGCTCATGCAGCGTCCCGCGAGAGATAATAAACACACCGACGAGAAACGCGGCCGCGCATAGCCAGTTTATTCCTCGCTTTTGCGTCTCCATCATGCCAATGGCGCGCCCCAGCATGCCGTACAGCACGTAATAAAACGTATCCCCGGTGATATAAAGGTTAACGGGCAGCCATTCAAAGCCATCAATTTTCTGTGAAACGGTATTCGGGTTGGCCACGATCCCGATTATTACCATCAAGGCCAGCAGCATTTTACCGCTGACGTTTTTTACCTGAATTAACGGTGACACCAGATAGATAACGATTATCGCGAAGAAAAACCACAGATGATAGAACACCGGTTTTTGCAACAAATTGAGCAGGGAACGTTCAGCGTTAATTGAAGTGAACAGGATGATATAGAGCAGCGAAAAGGCGCTGTAAAACAGCAGACAGGAGACAATACGGATGAAATGTCTCGGCTGCGCGCTACGCTCGCCAAAAAAGAGAAAACCGGAAATCATAAAGAACAGCGGGACGCTCACGCGGGAGGCCGAGTTCAGAATATTGGCGACATCCCAGTTAACAGGGCTGATACTGTGCGCGTTCGTGACATACCAGGTCGTTGTGTGGATCATCACCACCATCAGACAGGCTATTCCCCGCAGGTTATCAATCCAGTTAATTTTTGACTGCATCAGTTCCTCTGTATTCCTGATAAAAAAAGTGTGACTGCGATTGTGTAAAACTTTTCCCTTGGAAAATTCTGAGTTTAGCCAGGCTAACTTGTAGGGAGCTGGCGAGATTCGCAGAATGACGGACTTTAATCTATAAACGTGTTGCTACTAAAAATAACAGCCACTGACCAGGGCGGTAATAAAAATGATGATGAAGCGTGGGGTGTCACTCTTTCTGCTGCTCTTATTAACAGGATGCAGTGCTTCTGAGGAGATACCTGTCCAAAAAGCGCAGCAGGGGAAAATGAGCCCGGAGCGTTCCCTGAATATGGAACAGCTGTGCAGGGATCAGGCGGCTCACCGCTATAATTCCGAAGCACAGAAAATTCATATAAACGGCTTCGAGCGCTTTCAGGGCAGCTATGAACTGAAAGGCTATACGGCGCGTAAAGAGGGCTTTGTCTGCTCTTTTGATGCAGACGGCCAGTTTTTACATCTCTCAATGCGTTAAATTGCTCGTATAAGCAGCAACCAGAGCCTTCGCAGGTTCTGGCTGTAGGGCTTATTCCCCAATTTTCCCTAAACAACCCCGTTTCGTACTGTATATCTTGCAGCCAGCGGGTATACTGATCCCTTCCATTTAAAACCACACGTATCCAGCACGAAATACTATGCAAAAGTTTGATACCAAGACCTTCCAGGGCCTGATCCTGACCTTACAGGATTACTGGGCTCGTCAGGGCTGCACCATTGTTCAACCTTTGGACATGGAAGTTGGCGCAGGCACCTCACACCCGATGACCAGCCTGCGCGCGTTAGGGCCAGAGCCAATGGCGACCGCCTATGTGCAGCCATCCCGTCGTCCGACCGATGGCCGTTACGGCGAAAACCCGAACCGTTTGCAGCACTACTATCAGTTCCAGGTGGTGATTAAGCCATCACCCGACAACATTCAGGAACTGTACCTCGGGTCACTGAAAGAGCTGGGTATGGATCCAACCATTCACGACATTCGTTTCGTGGAAGATAACTGGGAAAACCCAACGCTGGGTGCCTGGGGTCTGGGTTGGGAAGTGTGGCTGAACGGCATGGAAGTGACCCAGTTCACTTACTTCCAGCAGGTTGGCGGTCTGGAATGTAAACCGATTACCGGCGAAATCACCTATGGTCTGGAACGTCTGGCCATGTACATTCAGGGCGTAGACAGCGTTTACGACCTGGTCTGGAGCGACGGCCCGCTGGGTAAAACCACCTACGGCGACGTGTTCCATCAGAACGAAGTGGAGCAATCCACCTATAACTTCGAATACGCGGACGTGGACTTCCTGTTCACCTGCTTCGAGCAGTACGAGAAAGAAGCCCAGCAGCTGCTGGCGCTGGAGACTCCGCTGCCGCTGCCTGCCTACGAGCGTATTCTGAAGGCTGCCCACAGCTTCAACCTGCTGGATGCCCGCAAAGCGATCTCCGTGACTGAACGTCAGCGCTACATTCTGCGTATTCGTACCCTGACCAAAGCCGTTGCAGAAGCTTACTACGCGTCCCGTGAAGCCCTTGGCTTCCCGATGTGCAACCGAAACAAATAAGAGGCGGCCATGTCTGAGAAAACTTTCCTGGTGGAAATCGGCACTGAAGAGCTGCCACCAAAAGCCCTGCGCAGCCTGGCTGAATCTTTCGCTGCGAACGTCACTGCTGAGCTGGATAACGCTGGCCTGGCGCACGGTAAAATTGAGTGGTTTGCTGCGCCGCGTCGTCTGGCGCTGAAAGTGGCAAACCTGGCGGCGTCCCAGCCGGATCGCGAAGTTGAAAAACGTGGCCCGGCCATTGCTCAGGCGTTCGACGCGGAAGGCAAGCCGAGCAAAGCGGCAGAAGGCTGGGCGCGCGGCTGCGGCATCACCGTTGATCAGGCTGAGCGTCTGACCACCGACAAAGGTGAGTGGCTGCTGTACCGTGCCCATGTGAAAGGCGAAAGCGCCGAAGCGCTGCTGCCTGACATGATCGCGACCTCGCTGGCAAAATTGCCGATTCCTAAGCTGATGCGCTGGGGCGCGTCCGACGTACACTTTGTGCGTCCGGTTCACACCGTGACCCTGCTGCTGGGCGATACCGTTATCCCGGCGACCATTCTGGGCGTGGCGTCCGATCGCGTGATCCGCGGCCATCGCTTTATGGGCGAGCCGGAGTTCACTATCGACAATGCTGACCAGTACCCGCAGATCCTGCTGGAGCGCGGCAAGGTCATTGCTGACTACGAACAGCGTAAAGCCAAAATCAAAGCGGACGCAGAAGACGCGGCGCGCAAAATTGGCGGAAACGCTGACCTGAGCGACAGCCTGCTCGAAGAGGTGACCTCGCTGGTCGAATGGCCGGTTGTGCTGACCGCGAAATTCGAAGAGAAATTCCTGGCCGTTCCGGCAGAAGCGCTGGTGTACACCATGAAGGGTGACCAGAAATACTTCCCGGTTTACGCCAACGACGGCAAGCTGCTGCCAAACTTCATCTTCGTGGCGAACATTGAATCGAAAGATCCGAGCCAGATTATCTCCGGTAACGAGAAAGTGGTGCGTCCGCGTCTGGCGGATGCCGAGTTCTTCTTCAATACCGACCGTAAAAAACGTCTGGAAGATAACCTGCCGCGTCTGCAAACCGTACTGTTCCAGCAGCAGCTGGGTACGCTGCGCGACAAGACCGACCGTATCGCGGAGCTGTCCGGCTGGATTGCCCGTGAAATTGGCGCCGACGTTAACCACGCTACCCGTGCGGGCCTGCTCTCCAAGTGCGACCTGATGACCAACATGGTGTTCGAATTTACCGACACCCAGGGCGTGATGGGTATGCACTATGCGCGTCACGATGGCGAAGCGGAAGACGTGGCGGTAGCCCTGAACGAGCAGTATCAGCCGCGCTTTGCCGGTGACGATCTGCCGTCTAACCCGGTTGCCTGCGCTGTGGCGATTGCCGATAAGATGGACACCCTGGCGGGTATCTTCGGTATCGGTCAGCATCCGAAAGGCGATAAAGACCCGTTTGCGCTGCGTCGTGCTGCGCTGGGCGTGCTGCGAATCATCGTAGAGAAGAACCTCAACCTCGATCTGCAAACGCTGACCGAAGAAGCGGTACGTCTGTACGGCGATAAGCTGACCAACGCGAAGGTTGTGGATGATGTTATCGACTTTATGCTCGGTCGTTTCCGCGCGTGGTATCAGGACGAAGGTTACTCCGTTGATACCATTCAGGCGGTGCTGGCGCGTCGTCCGACCCGTCCGGCAGATTTCGATGCGCGTATGAAAGCGGTATCCCACTTCCGTACGCTGGAAGCGGCGTCTGCGCTGGCCGCGGCCAACAAGCGCGTATCCAACATCCTCGCGAAATCCGACGAGACGCTGAACGAGCGCGTCAACGCTGCAACCCTGAAAGAGCCGGAAGAGATTTCTCTGGCGATGCAGGTTGTGGTGCTGCGCGACAAGCTGGAGCCGTACTTCGCGGAAGGTCGCTACCAGGAAGCGCTGGTGGAGCTGGCGGAGCTGCGTGACGTCATCGACGCCTTCTTCGAGAAAGTGATGGTGAACGTGGAAGATAAAGAGCTGCGGATCAACCGTCTCTCGATGCTTGAGAAACTGCGTGAGCTGTTCCTGCGCGTGGCGGATATTTCGCTGCTGCAATAACGTAAAAAACCCGCCCCTGACAGGCGGGAAGAACGGCAACTAAACTTTTTCTCTTCGTAGGCCGGGAAAGCGTAGCGCCTCCCGGCAAAAGCCCGATGGCGCGATGCTTATCGGGCCTACGTTACTTTGAGATACTTTTCCTTATTTACACCCTCTCAAACACCGTCGCGATACCCTGACCCAACCCAATACACATCGTTGCCAGTCCGAACTGGGCATCTTTGCGTTCCATCAGGTTAATCAGCGTGGTACTGATACGCGCCCCGGAGCAGCCCAGCGGGTGACCGAGGGCGATCGCGCCGCCGTTGAGGTTAATCTTCTCGTCGATCTGATCCATCAGCCCCAGATCTTTAATGCACGGCAGGATCTGCGCGGCGAACGCTTCGTTCATCTCAAAGAGGTCGATATCACTTGCGCTCAGCCCCGCTTTTTTCAGCGCCAGTTTTGACGCCGGAACCGGACCGTAACCCATGATGGAAGGATCGCAGCCCACGACTGCCATCGAACGCACGCGGGCGCGTGGCGTCAGGCCTAATTCGCGGGCGCGGCTCTCGCTCATCACCAGCATCGCGGCGGCACCGTCGGACAGGGCAGACGAGGTGCCCGCCGTTACCGTACCGGTGACCGGATCAAACGCCGGACGCAGGGTAGAAAGCGCTTCGACCGTGGTTTCCGGGCGGATAACTTCGTCGTAGCTGAACTGCTTCAGTACGCCGTCTGCGTCGTGACCGCCGGTTGGGATGATCTCATTCTTAAAGGCACCAGACTGCGTGGCGGCCCAGGCGCGGGCATGCGAGCGCGCGGCAAACGCATCCTGCATCTCACGGCTGATGCCGTGCAGACGGGAGAGCATCTCGGCGGTCAGGCCCATCATACCGGCGGCTTTCGCCACGTTGCGGCTCATGCCTGGATGGAAATCGACCCCGTGGCTCATCGGCACGTGGCCCATGTGCTCCACGCCGCCCACCAGACAGGCCTGCGCATCGCCGGTCATGATCATCCGTGCCGCGTCGTGCAGCGCCTGCATCGACGAACCGCAAAGACGGTTGACGGTGACGGCCGGAACCGAATGCGGGATCTCCGCCAGCAGGGACGCGTTACGGGCGATGTTAAAGCCCTGCTCCAGCGTCTGCTGCACGCAGCCCCAGTAGATATCGTCCAGCGCTGCTGGGTCCAGCGCCGGGTTACGCGCCAGCAGGCTACGCATCAGGTGCGCGGAGAGATCTTCCGCGCGCACGTTACGGAACGCACCGCCTTTTGAACGGCCCATCGGGGTGCGAATCGCATCAACAATGACAACCTTTTCCATTGTGACTCCTTAAGCCGTTTTCAGTTCGCCAACCGGACGGGCTGGCTCAACTGCTGGGTAGTAGGGTTCGTTATGGCGCGCTTTGTTACGCAGCCCTTCCGGCACCTCATAAAGCGGGCCGAGGTGCTGGTACTGCTGAGCCATATCGAGATAGCGGGCGCTGCCGAGCGTATCCAGCCAGCGGAACGCGCCTCCGTGGAACGGAGGGAAGCCGAGGCCGTACACCAGCGCCATATCCGCTTCTGCCGGGCTGGCGATAATGCCTTCTTCGAGGCAGCGCACCACTTCGTTGACCATTGGGATCATCATCCGGGCGATGATCTCATCGTCGGTGAAGTCGCGTTTTGGCTGACTGACGTCGGCCAGCAGGCCATCCACCGCCGGATCTTCTTCTTTCTTCGGTTTGCCTTTGCTGTCTTCTTTATAGCGCCAGAAGCCCAGACCGTTTTTCTGCCCGAAGCGGTTGGCGTCGAACAGGGCATCAATGGCGTCGCGATAATCTTTCTGCATGCGCTGCGGGAAGCCCGCCGCCATCACCGCCTGCGCGTGATGGGCAGTGTCGATGCCGACAACGTCCAGCAGATACGCCGGGCCCATCGGCCAGCCGAACTGTTTTTCCATCACTTTGTCGATTTTGCGGAAGTCTGCGCCGTCGCGCAGCAGCTGGCTGAAACCGGCGAAGTACGGGAACAGCACGCGGTTAACGAAGAAGCCCGGGCAGTCGTTAACCACGATCGGCGTTTTGCCCATCTTGCTCGCCCACGCCACCACTTTGGCGATGGTTTCGTCGGAGGTTTTTTCCCCACGGATCACTTCAACCAGCGGCATGCGATGCACCGGGTTAAAGAAGTGCATCCCGCAGAAGTTTTCCGGACGCTTCAGCACGCTCGCCAGTTCGCTGATCGGAATGGTGGAGGTGTTAGAGGCCAGCACGGTTTCCGGACGCACCTTGTCTTCGGTTTCGGCCAGCACTGCTTTTTTGACTTTCGGGTTCTCGACGACCGCTTCAACCACCACGTCCACACGGTCGAAACCGCTGTATTCCAGCACTGGCTGGATGGTGGAGATCACGCCTGCAAGCTTCAGACCATCAATTTTGCCGCGCTCAAGCTGTTTATTCAGCAGCTTGGCCGCTTCGGTCATGCCCAGCGTCAGGGATTTCTCGTTGATGTCCTTCATCACCACCGGCACGCCTTTCCAGGCTGACTGGTAGGCGATGCCGCCCCCCATAATGCCCGCGCCGAGTACCGCCGCGTGTTTTGGCGTTTCAACGTTTTTGGTGAGTTGTTTGGCTTTGCCCTTCACAAACTGATCGTTAAGGAAGATACCAACCAGCGCGCGGGCTTCGTTGGTGTGCGCCAGCGGGACAAAGCTCTGGTTTTCCAGCTTCAGGGCGTCATCACGGCCCAGACGGGCTGCCGCTTCAATGGTTTTCACCGCCGTGATCGGCGCCGGGTAGTGTTTACCCGCCGTCTGCATCACCATGCCTTTGGCGATGGTGAAGCTCATGGTGGCTTCAATTTTGCTGAGCTTTAATGGCTCCAGCTTTGGCTGACGTTTGGCTTTCCAGTCGAGATCGCCGTTAATCGCCTGACGGAGGATGGCGATAGCACCCTCAATCAGTTTTTCAGGCTTAACCACGCCGTCCACCAGGCCGATTTTCTGCGCCTGTTCTGCGCCGACATCTTTACCCGCGGCAATGATCTCCAGCGCGCTGTCGGCACCCAGCATGCGCGGCATACGCACGGAACCGCCAAAGCCCGGCATGATGCCCAGCTTGGTTTCCGGCAGGCCGATGCGCAGGTCCGGCGTCGCCAGACGGTAGTCGGTCGCCAGCACGCACTCGCAGCCACCGCCCAGCGCGTAGCCGTTAACGGCGGAAAGGGTCGGGACAGGCAGATCTTCCAGACGATTAAAAACGCTGTTGGCAAAGTGCAGCCACTGGCTCAGCTGTTCTTCGGGCACCAGGAACAGCGACAGGAATTCGGTGATATCCGCGCCAACGATAAAGGCCGCTTTGTTGGAGCGCAGCAGCAGCCCTTTCAAATCTGATTGCTTTTCAAGTACATCCAACGCCTGGCCAAGACTGGCCACCGTCGCGGTATCAAGCTTGTTCACTGAGCCGGGGGCATCGAACACCAGTTCGGCAATGCCATCTTCCAGCCAGTCTACGTACAGGGTGTCGCCTTTGTAGAGCATGTCGGTCTCCTGAATCCAGCAATTGGATCTGGTCATACCAGATGAAACGGAGTGTGGAATTTATGTTAATAAAATGCAAATTAGTCATTAAGAAATTGCTGCGCTGATCACGGTCGGTGGAAATCACGCAGCCGCAGTGAGGTGTGCTAAGATGCGATGACTTGAGGTCAATAAAACGAAAGGAAGAATGATGGACTCACTGGCTTCGCTTTATAAAAATCATATCGTTACCCTACAGGAACGTACCCGCGATGTACTGGCCCGCTTCAAGCTGGATGCCCTGCTGATCCACTCCGGCGAGCTGATGAATACTTTTCTTGATGACCATGCTTATCCCTTCAAGGTTAACCCGCAGTTTAAAGCCTGGGTGCCTGTCACGCAGGTTCCAAATTGCTGGCTGCTGGTGGATGGCGTGAACAAGCCGAAACTGTGGTTCTACCTGCCGGTCGATTACTGGCACAACGTGGAGCCGCTGCCGACCTCATTCTGGACCGAAGAAATTGACGTGATTGCGCTGCCAAAAGCAGACGGCATTAGCAGCCAGCTGCCAGCGGCGCGCGGCAACATCGGCTACATTGGTCCGGTTCCTGAGCGTGCGCTGGGTCTGGATATTCCGGCAGATAAACTCAACCCGAAAGGCGTGCTGGATTATCTGCACTACTATCGCGCCTACAAGACCGACTACGAACTTTACTGCATGCGTGAAGCGCAAAAAACGGCGGTGAATGGTCACCGTGCGGCGCACGAAGCGTTCCAGTCCGGTATGAGCGAGTTCGATATCAATCAGGCCTACCTGACGGCGACCGGCCACCGCGATACCGACGTGCCGTACAGCAACATCGTGGCGCTGAATGAACATGCCTCGGTTCTGCACTACACCAAACTTGATCATCAGGTTCCGGCTGAGATGCGCAGCTTCCTGCTGGACGCGGGGGCTGAGTACAATGGTTATGCGGCAGACCTGACCCGTACCTGGGCGGCGAATGCGGACACCGATTTTGCGCAATTGATCAAAGATGTGAATGACGAACAGCTGGCGCTGATTGGCACCATGAAGGCCGGAACCAGCTACGTGGATTATCACATCCAGTTCCATCAGCGCATCGCTAAACTGCTGCGTAAGCATCAGATTGTCAAAGACATGAGCGAAGAGGCGATGGTTGAGAACGATCTGACCGGGCCATTTATGCCGCATGGTATCGGTCACCCGCTGGGTTTGCAGGTTCATGACGTCGCGGGCTTTATGCAGGATGATACCGGTACGCACCTGGCGGCACCGTCTAAATATCCTTATCTGCGCTGCACCCGCGTTCTGGCGCCGCGTATGGTATTGACCATCGAGCCGGGCATCTACTTTATTGAATCCCTGCTGGCACCGTGGCGCGAAGGGCAATTCAGCAAGCACTTCAACTGGGAGAAAATTGAAGCGCTGAAGCCGTATGGCGGCATTCGTATCGAGGATAACGTGGTTATTCACGAGAACAGCATTGAGAACATGACGCGAGATCTGAAGCTGGCCTGATGGAAAGCTGGCTGATACCGGCCGAGCCGGTCACCTTTGTTGAGGAAATCAAGAAAAGCCGCTTTATCACGCTGCTGGCGCATACCGACGGCGTGGAGGCGGCGAAGGCGTTCGTCGAGTCCGTCCGCGCGCAGCACCCCGATGCCCGCCATCACTGTGTGGCATGGGTCGCAGGGCCGCCAGACGACTCACAGCAGCTCGGGTTTTCTGACGACGGTGAACCGGCGGGTACGGCCGGAAAACCGATGCTATCCCAGTTGATGGGCAGCGGCGTGGGTGAAATCACCGCCGTTGTTGTCCGCTACTACGGGGGCATTTTGTTAGGCACCGGAGGGCTGGTTAAAGCCTACGGAGGTGGTGTCCAGCAAGCGCTTAATCTGCTGATAACAACCCGCAAAACGCCACTTACGGAATATACTTTGTTATGCGATTACGCCCAGCTATCGGGTATCGAAGCACTGCTTAAACAGTTTAACGGTGTCATCGCACACAGTGATTATCAGGCAATGGTGCAATTACGCGTGGCGCTTCCTCAGGCGGAACTGGCTGCTTTTTCAGCAAAACTCGCTGATTTTAGTCGCGGTTCATTGCAATTACTGCCGATTGAAGAATAATCCCCACCTCACAATTTTGAATACCTAAGGAAGCGGCAGAGATGCATTTTCGTGCCATTACCCGAATCGTTGGATTGCTGGTCATACTTTTCTCCGGGACAATGATCATTCCCGGACTGGTGGCGCTCATCTACCGGGACGGCGCGGGGCGTGCATTTACGCAAACCTTTTTTGTCGCGCTGACGATTGGCTCCCTGCTGTGGTGGCCAAACCGCCGTGAGAAAGGTGAACTGAAATCCCGGGAGGGGTTTCTGATTGTGGTCCTGTTCTGGACGGTACTGGGAAGCGTGGGTGCGCTGCCGTTTATCTTCTCCGAACAACCGAATCTCACCGTCACGGATGCGTTTTTTGAATCGTTCTCCGGATTAACGACCACCGGCGCCACCACGCTTGTGGGGCTGGATTCGCTCCCGCATGCGATTCTCTTTTACCGGCAGATGCTCCAGTGGTTCGGCGGTATGGGGATCATCGTCCTGGCGGTGGCTATCCTGCCCATTCTGGGCGTCGGGGGGATGCAGCTTTACCGGGCGGAGATGCCCGGCCCGCTGAAAGATAACAAGATGCGCCCGCGTATTGCGGAGACGGCGAAAACCCTGTGGCTTATCTATGTCCTGCTGACGGTGGCCTGCGCGCTGGCGCTGTGGTTTGCCGGGATGCCTGCGTTTGATGCCATTGGGCATAGCTTTGCGACTATTGCTATCGGCGGGTTCTCCACCCACGACGCCAGCGTCGGCTACTTCGACAGCCCGACAATCAATACCATCATTGCCATCTTTTTGCTGATCTCAGGCTGTAACTACGGTCTACACTTCTCGTTGCTTAGCGGACGGAGCCTGAAGGTGTACTGGCGCGACCCGGAGTTCCGGATGTTTATTGGCGTCCAGCTGACCCTGGTGGTTATCTGTACCCTGGTACTGTGGTTCCACGATGTTTATAACTCGGCGGTCACGACCCTGAACCAGGCCTTCTTCCAGGTGGTATCGATGGCGACAACCGCTGGTTTCACCACGGACAGTATTGCGCGTTGGCCATTGTTCCTGCCGGTGCTGCTGTTGTGCTCTGCGTTTATCGGCGGTTGCGCCGGGTCAACGGGCGGCGGTCTGAAGGTGATCCGCATCCTGCTGCTGTTCAAGCAGGGGAACCGTGAGCTGAAACGTCTGGTCCACCCGAATGCGGTTTACAGTATTAAGCTGGGGAACCGCGCGCTGCCGGAGCGCATCCTCGAAGCGGTGTGGGGATTCTTCTCCGCTTATGCACTGGTCTTTATTGTCAGTATGCTGGCGATTATCGCCACGGGCGTGGATGATTTCTCTGCCTTCGCCTCTGTGGTGGCAACGTTAAACAACCTGGGGCCGGGGCTGGGCGTCGTGGCGGATAACTTCGCCAGTATGAACCCGGTGGCGAAGTGGATCTTAATCGCCAATATGCTGTTTGGGCGTCTTGAGGTCTTTACGCTGCTGGTGCTGTTTACCCCAACATTCTGGCGTGAGTAAGGAGACATTGGTGAAAACGTTAATTCTTTTCTCAACGCGTGACGGACAAACGCGTGAGATTGCTTCATATCTGGCTTCTGAACTCAAAGAGCTGGGCATTTATTCTGATGTGGTGAACCTGAATCGCACAGAGCAGATTGCCTGGCAGGATTACGACCGCGTGGTCATTGGCGCTTCAATTCGTTACGGCCATTTCCATCCGGCGCTGGATCGCTTTGTGAAAAAGCATACGGCGGAGCTCGCTCAACTGCCTGGCGCGTTTTACTCGGTCAACCTGGTTGCCCGTAAAGCGGAGAAGCGTACGCCGCAGACCAACAGCTATACGCGCAATTTTTTGCTAAGTTCGCCATGGCAGCCCGATATCTGTTCTGTCTTTGCTGGCGCGCTGCGTTACCCGCGTTACCGCTGGTATGACCGCTTTATGATCCGCCTGATCATGAAAATGACGGGCGGGGAAACGGATACGCGTAAAGAAGTGGTTTATACCGACTGGGCCCAGGTCGCCAGTTTTGCCCGTGAAATTGCGCGTTTAACGGACGATGCGCGGGATAAATAAGCGTTGAGTTTGAAAAGTGAGCGAACGAAATTTTTTTTGTATTTAGTGCTTGTCACTTCAGAAGAACTCCCTATAATGCGCCTCCACTGACACGGAACAACGGCACGCAAGCCGCCGGGTCAGCAGAGAAAAGCAAAACAAACGCTTGACTCTGAAGCGGGAAAGCGTAATATGCACACCCCGCGCCGCAGCGAAAGCGAAGCGGCACTGCTCTTTAACAATTTATCAGACAATCTGTGTGGGCACTCAAAGTGACATGGATTCTTAATGTCTTCGGACAATAAATGAATACCAAGTCTCTGAGTGAACNGCGAAGCGGCACTGCTCTTTAACAATTTATCAGACAATCTGTGTGGGCACTCAAAGTGACATGGATTCTTAATGTCTTCGGACAATAAATGAATACCAAGTCTCTGAGTGAACATACGTAATTCATTACGAAGTTTAATTCACGAGCATCAAACTTAAATTGAAGAGTTTGATCATGGCTCAGATTGAACGCTGGCGGCAGGCCTAA
>NZ_JBJJTG010000015.1:0-29191 GCF_046054285.1 Enterobacter sp. DN
CAGGCGACAACATCAAGATGGTTGTGACGCTGATCCACCCAATCGCGATGGACGACGGTCTGCGTTTCGCAATCCGTGAAGGCGGCCGTACCGTTGGCGCGGGCGTTGTTGCTAAAGTTCTCGGCTAATCGCTGATAACATTTGACGCAATGCGCAATAAAAGGGCATCATTTGATGCCCTTTTTGCACGCTTTCACATCAGAACCTGGCTCATCAGTGATTAATTTTGTCATAATCATTGCTGAGACAGGCTCTGCGGAGAGCGTATAATACGAAAAGCGAATAGCATTTCGATTGGTTTGCCTCGCACACGCGGGGTGAAAATGTTTGTAGAATACTTCTGACAGGTTGGTTTATGAGTGCGAATACCGAAGCTCAAGGGAGCGGGCGCGGCCTGGAAGCGATGAAATGGGTAGTTGTAGCCGTGCTGCTGATTGTGGCGATTGTCGGCAACTATCTTTATCGTGACATGATGCTGCCGCTACGCGCGCTTGCAGTGGTAATTCTGATTGCTGCGGCGGGTGGTGTCGCGCTGTTGACGACGAAAGGCAAAGCGACCGTTGCGTTTGCCCGCGAAGCGCGTACCGAAGTCCGCAAGGTCATTTGGCCGACTCGCCAGGAAACATTGCACACCACGCTGATTGTAGCGGCGGTAACCGCTGTAATGTCACTGATCCTGTGGGGACTGGATGGTATTCTGGTTCGCCTGGTATCCTTTATCACTGGCCTGAGGTTCTGAGATGTCTGAAGCCCCTAAAAAGCGCTGGTACGTCGTTCAGGCGTTTTCCGGTTTTGAAGGCCGCGTAGCTACGTCGCTGCGTGAGCATATCAAATTACACAATATGGAAGAGTTATTTGGCGAAGTTATGGTTCCGACCGAAGAAGTGGTTGAGATCCGTGGCGGCCAACGTCGCAAAAGCGAGCGTAAATTCTTCCCGGGTTACGTGCTGGTTCAGATGGTGATGAACGACGCGAGCTGGCACCTGGTGCGCAGCGTACCACGCGTGATGGGCTTTATCGGCGGCACATCTGACCGTCCGGCGCCAATCAGCGACAAAGAAGTTGATGCGATTATGAACCGCCTCCAGCAGGTTGGTGATAAACCGCGTCCGAAAACGCTGTTTGAACCGGGTGAGATGGTTCGTGTTAACGACGGTCCGTTTGCTGACTTCAATGGCGTCGTCGAAGAAGTGGACTACGAGAAGTCCCGCCTGAAAGTTTCCGTTTCTATCTTTGGTCGTGCGACCCCGGTAGAGCTGGACTTTGCTCAGGTAGAAAAAGCCTAAGCAGCGATCAAAAAAGCGACGATTTAATCGTTGCACAGGGCGCGAGATTGGAATACAATTTCGCGCCTTTTGTTTTTATGGGCCCCGGCCCGTAAAACGAATTTTATTCACGGGGAGCCTCTCCGAGGCGTTATTACCCAATCAGAGGATTTTAGAATGGCTAAGAAAGTACAAGCCTACGTCAAGCTGCAGGTTGCAGCAGGTATGGCGAACCCAAGTCCACCAGTTGGTCCAGCTCTGGGTCAGCAGGGTGTGAACATCATGGAATTCTGTAAAGCGTTCAACGCCAAAACTGAATCCATGGAAAAAGGTCTGCCAATCCCAGTTGTAATCACTGTTTACGCTGACCGTTCTTTCACTTTCGTTACCAAAACCCCTCCAGCAGCAGTTCTGCTGAAGAAAGCAGCGGGCATCAAGTCTGGTTCCGGTAAGCCGAACAAAGACAAAGTGGGTAAAATTTCCCGCGCTCAGTTGCAGGAAATCGCGCAGACCAAAGCTGCCGACATGACTGGTTCCGACATTGAAGCGATGACTCGCTCCATCGAAGGTACTGCACGTTCCATGGGCCTGGTAGTGGAGGACTAAGAAATGGCTAAACTGACCAAGCGCATGTCCGTGATCCGTGACAAAGTTGATGCGACCAAACAGTACGACATCAACGAAGCTATCGCTCTGCTGAAAGAACTGGCAACTGCTAAGTTCGTTGAAAGCGTTGACGTTGCCGTTAACCTGGGCATCGACGCTCGTAAATCCGATCAGAACGTTCGTGGCGCAACTGTACTGCCACACGGTACTGGCCGTTCCGTACGCGTAGCTGTATTTGCTCAGGGTGCAAACGCTGAAGCTGCTAAAGCTGCCGGCGCTGAACTGGTAGGTATGGAAGATCTGGCTGATCAGATCAAGAAAGGCGAAATGAACTTTGACGTTGTTATTGCTTCTCCAGATGCAATGCGCGTTGTTGGCCAGCTGGGCCAGGTTCTGGGTCCACGCGGCCTGATGCCAAACCCGAAAGTGGGTACTGTAACGCCTAACGTTGCTGAAGCGGTTAAGAACGCTAAAGCAGGTCAGGTTCGTTACCGTAACGACAAAAACGGCATCATCCACACCACCATCGGTAAAGTGGACTTTGACGCTGACAAACTGAAAGAAAACCTGGAAGCTCTGCTGGTTGCGCTGAAAAAAGCAAAACCAACTCAGGCGAAAGGCGTGTACATCAAGAAAGTTAGCATCTCCACCACCATGGGTGCAGGTGTTGCAGTTGACCAGGCTGGCCTGAGCGCTGCTGCAAACTAATGCCTTTACGTGGGCGGTGATTTTGTCTACAATCTTACCCCCACGTTTGCTAACAAAAGTTAGCGGCTAAAAGAATTGTTCGTTGGAGCCTGGCCTATCCAGGCCTCCGTCGAAGACCGCAGGTGTTTCGCAAGAAACTTAATCCCCTGCGTAGACGGTGACAGAACGCTAAGATTATTTTAAATACTCTGGCTTGTTTCTGCTCACCGTATTAAGACGCTCTTCCCGTTGGGTCGAGTGAAGTGAGTTCCGGAACATGAGTTCCGGCAAACATCCAGGAGCAAAGCTAATGGCTTTAAATCTTCAAGACAAACAAGCGATTGTTGCTGAAGTCAGCGAAGTAGCCAAAGGCGCGCTGTCTGCAGTAGTTGCGGATTCCCGTGGCGTTACTGTAGACAAAATGACTGAACTGCGTAAAGCAGGTCGTGAAGCTGGCGTATACATGCGTGTTGTTCGTAACACCCTGCTGCGTCGCGTAGTTGAAGGTACTCAGTTCGAGTGCCTGAAAGACACGTTTGTTGGTCCGACCCTGATTGCATACTCTATGGAACACCCGGGCGCTGCTGCTCGTCTGTTCAAAGAGTTCGCGAAAGCGAATGCAAAATTTGAGGTCAAAGCTGCAGCCTTTGAAGGTGAGTTGATCCCGGCATCGCAAATCGATCGCCTGGCAACCCTGCCGACCTACGAAGAAGCAATTGCACGCCTGATGGCAACCATGAAAGAAGCTGCGGCTGGCAAACTGGTTCGCACTCTGGCTGCTGTACGCGATGCGAAAGAAGCTGCTTAATCGCAGTTATCTTTATAAAGCATTTGCTTACGTATAAACTTATTCTGATTTTCAGGAACAATTTAAATGTCTATCACTAAAGATCAAATCATTGAAGCAGTAGCAGCTATGTCCGTAATGGACGTTGTAGAGCTGGTTTCTGCAATGGAAGAAAAATTCGGTGTTTCTGCTGCTGCTGCTGTAGCTGTAGCTGCGGGCCCGGCTGAAGCTGCTGAAGAAAAAACTGAATTCGACGTAATTCTGAAAGCTGCTGGCGCGAACAAAGTTGCTGTAATCAAAGCAGTACGTGGCGCAACTGGCCTGGGTCTGAAAGAAGCTAAAGACCTGGTAGAATCTGCTCCAGCTGCGCTGAAAGAAGGCGTGAGCAAAGACGACGCAGAAGCACTGAAAAAATCTCTGGAAGAAGCTGGCGCTGAAGTTGAAGTTAAATAAGCCAACTTTTCTGGTTGCAGCCTAAGCAATTAGGCTGATGGCTGGTGACTTTTTAGTCACCAGCCTTTTTGCGCTGTAAGGCATCAGCAGCATTTCACACTGTTTGACTGCTGGTTGTCCTGACAATGCTTGTTTCTATCGACGACTTAATATACTGCGACAGGGTGCTCGCTCTGTGTAAATCGCAATGAAATGGTTTAAGCGTGATAGCAACAGGTATTGCGGAAAGTATTCAATTTTCCGGTCCACAAAATGGTGTTGCACAAACTGTCCCTTCGTCGGGCAGATGGGTCGACTTGTCAGCGAGCTGAGGAACCCTATGGTTTACTCCTATACCGAGAAAAAACGTATTCGTAAGGATTTTGGTAAACGTCCACAAGTTCTGGACATTCCATATCTCCTTTCTATCCAGCTTGACTCGTTCCAGAAGTTTATCGAGCAAGATCCTGAAGGGCAGTACGGCCTGGAAGCAGCCTTCCGTTCCGTGTTCCCGATTCAGAGCTACAGCGGTAATTCCGAGCTGCAGTACGTCAGCTACCGCCTTGGCGAACCGGTGTTTGACGTTCAGGAATGTCAGATCCGTGGCGTGACCTATTCCGCACCGCTGCGCGTAAAACTGCGTCTGGTGATCTACGAGCGCGAAGCGCCGGAAGGCACCGTAAAAGACATTAAAGAACAAGAAGTCTACATGGGTGAAATTCCACTCATGACGGACAACGGTACTTTCGTTATCAACGGTACTGAGCGTGTTATCGTTTCCCAGCTGCACCGTAGCCCGGGCGTCTTCTTCGACAGCGATAAAGGTAAAACGCACTCTTCCGGTAAAGTACTGTATAACGCACGCATCATTCCTTACCGTGGTTCATGGCTGGACTTCGAATTCGATCCAAAAGACAACCTGTTTGTCCGTATCGACCGTCGTCGTAAGCTGCCTGCAACCATCATTCTGCGTGCACTGAACTATACCACTGAGCAGATCCTGGACCTGTTCTTTGAGAAAGTGATCTTTGAAATCCGCGACAACAAGTTGCAGATGGAGTTGGTGCCGGAACGTCTGCGTGGTGAGACCGCGTCGTTCGACATCGAAGCCGACGGCAAAGTGTATGTGGAAAAAGGTCGCCGTATCACCGCGCGCCACATCCGCCAGCTGGAAAAAGATGATATCAAACACATCGAAGTTCCGGTTGAATACATTGCAGGAAAAGTAGCCGCGAAAGATTACGTTGATGAATCAACTGGCGAGCTGATCTGCCCGGCGAACATGGAGCTGAGCCTGGATCTGCTGGCTAAGCTGAGCCAGTCTGGCCACAAACGTATCGAAACGCTGTTCACCAACGATCTGGACCACGGTCCGTACATCTCTGAGACTGTACGCGTCGACCCAACCAACGATCGTCTGAGCGCGCTGGTCGAAATCTACCGCATGATGCGTCCTGGTGAGCCACCAACTCGCGAAGCGGCTGAAAGCCTGTTCGAGAACCTGTTCTTCTCCGAAGACCGCTACGATCTGTCCGCGGTTGGTCGTATGAAGTTCAACCGTTCTCTGCTGCGCGACGAGATCGAAGGTTCCGGTATCCTGAGCAAAGACGACATCATTGAAGTGATGAAGAAGCTCATCGATATCCGTAACGGTAAAGGCGAAGTGGACGATATCGACCACCTCGGCAACCGTCGTATCCGTTCCGTAGGCGAAATGGCGGAAAACCAGTTCCGCGTTGGCCTGGTACGTGTAGAGCGTGCGGTGAAAGAGCGTCTGTCTCTGGGCGATCTGGATACCCTGATGCCTCAGGATATGATCAACGCCAAGCCGATTTCTGCGGCAGTGAAAGAGTTCTTCGGTTCCAGCCAGCTGTCTCAGTTCATGGACCAGAACAACCCGCTGTCTGAGATCACACACAAACGTCGTATCTCCGCACTCGGCCCAGGCGGTCTGACCCGTGAACGCGCAGGCTTTGAAGTTCGAGACGTACACCCGACTCACTACGGTCGCGTATGTCCAATCGAAACGCCTGAAGGTCCAAACATCGGTCTGATCAACTCCCTGTCCGTCTATGCACAGACGAACGAATACGGTTTCCTCGAGACCCCGTATCGTAAAGTGACCGACGGTGTTGTTACTGACGAAATTCATTACCTGTCTGCTATCGAAGAAGGCAACTACGTTATCGCTCAGGCGAACTCCAACCTGGATGACGAAGGCCACTTTGTAGAAGATCTGGTTACCTGCCGTAGCAAAGGCGAATCCAGCTTGTTCAGTCGCGACCAGGTTGACTACATGGACGTATCCACCCAGCAGGTGGTATCCGTCGGTGCGTCCCTGATCCCGTTCCTGGAACACGATGACGCCAACCGTGCATTGATGGGTGCGAACATGCAACGTCAGGCCGTTCCAACTCTGCGTGCTGATAAGCCGCTGGTTGGTACCGGTATGGAACGTGCTGTTGCCGTTGACTCTGGTGTTACAGCAGTTGCTAAGCGTGGCGGTACCGTTCAGTACGTTGACGCATCCCGTATCGTTATCAAAGTTAACGAAGACGAGATGTATCCGGGCGAAGCGGGTATCGACATCTACAACCTGACCAAATACACCCGTTCTAACCAGAACACCTGTATCAACCAGATGCCATGTGTGTCTCTGGGTGAGCCAGTTGAGCGCGGCGACGTGCTGGCAGACGGTCCGTCCACCGACCTCGGTGAACTGGCGCTCGGTCAGAACATGCGCGTAGCGTTCATGCCGTGGAACGGTTACAACTTCGAAGACTCCATCCTCGTCTCCGAGCGTGTGGTTCAGGAAGATCGTTTCACCACCATCCACATTCAGGAACTGGCATGTGTGTCCCGTGACACCAAGCTGGGGCCAGAAGAGATCACCGCTGACATCCCGAACGTGGGTGAAGCTGCGCTCTCTAAACTGGATGAATCCGGTATTGTTTACATCGGTGCGGAAGTGACCGGCGGTGACATTCTGGTTGGTAAGGTCACGCCGAAAGGCGAAACCCAGCTGACGCCAGAAGAGAAACTGCTGCGTGCTATCTTCGGTGAGAAAGCGTCTGACGTTAAAGACTCTTCTCTGCGCGTACCAAACGGTGTTTCCGGTACGGTTATCGACGTTCAGGTCTTCACCCGTGACGGCGTTGAGAAAGATAAGCGTGCGCTGGAAATCGAAGAGATGCAGCTCAAACAGGCTAAGAAAGACCTGTCTGAAGAACTGCAAATCCTCGAAGCAGGTCTGTTCAGCCGTATCTATGCGGTGCTGGTTGCCGGTGGCGTTGAAGCTGAGAAGCTCGACAAACTGCCACGCGATCGCTGGCTGGAACTGGGCCTGACCGACGAAGAGAAACAGAATCAGCTGGAACAGCTGGCTGAGCAGTATGACGAACTGAAACACGAGTTCGAGAAAAAACTCGAAGCGAAACGCCGCAAAATCACTCAGGGCGACGATCTGGCACCAGGCGTGCTGAAGATTGTTAAGGTGTATCTGGCTGTTAAACGTCAGATCCAGCCTGGTGATAAGATGGCAGGTCGTCACGGTAACAAGGGTGTTATCTCTAAGATCAACCCGATCGAAGATATGCCGCACGATGCTAACGGTACGCCGGTAGATATCGTACTGAACCCACTGGGCGTACCGTCTCGTATGAACATCGGTCAGATTCTGGAAACCCACCTGGGTATGGCTGCGAAAGGTATCGGCGATAAGATCAACGCCATGCTGAAACAGCAGCAGGAAGTCGCGAAACTGCGCGAGTTCATCCAGCGTGCCTACGATCTGGGTACCGACGTTCGTCAGAAAGTCGACCTGAACACCTTCAGCGATGAAGAAGTGCTGCGTCTGGCAGAGAACCTGCGCAAAGGTATGCCAATTGCAACGCCGGTATTCGACGGTGCAAAAGAAGCTGAAATTAAAGAGCTGCTGCAACTGGGTGGTCTGCCAACGTCTGGCCAGATTACGCTGTTTGACGGCCGTACCGGTGAACAGTTCGAGCGTCCGGTAACCGTAGGTTACATGTACATGCTGAAACTGAACCACCTGGTCGACGACAAGATGCACGCTCGTTCTACCGGTTCTTACAGCCTGGTTACTCAGCAGCCGCTGGGTGGTAAGGCTCAGTTCGGTGGTCAGCGCTTCGGGGAGATGGAAGTGTGGGCGCTGGAAGCATACGGCGCAGCATACACCTTGCAGGAAATGCTCACCGTTAAGTCTGATGACGTGAACGGTCGTACTAAGATGTATAAGAACATCGTAGACGGCAACCATCAGATGGAACCGGGCATGCCAGAATCCTTCAACGTACTGTTGAAAGAGATTCGTTCGCTGGGTATCAACATCGAACTGGAAGACGAGTAATTCTCGCTCAAACAGGTCACTGCTGTCGGGTTAACGCCCGACAGCAGAGTGTGCTAACTCCGACGGGAGCAAATCCGTGAAAGACTTATTAAAGTTTCTGAAAGCGCAAACTAAAACCGAAGAGTTTGATGCGATCAAAATTGCTCTGGCTTCGCCAGACATGATCCGTTCATGGTCTTTCGGTGAAGTTAAAAAGCCGGAAACCATTAACTACCGTACGTTCAAACCTGAGCGTGACGGCCTTTTCTGTGCGCGTATTTTCGGGCCAGTAAAAGATTACGAGTGCCTGTGCGGTAAGTACAAGCGCCTGAAACACCGTGGTGTGATCTGTGAGAAGTGCGGCGTTGAAGTGACCCAGACCAAAGTACGCCGTGAGCGTATGGGCCACATCGAGCTGGCGTCTCCGACCGCTCACATCTGGTTCCTGAAATCTCTGCCGTCCCGTATCGGTCTGCTGCTGGATATGCCGCTGCGCGATATCGAACGTGTTCTGTACTTCGAATCTTATGTGGTTATCGAAGGCGGGATGACCAATCTGGAACGTAACCAGATCCTGACCGAAGAACAGTATCTGGACGCGCTGGAAGAGTTCGGTGACGAATTCGACGCGAAGATGGGTGCGGAAGCTATCCAGGCCCTGCTGAAGAGCATGGATCTGGAGCAAGAGTGTGAAACTCTGCGCGAAGAGCTGAACGAAACCAACTCCGAAACCAAGCGTAAAAAGCTGACCAAGCGTATCAAACTGCTGGAAGCGTTCGTTCAGTCTGGTAACAAACCAGAGTGGATGATCCTGACCGTTCTGCCGGTTCTGCCGCCAGATCTGCGTCCGCTGGTTCCGCTGGATGGTGGTCGTTTCGCAACGTCGGATCTGAACGATCTGTACCGTCGCGTGATCAACCGTAACAACCGTCTGAAACGTCTGCTGGATCTGGCTGCGCCGGACATCATCGTACGCAACGAAAAACGTATGCTTCAGGAAGCAGTCGATGCCCTGTTAGATAACGGTCGTCGTGGTCGTGCGATCACCGGTTCTAACAAACGTCCTCTGAAATCTTTGGCCGACATGATCAAAGGTAAGCAGGGTCGTTTCCGTCAGAACCTGCTCGGTAAGCGTGTTGACTACTCCGGTCGTTCTGTAATCACCGTAGGTCCATACCTGCGTCTGCATCAGTGCGGTCTGCCGAAGAAAATGGCACTGGAGCTGTTCAAACCGTTCATCTACGGCAAGCTGGAACTGCGTGGCCTCGCCACCACCATCAAAGCCGCGAAGAAAATGGTTGAGCGTGAAGAAGCTGTCGTTTGGGATATCCTGGACGAAGTGATCCGCGAACACCCGGTACTGCTGAACCGTGCACCAACTCTGCACCGTCTGGGTATCCAGGCCTTTGAGCCAGTCCTGATCGAAGGTAAAGCGATCCAGCTGCACCCGCTGGTTTGTGCGGCCTATAACGCCGACTTCGATGGTGACCAGATGGCTGTTCACGTACCGCTGACGCTGGAAGCCCAGCTCGAAGCGCGTGCGCTGATGATGTCTACCAACAACATCCTGTCTCCAGCGAACGGTGAACCTATCATCGTTCCTTCTCAGGACGTTGTACTGGGTCTGTACTACATGACCCGTGACTGTGTTAACGCCAAAGGCGAAGGCATGGTGCTGACTGGCCCGAAAGAAGCTGAGCGTATTTATCGCGCTGGCCTGGCCTCTCTGCATGCGCGCGTTAAAGTGCGTATCACCGAATACGAAAAAGATGAAAACGGCGAGTTCGTTGCGCACACCAGCCTGAAAGACACGACCGTTGGCCGTGCCATTCTGTGGATGATCGTACCGAAAGGTCTGCCTTTCTCCATCGTCAACCAGGCGCTGGGCAAGAAAGCGATCTCCAAAATGCTGAACACCTGTTACCGCATTCTGGGTCTGAAGCCGACCGTTATCTTCGCTGACCAGACAATGTACACCGGCTTTGCTTATGCAGCGCGTTCAGGTGCATCTGTTGGTATCGATGACATGGTCATCCCAGAGAAGAAACACGAGATCATCTCTGAAGCGGAAGCTGAAGTTGCTGAGATCCAGGAGCAGTTCCAGTCTGGTCTGGTAACCGCAGGCGAACGTTACAACAAAGTTATCGATATCTGGGCTGCGGCGAACGATCGTGTATCTAAAGCGATGATGGATAACCTGCAAACCGAAACCGTGATTAACCGTGACGGCGTAGAAGAGCAGCAGGTCTCCTTCAACAGCATCTACATGATGGCCGACTCCGGTGCGCGTGGTTCTGCGGCACAGATTCGTCAGCTGGCAGGTATGCGTGGTCTGATGGCGAAGCCAGATGGCTCCATCATCGAAACGCCAATCACTGCGAACTTCCGTGAAGGTCTGAACGTACTCCAGTACTTCATCTCCACGCACGGTGCGCGTAAAGGTCTGGCGGATACCGCACTGAAAACGGCGAACTCCGGTTATCTGACGCGTCGTCTGGTTGACGTTGCGCAGGATCTGGTCGTCACCGAAGACGATTGTGGCACCCTCGAAGGTATCACCATGACCCCGGTTATCGAGGGTGGTGATGTTAAAGAGCCGCTGCGCGATCGCGTACTGGGTCGTGTGACCGCGGAAGACATTCTGAAGCCGGGCACCGCAGACATTCTGGTTCCACGCAACACCCTGCTGCACGAACAGTGGTGTGACCTGCTGGAAGCGAACTCTGTTGACTCCGTGAAAGTGCGTTCCGTTGTATCCTGTGACACCGACTTTGGTGTGTGTGCGCACTGCTACGGTCGTGACCTGGCGCGTGGCCACATCATCAACAAAGGTGAGGCTATCGGCGTTATCGCGGCACAGTCCATCGGTGAGCCGGGTACACAGCTGACGATGCGTACGTTCCACATCGGTGGTGCGGCATCTCGTGCGGCTGCTGAATCCAGCATCCAGGTGAAAAACAAAGGTAGCATCAAGCTCAGCAACGCGAAGTCGGTTGTGAACTCCAGCGGTAAACTGGTTATCACTTCCCGTAACACCGAGCTGAAGCTGATCGACGAATTCGGTCGTACCAAAGAGAGCTATAAAGTGCCTTACGGTGCGGTTATGGCGAAAGGTGATGGCGAGCAGGTTGCTGGCGGTGAAACCGTTGCAAACTGGGATCCACACACCATGCCGGTTATCACCGAAGTAAGTGGTTTCATCCGCTTCACTGACATGATCGACGGCCAGACCATTACTCGTCAGACCGACGAGCTGACCGGTCTGTCTTCTCTGGTGGTTCTGGATTCTGCTGAACGTACTACCGGCGGTAAAGATCTGCGTCCTGCACTGAAAATCGTTGATGCTCAGGGTAACGACGTTCTGATCCCTGGTACCGATATGCCTGCGCAGTACTTCCTGCCGGGTAAAGCGATTGTACAGCTGGAAGATGGTGTACAGATCAGCTCTGGTGACACCCTGGCGCGTATTCCTCAGGAATCCGGCGGTACCAAGGACATCACCGGTGGTCTGCCACGCGTTGCGGACCTGTTCGAAGCACGTCGTCCGAAAGAGCCTGCGATCCTGGCTGAAATCAGCGGTATCATCTCCTTCGGTAAAGAGACCAAAGGTAAGCGCCGCCTGGTTATCACGCCAGTAGATGGCAGCGAGCCGTACGAAGAGATGATTCCTAAGTGGCGTCAGCTCAACGTGTTCGAGGGTGAACGCGTAGAACGTGGTGATGTGGTTTCCGATGGTCCAGAAGCGCCGCACGACATCCTGCGTCTGCGTGGTGTGCATGCTGTTACCCGTTACATTGTTAACGAAGTACAGGACGTATACCGTCTGCAAGGCGTTAAGATTAACGATAAACACATTGAAGTTATCGTTCGTCAGATGCTGCGTAAAGCAACCATCGAAAACGCGGGCAGCTCCGACTTCCTGGAAGGCGAGCAGGTTGAATACTCACGCGTTAAGATCGCTAACCGCGATCTGGAAGCGAACGGCAAAATCGGTGCGACCTTCGCACGCGATCTGCTGGGTATCACCAAAGCGTCTCTGGCAACCGAGTCCTTCATCTCTGCTGCATCGTTCCAGGAAACCACTCGTGTCCTGACCGAAGCGGCTGTTGCAGGTAAACGTGATGAACTGCGCGGTCTGAAAGAGAACGTTATCGTGGGTCGTCTGATCCCGGCCGGTACCGGTTATGCGTACCACCAGGATCGTATGCGCCGTCGCGCAGCGGGCGAACTGCCAGCTGCACCGCAGGTGACTGCCGAAGATGCATCCGCGAGCCTTGCAGAACTGCTGAACGCAGGTCTGGGCGGTTCCGACAACGAGTAATCGTTGATGCCCGGTAGGTAAAATTACCGGGCATATGAATCACAGGTCGGGTAAGCGTAGCGCCACCCGACAATAAAAAACCCGCCTCGGCGGGTTTTTTTACATCTGTATGTCTTCAGTTCACTAACGGGATACGTCGATAAAGCTCAATCATATCGCCCGCCAGATCCTGAATAACCATCGCGTTCATCAGGTGATCCTGAGAGTGAACGGTGATCAGGTTAACCGGAAGTTTCCCGGTCCCTTCATCAAGACCGATAAGCTGCGTCTGGATCGTATGCGCATGTTTTACATATTCACGCGATTCTTCCATCGCTTTCTCGGCTTCGTCAAAGTCGCCTTTTCGCGCCATCTGCAACGCCGTCAGGGCCGCGCTGCGCGCTGCGCCTGCGTTGACCAGCAGTTCCATAATCGTGGTTTCTAAGTCTTCCATTATGACTCCAGAAGTTTGAGCGCTTTTTCCAGTACGGCATCACCTTTCATCATGCCGTAATCCATCATGTCGATGACCGCAACCTTTTTTCCGAGCGGATCGGCCTGCGCCTGGAGTTTTGCCTGTTCGTATTTAACCTGTGGCCCCAGTAATACGATATCAGCCGTCGCGATGTTATCTTTAAACTCCGCGACCGGAACGGCTTTAATGGTTACTTCGACTCCTTTTTTCTGCGCGGCATCTTTCATACGTTGAACCAGCATGCTGGTTGACATTCCCGCTGCACAGCATAAAACGATGTTCTTCATAGTCAGCCTCGATCTACATGTGTTTATTGATAATTATCCCGTGCAGACCGCTTCAACAACCGCTTTACCGCGATTGTGTGTCAGGCATCACAAAGAAATCGGCATTTTTCTGAAACCGGTTACAATTTTACAGCGGAGAGCATTCTGCCCGTCAGATCGGGCAGAATTTGAGGAAGGGTATTATCGGCAGGCCGTGCTTACGATGCGGTTTTTACCCTGTTGTTTAGCGGTATACAGCGCTTCATCTACGCTACCGATAAATTGTTCCAGCGGTTCGAAGTGCCACTCTCCCATCCCGGCGCTGAAGGTCACTCGCAGGTTCTCTTCCCGCCAGGTCCGCTTTTCAACGGCGGTGCGCCAGGCTTCCAGTAGCGCGTGCGCGGAGTTCATCAGCTCGGCCGGGAATATCACGCCGAACTCTTCTCCACCGTAGCGGTAAACGTAAACGTGGTGCGGCTGCATGATCTGAATACCTTCCCGCGCCACGTTGCGCAGCACAATATCCCCGCTCAGGTGGCCCCAGGTGTCGTTAATGGATTTGAAGTTATCGATGTCGATCAGCGCCAGAACGAAGGGTTGATGAGCAGTCAGCAGCTCATCCACATCGTTATCGAACGCACGGCGATTTTTGCAGCCTGTCAGCGCATCATGGGTGGCCTGACGGACATAGGCCAGCTCGCGTTCTTTATTGGTTCGAATGGTATGGCTGAGCATCGCCTCAAGGCGTGGCGCCTGGTTGACGTCGCCGGTTTTGATGGCGTTGATAATGTTCATCAGCACAGAACGCGAGGCATGACGAAGGTAAAGCCCGAACAGAATGATGATGATTGCCGCCAGCGCAAATCCCCAGCCGACGACGGTGGTTTCATGCCGGGTGATGACGGTAAGCGTGGCATCGGAGACCCGATAAATCACAAACCAGTCCGGATTGGTGAAAGAGTAGTAGTAATACCAGGTTTTACTTTTGGGATCGAAAAGATGGCCTTCGCCGCTGGTCATTTTGTCCATCAGCGCTTCGCTTACATACTGCTTAAAGAGCGCCCCCGTGTCCGGATGCAGCACAACGGCGCCGTCACGCTCCACGACAAAAAACTCACCCTGAACCGGCGCCACCATCTGGCGCAGGGTATACCCCATGGACGTTAAATCAAGATGGAAAGCGAGCGTGCCCTTCAGACGGCCTTCCGGTGAAATGACCGGCTTATAGAGGGTGACAGTAGGATGTTGGGTGAAATAGTCCAGATAGGGGCGGGTGTAGTGAGGAAAGTTGCTGGCTTCCGCTTGCCCGACAAACCATGGGCGGGTTCTGGCGTCGAACGACTTACTTTTCTCCGTTGGCAGCACTTCCGGCGCGCGCAGATGGCGCCCTTCTGTGTCCGCCAGAGAGATAGACGACACCGTCGGCATCAGGTTCTGCAAATGCATCAACATCTGCAAACCGTGTGTCGGATCGATATTTATTGTCTGATTTACTCTGTCGTTACGGGCGAAGTACATCGCAGCGCGACCAAGAATATAGTCATTTTCTCGCAGGATGGATTCGGTATAGTTCACCGCCAGATTATGGGTGAAATTACCATTAATTTTATGATAATCCTCAAGAAAATCCTTTCTCTGTGAAAGGATGACCAGGATGGCGATCAGCGCGAAACTGAACAGGATCCCCGCGAAGCTGACCATAATTGGCCGGGTAAAAGAGAGCTTTTTACTGTGGAGTGCCATGAGTTGTACATCAATCCAGATGGTAGACGCGTTGCGTCTGTCGATACCCTCAGCATAGTCGCTGTCCGGTTGCTGGTAGTAAATTATACAGAAGGCGATTACCGACGAGATGATTTATCTTAAGCGTAGATAAGAAACGACGTATTTATTGTATCAATTGAATTTTGTTTAAGAGGCGGAGGGCAGGGCGAAACGAGGAGGAAGCATTTTCACCCTGGTCAGCGTCCGTTGCTGACGTGGTAAAGCATAAGAAAACCGGGCAGATCGCCTCAATCGCCCGGTTATGATCTTACGAGCCGCCTCGTAACCTTTTCGCATTTTTGCAGACAGTTTCAGCGCTAATGCGAGGCTCTTCCCAGCCAGCTATCCCAGTCTTTCCACACCGGCTGGAGCCCCTGTGCAGTCAGGGCTTCCGCCACCGCTTCGGGCCGTCGGCCGTCGTGCGGTGCAAACTGTTCCAGTTCCGGGTGATCGTCCGCGTAACCGCCCGGCTGCGTTTTGGAAAAGGCGCTGACGTTATTGATCGCCAGCGGGATCGCGCGATCGCGAAACGCGGGGGATTCACGCGTAGAGAGCGACAATTCCACTTCCGGCGCGAACAGGCGAAATGCACACAGGGTTTGCACCAGCTGGCGCTCATCCATCAGCGAGGCGGGTTCAACGCCTCCCGTACAGGGACGCAGCCGCGGGAAAGAGATGGAATAGCGGCTTTGCCAGTACTGCTGCTGTAGCCACAGCAGATGCTCCGCCACCATATAGCAGTCCACCCGCCAGCTGTCGGACAGACCGATAAGCGCGCCCAGCCCAATTTTATCGATACCGGCGCGCCCCAGCCTGTCCGGCGTTTCCAGCCGGAAGATGAAATCCTGCTTCTTCCCTTTCAGGTGATGCCGGGCATAGGTCGCCTCATGGTAGGTTTCCTGATAAACCATTACGCCGTCCAGCCCGAGGGTTTTCAGCTCCGCATATTCCTCCTGCGACAGAGGCTGCACTTCCATTTGCAACGAGGCAAATTCGCGGCGGATGGCCGGAAGATGCTGGCGAAAATAGTCCATCCCCACTTTGCCCTGATGTTCACCCGTCACCAGCAGGAGATGTTCAAAACCCATCTCACGAATAGCCGCACACTCGCGGGCGATCTCATGCTCATCCAGCGTTTTACGCTTAATACGGTTGCTCATGGAGAAACCACAGTAGGTGCAGTCATTGGCGCACAGATTAGAAAGATAGAGCGGCACGTAAAAGCTCACCGTGTTGCCAAAGCGCTGGCGGGTGAGGCGTTGCGCGCGCTGGGCCATCGGTTCAAGGTACGCGCTGGCTGCCGGAGAAAGCAGGGCCATCAAATCCTCGCGCGTCAAATGTTTGGCTGTTAATGCCCGCTCTACGTCCGCAGAGGTTTTACTGTTGATGCGTAAGGCAATATCGTCCCAGTTAAGCTGACGCCAGCGATCGGTAAAGGTAGCCATCAGAGCGCCTCCAGAAAATCGGTCAGCGGGCTGGTGGCCTGCGCCTGAACACTGCGCGAGCCGGGGCCGGACTGCCGAGCCAGCAGACCGGACTCCACGGCAAGGCGGAACGCACGCGCCATCATCACCGGGTCGTCGGCCACCGCAATCGCGGTATTGACCAGCACCGCATCGGCCCCTATCTCCAGCGCCTGCGCGGCGTGACTGGGTACGCCGATGCCCGCATCCACCACCACGGGCACGGTCGCCTGCTCAATAATGATTTCCAGCATCGCGCGGGTCTCCAGCCCCTGGTTGGAGCCAATGGGGGCGCCCAGCGGCATTACGGCCGCGCAGCCGACCTCTTCCAGACGCTTACAGAGCACGGGGTCGGCACCACAGTAGGGCAGAACGGTGAATCCCTGCTGCACCAGCTTCTCTGCCGCTTTCAGGGTTTCGATCGGATCGGGCAACAGCCAGCGGGCGTCCGGATGAATTTCCAGCTTCAGCCAGCGGGTGCCGAGCGCTTCCCGCGCCAGTTGCGCAGCGAAAATTGCTTCCTCGGCCGTTTTCGCACCGGAGGTATTCGGTAAGAGCGTCACGCCTGCCTCCAGTAACGGCGCAAGTATGGCATCGTTGTGCTGACGCAAATCCACGCGCTTCATCGCCAGCGTCACCAGCTGGCTGCCGCTTTCACGAATGGCATCCACCATCAGTTGCGGGGAGGCGAATTTTCCGGTTCCGGTAAACAGATGTGAATCAAAGACTTTGTCGGCAATACGTAACATCTCAGCCCCCTGCGATAACCTGAAACAGCAGGATCTGGTCGCCCTCATTGACCTGCTGATGTTCCCACCGCTCGCGCGGCAGGATCTGTTGATTGAGCGCCAGCGCCGTTCCCGGCTTCAGCTGGCGCAGCATGTCGAGCAGGGCGGCAACGGTGAGATCGTCGTCGCACGTCATCGGCTCATCGTTAAACAGAATGCGCATTGCGGCCTCCGCATACCGGGCAGTGGCTAGCACGGTTTAACGCCAGATGACGCCAGCCGCTAGAGCGGGCGTCGAACAGCCGCAGCGTGTTGCGTTCTGTCTCCATGCCGCTGAGCAACTTGATGGCCTCCAGCGCCTGAAGAGTACCCATCACGCCCACCACCGGGCCCAGAATGCCTGCCGTGCGGCAGTTACGCTCCGGTTCAGCCTCGTCCGGCCACAGGCAGCGGTAGCAGCCCTGTGCCCACGGCGGCGTAAGCACCATTATTTGCCCACCGAAACCGACCGCGCTGGCGGTGATCAGCGGCGTGTTCTGCGCAACACAGGCCGCGTTGATGGCCTGACGTGTCGCCATATTGTCCGTACAGTCCAGCACCACGTCGGCAAGGGCCACTTCGCGTTGCAGATCTTCCCCGCTCAGCCGCGTCTGGAGTGCGACCAGTTCGATATCGGGGTTAAGCTGGTTCAGCCGCTGGCGCGTAACGTGCGCTTTAGGCTGGTTGATATCTTCTGTCGTAAAGAGAATTTGCCGTTGCAGATTGCTGAGATGTACCTCGTCGTCATCGGCCAGCACCATCGTGCCCGCGCCCGCGCCGGCCAGATACAGCGCGGCGGGGGTGCCTAATCCGCCCAGACCGACAATCAGTACCCGGCTGGCGAGCAGCTTTTGCTGCCCCTCGATGGCGATATCCTCCAGCAGGATCTGGCGGCTGTAACGCATAAAATCACGATCTTTCATCACCTGCTCCTGCCAGTTGTAAAAGCTGCGCGGTGGCGGCCTGCCAGTCTGCCGCCTGGGTGATAGCGCTGACGACGGCGATACTGCCGACGCCGGTCTCCAGCACCGCGGGCGCACGTTCAAGGCTGATCCCGCCGATGGCAACGGTGGGGTAATCGGCAAGGCGCTTAACGTGGGCCGCCAGCTGCGTCAAACCCTGTGGAGCGGACGGCATCTGTTTGGTTTGCGTTGGGAAAACGTGCCCGAGCGCGATGTAAGAGGGGCGGGCCGCCAGCGCCACGTCGATCTCCATATCATCGTGGGTAGAAACGCCCAGCCGCAGACCGGCGTCACGGATCGCGTTGAGATCGGTCGTTTCCAGATCTTCCTGTCCCAGATGCACGCCGTACGCCTGGTGTTTAACCGCCAGCCGCCAGTAGTCGTTGATAAACAGGCGGGCGTGGTAGCGACGTCCCAGCGCGATAGCGGCGATCACGTCGGCCTCCACCTCTTCATCGCGTTTATCCTTGATGCGTAGCTGGAGGGTGCGAACGCCAGCTTCCAGCAGGCGGGCGATCCACTCCACGCTGTCCACCACCGGGTAAAGCCCTAAGCGGAAGGGGACAGGGGGGAAATCAGGCTGGTACATTATGCCTCCTCTTTTTTGAGGTAGATTTCGCCGCCTTTCGCGCGGAAGGTTTCCGACATGTCCGCCATGCCGACTTCAATGGTCTGCGCGGCGGCATAATCACGTACTTCCTGGCTGATCTTCATCGAGCAGAATTTTGGTCCGCACATGGAGCAGAAGTGCGCCACTTTGCCCGATTCCTGCGGCAGGGTTTCGTCGTGATAGGCGCGGGCGGTGAACGGATCGAGGGCCAGGTTAAACTGGTCTTCCCAGCGGAATTCAAAGCGCGCTTTGGACATGGCGTTGTCGCGGATTTGCGCGCCCGGATGGCCTTTCGCCAGATCCGCCGCGTGGGCGGCAATCTTGTAGGTGATCAGCCCCTGCTTCACGTCCTCTTTGTTTGGCAGCCCGAGGTGCTCTTTCGGCGTCACGTAGCAGAGCATGGCGCAGCCGAACCAGCCGATCATCGCCGCGCCAATGCCTGACGTGAAGTGGTCGTAGCCCGGCGCAATATCGGTGGTCAACGGCCCCAGGGTGTAGAACGGTGCTTCGTGGCAGTGCTCCAGCTCCTCGGTCATGTTGCGACGGATCATCTGCATCGGCACATGGCCCGGGCCTTCAATCATCACCTGCACGTCGTACTCCCATGCGATTTTGGTCAGCTCGCCCAGCGTGTGCAGCTCGGCAAACTGCGCCTCGTCGTTAGCATCGCGGATGGAGCCCGGGCGCAGGCCGTCGCCCAGCGACAGGGAGACGTCGTACGCGGCGCAAATTTCGCAGATTTCGCGGAAGTGCTCGTAGAGGAAGTTTTCCTGATGATGGGAAAGGCACCATTTCGCCATAATCGAACCGCCGCGTGAGACGATACCGGTCAGACGTTTCGCCGTCATCGGCACGTAGCGCAGCAGCACGCCCGCGTGGATGGTGAAGTAGTCCACGCCCTGCTCGGCCTGCTCCAGCAGCGTGTCGCGGAACGCCTCCCAGGTGAGGTTTTCGGCGATGCCGTTAACCTTCTCCAGCGCCTGATAAATCGGGACGGTGCCAATCGGTACCGGGCTGTTACGCAGGATCCATTCGCGGGTTTCGTGAATATAACGGCCAGTGGAAAGATCCATCACCGTATCCGCGCCCCAGCGCGTCGACCAGACCAGCTTTTCCACCTCTTCTTCGATGGATGACGTCACCGCCGAGTTACCGATGTTGGCGTTGACCTTCACCAGGAAGTTGCGGCCGATAATCATCGGCTCGGATTCCGGGTGGTTGATGTTGGCGGGGATAATGGCGCGCCCGGCGGCCACTTCACCACGCACAAATTCCGGCGTGATGTTTTCCGGCAGGCGAGCGCCAAACCCTTCACCAGGATGCTGGTGGCGCAGCACTTCGCTGCGGATGCGCTCGCGGCCCATGTTTTCGCGGATGGCGATGAACTCCATCTCCGGCGTGACGATACCCTGGCGCGCGTAGTGCAGCTGGGTCACGCATTTACCCGCTCTGGCGCGTTTCGGCGTCAGCAGGCCGGTAAAGCGCAGCTCGTCCAGACCGTCGTCGGCCAGGCGCGCGTTGGTATACGCCGAGCTGCGCACGCTCAGTTCTTCGCAGTCGTTACGGGCGTCAATCCACGGCTGGCGCAGTTTTGCCAGACCCTGCTGTACGTTGATAGCAACAGAAGGGTCGCCGTACGGGCCGGAGGTGTCATACACCGGCACGGCTTCGTTGTCTTCAAACTGCGGGTTTTCTTTGCTGCCGCCGATAAGCGTCGGGCTGAGCTGGATTTCGCGCATCGGCACGCGGATATCAGCCTGTGAACCGGTGATGTAGATGCGCGTTGAGTTCGGGAAAGCGGTGCCTTCCAGGGTGTCGATGAAGCGTTGTGCGTGTTCGCGCTGTTCGCGGCGGGTCAGTTTTGTTGTAGACATAGCTCATTCCAGATGTGAAGGACATGGCTTGTCAGACGACGGATGAAGCAAGAGAAGATCGCCTCAGGGGCGATACAACAGCAGTGTGACTCTTGTTCCCTTCGCAGGTATTAACCTGATCAGGTTCCGCGGATCCCGAATTAACGGTCTCAGCCCGTGCTTTCACACTGGGCACTCCGACAAGAAAAATCCCCCTCGTGAGAGGGGCGAATGGTTGTAAATTACTCGTTAACGATTAAGAACTCAAGCAGGGCGCGCAACGTTATCGCTGGTGCTGATATTCAGGTTGTTGTCCAGCACGAGGGCGATGAGCTTGTCTTCCAGCGTGAATCGCTCTTCCAGCGCTTCGCCAAGGTCGGAAAGCGCCTGCTGAAACTCAAGATAGTTATCGTGATCGATAGCGTTCTCTAGCGTGGAATCGTAGTAGTCCATGATCTGCTGGGTGTTGGCTTCCAGCAGCGGACAGAGTTTGCTGGCCGCTAAATACGGCGTTGTCCCTTCCATTTCGCGGATAATGCGTTCATAAAGGTTGAAATGGCCGTCGGAAAGGTAGTCGACCAGGCTCTGACAGAAGTCGTCCAGCGCTTTTTCATTCAGCCGCATAAAGGATTCTTTGCCAGGCTTAAGACCAACCAGATTGTAATACGCCACGAGTAGATGCTTGCGCACATGTAGCCAGCGATCCACCAGGGTGTTACTTCCTCCAACGCGCTCAGTCAGGCTTTCCAGCTGGTTTAACATGGTCGACTCCATAAGGTTTAGAATGGGATCTGCTTATCCAAAATGTAACCATAATGCTAACAACATGTCAGTGAAGCGAAGGTAGTGCAATAGATATGGATCGTATTATTGAAAAATCAGATCTGGGTTGGTGGATCGTCAGTCACGAACAAAAATTATGGCTGCCCGGTGGGGAGATACCCTACGGTGCGGCAGACATCTTCGATCTCGTCGGCCAACCGGCGCTGCGGATCGGCGAGTGGCAGGGCGATCCGGTATGGTTGATCCAACAGGCTCGTCGTCAGGATATGGGATCCGTTCGTCAGGTGTTGGATCGGGATGTCGGCCTGTTCCAGCTGGCGGGGCGCGGCGTGCAGCTGGCGGAGTTTTACCGCTCGCACAAATACTGCGGCTACTGCGGCCACACCATGCACCCGAGCAAAACCGAGTGGGCAATGCTTTGCGGCCACTGCCGTGAACGCTATTACCCGCAAATCGCACCGTGCATCATTGTCGCCATCCGCCGTGATGATTCCATCCTGCTGGCGCAGCATACCCGCCATCGCAACGGCATTCACACCGTCCTCGCCGGGTTCGTGGAAGTCGGCGAAACGCTGGAACAGGCGGTGGCGCGCGAGGTGATGGAGGAGAGCGGCATTAAGGTGAAAAACCTGCGCTATGTGACATCGCAGCCGTGGCCGTTCCCGATGTCCCTGATGACCGCGTTTATGGCGGAATACGACAGCGGCGAGATTGTTATCGATCAGAAAGAGCTGCTGGAGGCGAACTGGTATCGCTACGACGATTTACCGCTGCTGCCCCCACCGGGAACGGTGGCGCGTCGCCTGATAGAAGATACCGTGGCAATGTGTCGGGCCGAGTATGAGTAGTGTTACACTGACGGACTGACGCAATAAGGAACTGCAAAATGACCGAACTGAAGAACGATCGTTATCTGCGTGCGCTGCTGCGCCAGCCCGTTGATGTCACCCCGGTGTGGATGATGCGCCAGGCGGGACGCTATCTGCCAGAGTACAAAGCCACGCGCGCGCAGGCAGGCGATTTTATGTCGCTGTGCAAAAACGCCGAGCTGGCCTGTGAAGTGACGCTCCAGCCGCTGCGCCGCTTCCCGCTCGATGCCGCCATTCTTTTTTCGGACATTCTCACCATTCCGGATGCGATGGGCCTTGGGCTCTATTTCGAAACCGGAGAAGGCCCGCGTTTTACCTCTCCGATCAAAAGCAAAGCCGACGTTGATAAGCTGCCGATCCCCGATCCTGAAGGCGAGCTGGGCTATGTGATGAACGCCGTGCGCACCATTCGCCGCGAACTGAAAGGCGACGTGCCGCTGATTGGCTTCTCCGGTAGTCCGTGGACGCTGGCCACCTACATGGTGGAAGGCGGCAGCAGCAAAGCCTTTACCGTCATCAAAAAGATGATGTACGCCGAGCCGCTGGCCCTGCATGCCCTGCTCGACAAGCTGGCGAAGAGCGTCACGCTCTATCTCAACGCGCAGATTAAAGCGGGCGCGCAGTCGGTGATGATTTTCGACACCTGGGGCGGCGTGCTGACCGGACGTGATTATCAGCAGTTCTCCCTGTACTACATGCACAAAATTGTCGATGGCCTGCTGCGTGAAAACGAAGGCCGTCGCGTGCCGGTGACGCTGTTTACCAAAGGCGGCGGTCAGTGGCTGGAAGCGATGGCGGCCACCGGCTGCGACGCGCTGGGCCTCGACTGGACCACCGATATTGCCGATGCGCGCCGTCGCGTGGGGGACAAAGTGGCGCTCCAGGGCAACATGGATCCGTCCATGCTCTATGCGCAGCCTGCCCGTATCGAAGAAGAAGTGTCGACTATACTGTCTGGTTTCGGCCAGGGCGAAGGCCACGTCTTCAACCTCGGTCACGGTATTCATCAGGATGTACCGCCAGAACACGCTGGCGTATTTGTGGAGGCGGTGCATCGGCTTTCTGCCCAGTATCATAAGTAAGGAGTGGTTATGGATCTCGCGTCGCTACGCGCTCAGCAAATCGAACTGGCTTCATCAGTGATCCGCGAGGATCGTCTGGATACGGACCCTCCGCGGTACATTGGCGGGGCGGACGTCGGATTTGAGCAGGGCGGTGAAGTGACGCGAGCGGCGATGGTGGTGCTGAAATACCCTTCGCTGGAGCTGGTGGAGTACAAGGTGGCGCGTATCGCCACTACCATGCCCTATATCCCCGGCTTTCTCTCCTTCCGCGAATATCCCGCGCTGCTGGCCGCGTGGGAGCAACTCTCGCAAAAACCCGATCTACTGTTTGTTGATGGGCATGGTATCTCCCATCCGCGTCGCTTAGGCGTCGCCAGCCACTTTGGTCTGCTGGTGAACGTGCCGACCATCGGCGTGGCGAAAAAACGCCTGTGCGGCGCGTTTGAGCCGCTCTCTGCCGAACCGGGCGCACTGGCGCCGCTTATCCATAAAGGCGAGCAGCTGGCGTGGGTCTGGCGCAGTAAAGCGCGCTGCAACCCGTTGTTTATCGCCACCGGGCATCGGGTCAGCATGGATAGCGCCCTGGCGTGGGTGCAACGCTGTATGAAGGGCTACCGTTTACCGGAGCCAACCCGCTGGGCCGACGCCGTGGCCTCTTCACGTCCGGCATTCATTCGTTGGCAGGAAATTCAGCCGTGATTCAGGTAAACTGCGGCTAATTTTCGATTCGAGACATCATCATGTTACAAAACCCGATTCATCTGCGCCTTGAGAAGCTGGAAAGCTGGCAGCACGTGACGTTTATGGCTTGCCTGTGCGAGCGCATGTATCCCAACTATGCCGCGTTCTGCAAGCAGACGGCGTTTGGCGAAGGCCAGATTTATCGTCGTATCCTGGATTTAATCTGGGAGACGCTGACGGTCAAAGATGCGAAGGTAAATTTTGACTCTCAGCTCGAAAAGCTGGAAGAGGCTATTCCGGCTGCGGATGATTTCGACCTGTATGGCGTCTACCCGGCCATTGATGCCTGTGTGGCGTTGAGCGAGCTGATCCACTCCCGTCTGAGCGGTGAAACCCTGGAACACGCCATTGAAGTCAGTAAGGCATCCATTACCACCGTTGCGATGCTGGAAATGACCCAGGAAGGCCGTGAAATGACCGACGAGGAGCTGCGTGCTAACCCGGCGGTTGAACAGGAATGGGATATTCAGTGGGAAATTTTCCGTCTGCTGGCGGAGTGTGAAGAACGTGATATTGAGCTGATCAAAGGGCTTCGCGCGGACCTTCGCGAGGCCGGTGAGAGCAATATTGGTATAATTTTTAACCAATGAGACAACAAAACGTGATTTAACGCCTGTTTTGTCACTCCTCGACTCTTCCCTTTCGCCCCCCGTCTGGTCTACATTTGGGGGGCGAAAAAAAGTGGCTATCGGTGCGTGTATGCAGGAGAGTGCTTTTTTGGCATTTTCGTCGCACTCGATGCTTAGCAAGCGATAAACACATTGAAAGGATAACTTATGAACAAGACTCAACTGATTGATGTAATTGCGGACAAGGCTGATCTGTCTAAAGTGCAGGCTAAAGCTGCTCTGGAATCTACCCTGGCTGCTATTACTGAGTCTCTGAAAGAAGGCGATGCTGTACAACTGGTTGGTTTCGGTACCTTCAAAGTGAACCACCGCGCTGAGCGTACTGGCCGCAACCCGCAGACCGGTAAAGAAATCAAAATCGCCGCAGCTAACGTGCCGGCATTTGTTTCTGGTAAAGCACTGAAAGACGCAGTTAAGTAAGACGCGTGGCAGTGAACAGTTTTAACGAAGGGGCGGCAACGCCCCTTTTGTCATTCTGGCGTGGAACGCTCGCGCTGGCAGGCGTACTGTTGCTGTCTGCCTGTAGCCATGATTCCTCACTCCCCCCGTTTACCGCCAGCGGCTACGCTGACAACCAGGGTGCGGTCAGGATCTGGCGCAAAGATTCCAGCGATGAAGTCCATATGCTCACCGCATTCAGCCCGTGGCATAACGGCAACACCTCGACCGCAGAATACCGCTGGCAGGGCGATGCGCTGTCGCTCATTGAACTGAATATCTACAGTAAGACTCCCGAACACGTGAAGGTGCGTTTCGACGACCACGGCGAGCTGAGCTTTATGCAGCATGAGGTCAGTGGACTGAAACAGCAGCTTTCCAGCGATCAGGTCGCTCTCTACCGCTACCGTGCTGAACAACTCCGCCAGACCAGCGATGCGCTGCGTCAGGGCCGCGTGGTGCTGCGCCAGGGGCGCTGGCATGCCGACGGCACGGTGACCACCTGCGAAGGGCAGACGGTGAAGCCTGAGCTTGAATCCTGGGCAACCGAACACATCCAGCGTCGTCAGCGGCATTCATCTGTGGAGGTGAGTGTGGCATGGCTGGAAGCGCCGGAAGGCTCTCAGCTGTTGCTGGTGGCGAATGAAGATTTCTGCACCTGGCAGCCGACAGAGAAGAGTTTCTGACGTAAATCCCCTCTCCCTGTGGGAGAGGGTTAGGGTGAGGGTGTGAAATTACTCTCCCTGCTCCCGCGCAATGGCACGATAGCCGATATCCTGGCGGCTGAAGCTGCCATTCCAGTGAATATCCGCCATCAGCGCATAGGCGCGCCTCTGCGCCTCTGCCACGGTCTGGCCCAGCGCGGTCGCACACAGCACGCGACCGCCGTTGGTGAGCACGCAGTCGTCGTCAGAGAGCTTTGTACCGGCGTGGAACACCTTCGCACCGTCAATCTCTTCCAGCGGCAGGCCGTGGATCTCATCTCCGGTGTTGTAGCTACCCGGATAGCCACCCGCAGCAATCACCACACCTAAAGAGGCACGCTCGTCCCACTCGGAAGTTTTCTCGTCCAGCTTGCCTTCGCACGCCGCCAGACACAGATCAACCAGATCGGACTTCATGCGCAGCATGATCGGCTGGGTTTCCGGATCGCCGAAGCGGCAGTTGAATTCAATCACCTTCGGGTTACCCTGCTTGTCGATCATCAGGCCTGCGTAAAGGAAACCGGTGTAGGTATTGCCTTCCGCAGCCATCCCCTTCACGGTTGGCCAGATGATGCGGTCCATGGTGCGCTGGTGTACTTCGTCAGTGACCACCGGAGCAGGGGAGTAAGCTCCCATCCCGCCGGTGTTTGGCCCCGTGTCGGCATTGCCTACGCGCTTGTGATCCTGGCTGGTCGCCATCGGCAGAACGTGCTCGCCGTCAACCATCACGATAAAACTCGCTTCTTCGCCGTCGAGGAACTCTTCAATCACGATGCGGTGGCCCGCGTCGCCAAAGGCGTTACCCGCCAGCATATCCTGCACGGCGGCTTCCGCTTCTTCGAGGGTCATCGCCACGATAACGCCTTTCCCGGCAGCCAGGCCGTCGGCTTTGATCACAATCGGCGCGCCTTTTTCACGCAGGTAAGCCAGAGCAGGCTCTACCTCGGTGAAGTTCTGATATTCCGCCGTCGGGATGTTATGACGCGCGAGAAAATCTTTGGTGAAGGCTTTTGAGCCTTCCAGCTGCGCAGCCCCTTCCGTTGGGCCGAAAATTTTCAGGCCCGCGGCGCGGAAGGCATCTACAACGCCGATCACCAGCGGTGCTTCCGGGCCAACAATCGTCAGATCGATATTCTCGTTTTGGGCAAAGCTCAGCAGCGCCGGGATGTCGGTTACGCCGATGGCGACGTTCTGTAGCGCGGGCTCCAGCGCGGTCCCGGCGTTACCCGGTGCCACAAAGACGGTTTCAACCTGCGGAGACTGCGCTGCTTTCCACGCCAGGGCGTGCTCGCGCCCGCCGTTACCAATCACTAATACTTTCATTTTCTGCTCCGGGAATTAATGGCGGAAGTGGCGCATGTCGGTGAAGATCATTGCGATGCCATGCTCGTCGGCAGCGGCAATCACTTCGTCATCACGGATTGAACCGCCAGGCTGGATCACACAGGTGATGCCCACAGCAGCGGCCGCATCGATACCGTCGCGGAACGGGAAGAAGGCGTCAGAGGCCATGGCGGAACCTTTGACTTCCAGACCTTCGTCACCTGCTTTAATACCCGCGATTTTCGCAGAGTAAACGCGGCTCATCTGGCCTGCGCCTATTCCGATGGTCATGTTCTCTTTGGCGTAGACGATGGCGTTGGATTTCACGAACTTCGCCACTTTCCAGCAGAACAGCGCGTCACGCAGTTCCTGCTCGGTTGGCTGACGTTTGGTGACGACACGCAGATCGGCTTCGCCCACCATACCCAGATCGCGGTCCTGAACCAGCAGCCCGCCGTTCACGCGCTTGAAGTCCAGGCCTGGAACGCGCTCTGCCCACTGGCCGCAAACCAGTACGCGCACGTTCTGTTTCGCCGCGGTGATTTTCAGCGCCTCTTCGGATGCTGATGGCGCGATGATCACTTCGACAAACTGACGGGAGATGATGGCCTGCGCGGTTTCCGCATCCAGCTCGCGGTTGAAGGCGATAATGCCGCCGAACGCGGAGGTCGGGTCGGTTTTGTAGGCGCGATCGTAAGCTTCCAGAATAGACGCACTTACCGCAACGCCGCATGGGTTGGCGTGCTTGACGATAACGCAGGCTGGCTCGCTGAACTCTTTCACGCATTCCAGCGCGGCGTCGGTATCGGCAATGTTGTTATAGGAGAGCGCTTTGCCCTGAACCTGCTGGGCAGTCGCTACAGAGGCTTCTTTTACCTCTTCTTCTATATAGAAGGCAGCCTGCTGGTGGCTGTTCTCACCGTAACGCATATCCTGCTTCTTAATGAAGTTCAGGTTCAGGGTGCGCGGGAAGCGGCCAGATGGATCTTTGCTTTCACCGTGGTAGGCAGGTACCAGGCTACCGAAATAGTTGGCGATCATGCTGTCGTAGGCGGCGGTATGCTCGAAGGCTTTGATGGCGAGATCGAAACGCGTTTCAAGCGTCAGGGACCCTTCGTTGGCATCCATCTCATTAATAATGGCGTTGTAGTCACTGCTCTTTACCACGATGGCCACATCTTTATGGTTCTTGGCTGCGGAGCGCACCATGGTCGGGCCGCCGATGTCGATATTCTCAACAGCGTCTTCCAGAGAACAGCCTTCGCGGGCAACGGTCTGGGCGAACGGGTAGAGGTTAACAACCACCATGTCGATGGGGGCAATATTGTGCTGCTCCATAATGCCGTCGTCCTGACCGCGACGGCCCAGAATACCGCCGTGCACTTTCGGGTGCAGGGTTTTGACACGTCCATCCATCATTTCCGGGAAACCGGTGTAATCGGACACTTCGGTTACCGGCAGACCTTTATCTGCTAACAGGCGAGCGGTACCGCCTGTAGAAAGCAGCTCTACGCCACGTGCAGAAAGTGCCTGAGCGAATTCGACGATACCGGCTTTATCAGAAACACTGAGCAGAGCGCGGCGGACTGGACGACGTTGTTGCATGGTAAATCCCCTGGATTTCACGATTACAGAGAGCGTTAGATGAATTTTCCTGTGAAAAACTCATCTAACACACCTGACGAGGCATCCTTGTGAAGCGCGAGCATTTTAACGAAAACGTTTGCGCAACGCTCGCACATTTTTACTTTTTCGTATCATTGTGGATAAGTCTGTGCGTAAAAAGGTATAAGGCGGGGTTTTGCTGTGGAATGCAGCAGTCAGTCATTTTTCTGTCATTTAGCGGTTGCGGCCTGCGGAGAACTCCCTATAATGCGCCTCCATCGACACGGAACATGTGAATCACTTCACAAACAACCGGGTCGGCTGAAGAGAAAAATCCTGAAATAACGGGTTGACTCTGAAAGAGGAAAGCGTAATATACGCCACCTCGCGACAGAGCGCTGAAGCGCGTCGCAACTGCTCTTTAACAATTTATCAGACAATCTGTGTGGG
>NZ_JBJJTG010000016.1:0-26320 GCF_046054285.1 Enterobacter sp. DN
CAGGCGACAACATCAAGATGGTTGTGACGCTGATCCACCCAATCGCGATGGACGACGGTCTGCGTTTCGCAATCCGTGAAGGCGGCCGTACCGTTGGCGCGGGCGTTGTTGCTAAAGTTCTGGGCTAATTAATTATCCCTGAAATAAAAAGGACGCTCCGGCGTCCTTTTTTGTTTTCTGCCGTTGGGGCATTGTCATAAAAATTCGCATTTTTTGCTTTCTCCCGCCACGTATTCCGACGCCCGCGCTATTGTAATCATAACCATTCTCACTTACACTTTGCGCATATTTTGAACGGGAGTCTTTATGTACGTTTGTTTATGTAATGGTGTAAGCGACAAAAAAATTCGTCAGGCCGTTCGCCAGTTTCAACCACAATCTTTCCAGCAGCTTCGCAAGTTTGTTCCGGTGGGAAATCAATGCGGTAAATGCGTTCGCGCAGCGCGTGAGATCATGCAGGACGAACTGATGCAGATCCCGGAATTCAAAGAGATCGCGTAAGCCTCTATCTTTTTTTTGACATCCCCGTAGCCCGATCTACGCTTCAATGAGTGGAAGCGGAGGGACTATATAATGAAAGGTGATGTTAAAATCATAAGTTATCTCAATAAATTATTGGGAAATGAGCTTGTCGCAATCAATCAGTATTTTCTCCATGCAAGAATGTTTAAAAACTGGGGACTGACTCGCCTCAACGATGTTGAATACCATGAGTCCATTGATGAAATGAAACACGCCGATAAATACATTGAGCGTATTTTATTCCTCGAAGGCATTCCTAACCTACAGGATCTCGGAAAACTGGGCATCGGAGAAGATGTCGAAGAGATGCTGCGTTCTGATCTCCGGCTGGAGCTGGAGGGTGCAAAAGATCTGCGTGAAGCCATTGCCTATGCGGACAGCGTACATGACTACGTCAGCCGCGATATGATGATCCAGATCCTGGCCGATGAAGAAGGGCACATCGACTGGCTTGAGACCGAACTGGATCTCATTAGCAAAATTGGCCTACAGAACTACCTTCAGTCTCAGATCAAAGTGGAAAGTTAATCAGGCTTTCCCAGCCAACGCATAAACCCGCTGCCGCCAGAAATGGCCCAAAAGGCAGTGGGTTTTTTAATGCCTGCTTATCAGGGGTAAATAACGAGAAAGCAACCAGATACAGCAGAGCCATTAACGCGGCCACTAATGCAAGTATTGGTAGTACACACCAGCCATGCCATGCCCCCAGCGCCGCCAGATATTTTATGTCGCCATATCCCATCCCTTCACGTCGGCAGATGAGACGGTATCCCCAATAGATAATGGCGAATCCGGCGTATCCTGCCATCGCACCCACTACCGCGCTCGGCAAAAAATCAGGATGGAGACAAAGCTGGTAGAGCAGGCCCGTCCATAGCAGCGGGCAAAGAAATTTATCGGGAAGAAGCCCCGTGCGAATATCGGTGCGAACAAGCAAGGCCGATAACGCAAAATAGATCAGCAGAAAGGGGAGGGACAGTAGCATAGCGAGAGCCTCAAAATGGTTTGAGCGCATACTCGTAATAATCTGCATTCCCGGCAATGTGTAAAAACAGCAATTGCGTAGCGGCTTCAGACAAAGAGTTGAGAAGGGATACTTTGCATAAAAAATTGCGCGGCCTTACGTATAGTACGTCTTTGGCGCTTAATTTCTAAACGGCACTTGCGTCTTTCTCTGATTTACGTATAATGCGCGGGCTTGTCGTAATTGACGGCGGGTTCAATCTGAACCAGAGTAGCTCACTTTGTTACTCAACAATGCTCCCAATTGGGGAGCTACGTAAGAACGGTTACACTCTCCCATCAATCGTAATGGGTTTGAGGAGTAATCATTTTCGTTTATAAAATAATTGGAGCTCTGGTCTCATGCAGAACCAAAGAATCCGTATCCGCCTTAAAGCGTTTGATCATCGTCTGATCGATCAATCAACCGCGGAAATCGTCGAGACTGCTAAGCGCACTGGTGCGCAAGTCCGTGGTCCGATCCCGCTGCCGACCCGCAAAGAGCGCTTTACCGTTCTGATCTCTCCGCACGTTAACAAAGATGCGCGTGATCAGTACGAAATCCGCACTCACAAGCGTCTGGTTGACATCGTTGAGCCAACTGAGAAAACCGTTGATGCTCTGATGCGTCTGGATCTGGCTGCCGGTGTAGACGTGCAGATCAGCCTGGGTTAATCAGGTCATCGAGCGATTGAGAGGTTGAAACAATGATTGGTTTAGTCGGTAAAAAAGTGGGTATGACCCGCATCTTCACTGAAGATGGCGTTTCTATCCCAGTAACCGTAATCGAAGTTGAAGCAAACCGCGTTACTCAGGTTAAAGATCTGGCTAACGATGGCTACCGCGCTATTCAGGTTACCACTGGTGCTAAAAAAGCTAACCGTGTAACCAAACCAGAAGCGGGTCACTTCGCTAAAGCTGGCGTTGAAGCTGGCCGTGGTCTGTGGGAATTCCGTCTTGCTGAAGGCGAAGAGTTCACCGTAGGTCAGGACATTAGCGTTGAGCTGTTTGCTGACGTTAAAAAAGTTGACGTAACCGGTACCTCTAAAGGTAAAGGTTTTGCTGGTACCGTTAAGCGCTGGAACTTCCGTACCCAGGACGCTACTCACGGTAACTCCTTGTCTCACCGCGTTCCGGGTTCTATCGGTCAGAACCAGACTCCGGGCAAAGTGTTCAAAGGCAAGAAAATGGCAGGTCAGCTGGGCAACGAACGTGTAACCGTTCAGAGCCTGGACGTAGTACGTGTTGACGCTGAGCGCAACCTGCTGCTGGTTAAAGGTGCGGTCCCGGGTGCAACCGGTAGCGACCTGATCGTTAAACCAGCTGTGAAGGCGTAAGGGGATAGCAATGGAATTAGTATTGAAAGACGCGCAGAGCGCGCTGACTGTTTCCGAAACTACCTTCGGTCGTGATTTCAACGAAGCGCTGGTTCACCAGGTTGTTGTTGCTTATGCAGCTGGTGCTCGTCAGGGTACTCGTGCTCAGAAGACTCGTGCTGAAGTAACTGGTTCAGGCAAAAAGCCATGGCGCCAGAAAGGTACCGGCCGTGCGCGTTCAGGTTCTATCAAGAGCCCGATCTGGCGTTCAGGTGGCGTGACCTTCGCTGCGCGTCCGCAGGACCACAGTCAAAAAGTTAACAAAAAGATGTACCGCGGCGCGCTGAAAAGCATTCTGTCCGAACTGGTACGTCAGGACCGTCTGATCGTTGTCGAGAAGTTCTCTGTTGAAGCGCCTAAAACTAAGCTGCTGGCACAGAAACTGAAAGACATGGCTCTGGAAGATGTGCTGATCATCACCGGTGAGCTGGACGAGAACCTGTTCCTGGCCGCGCGTAACCTGCACAAGGTTGACGTACGCGACGCGACTGGTATCGACCCGGTTAGCCTGATCGCCTTCGACAAAGTCGTAATGACTGCTGATGCTGTTAAGCAAGTTGAGGAGATGCTGGCATGATTCGTGAAGAACGTCTGCTGAAGGTGCTGCGCGCACCGCACGTTTCTGAAAAAGCGTCTACTGCGATGGAAAAAACAAACACCATCGTTCTCAAAGTTGCTAAAGACGCGACCAAAGCAGAGATCAAAGCTGCTGTGCAGAAACTGTTTGAAGTCGAAGTCGAAGTCGTTAACACCCTGGTAGTTAAAGGGAAAGTTAAACGTCACGGACAGCGTATCGGTCGTCGTAGCGACTGGAAAAAAGCTTACGTCACCCTGAAAGAAGGCCAGAACCTGGACTTCGTTGGCGGCGCTGAGTAAGTCGGAGGAGTAATACAATGGCAGTTGTTAAATGTAAACCGACATCTCCGGGTCGTCGCCACGTAGTTAAAGTGGTTAACCCTGAGCTGCACAAGGGCAAACCTTTTGCTCCGTTGCTGGAAAAAAACAGCAAATCCGGTGGTCGTAACAACAATGGCCGTATCACCACTCGTCACATCGGTGGTGGCCACAAGCAGGCTTATCGTATTGTTGACTTCAAACGCAACAAAGACGGTATCCCAGCAGTTGTTGAGCGTCTTGAGTACGATCCGAACCGTTCCGCGAACATCGCGCTGGTTCTGTACAAAGATGGCGAACGCCGTTACATCCTGGCCCCTAAAGGCCTGAAAGCTGGCGACCAGATTCAGTCTGGCGTTGATGCTGCAATCAAAGCAGGCAACACCCTGCCGATGCGCAATATCCCGGTTGGTTCTACCGTTCATAACGTAGAAATGAAACCAGGTAAAGGCGGTCAGCTGGCGCGTTCCGCGGGTACTTACGTTCAGATCGTTGCGCGTGACGGTGCTTATGTCACCCTGCGTCTGCGTTCTGGTGAAATGCGTAAAGTCGAAGCAGACTGCCGCGCTACTCTGGGCGAAGTTGGCAATGCTGAGCATATGCTGCGCGTTCTGGGTAAAGCTGGTGCTGCACGCTGGCGTGGTGTTCGTCCTACCGTTCGCGGTACTGCGATGAACCCAGTCGACCACCCACATGGTGGTGGTGAAGGTCGTAACTTTGGTAAGCACCCGGTAACTCCGTGGGGCGTTCAGACCAAAGGTAAGAAGACCCGCAGCAACAAGCGTACTGATAAATTTATCGTACGTCGCCGTAGCAAATAATTTTAGAGGATAAGCCATGCCACGTTCTCTCAAGAAAGGTCCTTTTATTGACCTGCACTTGCTGAAGAAGGTAGAGAAAGCGGTGGAAAGCGGAGACAAGAAGCCCCTGCGCACTTGGTCCCGTCGTTCAACGATCTTTCCTAACATGATCGGTTTGACCATCGCTGTCCATAATGGTCGTCAGCACGTTCCAGTCTTTGTTACCGACGAAATGGTTGGTCACAAACTGGGTGAATTCGCACCGACTCGTACTTATCGCGGCCACGCTGCTGATAAAAAAGCGAAGAAGAAATAAGGTAGGAGGAAGAGATGGAAACTTTAGCTCAACATCGCCATGCTCGTTCTTCTGCACAGAAGGTTCGCCTTGTTGCTGACCTGATTCGCGGTAAGAAAGTGTCGCAGGCCCTGGACATCCTGACCTATACCAACAAGAAAGCTGCGGTATTGGTCAAGAAAGTACTGGAATCTGCCATTGCTAACGCTGAACACAACGATGGCGCTGACATCGACGATCTGAAAGTCGCGAAAATTTTCGTAGATGAAGGCCCAAGCATGAAGCGCATTATGCCGCGTGCGAAAGGTCGTGCAGATCGCATCCTGAAGCGCACCAGCCACATTACTGTGGTTGTGTCCGATCGCTGAGACTCTGGAGACTAGCAATGGGTCAGAAAGTACATCCTAATGGTATTCGCCTGGGTATTGTAAAACCATGGAACTCTACCTGGTTTGCGAACACCAAAGAATTCGCTGACAACCTGGACAGCGATTTTAAAGTACGTCAGTACCTGACTAAGGAACTGGCTAAAGCGTCTGTATCTCGTATCGTTATCGAGCGTCCAGCTAAGAGCATCCGTGTGACTATTCACACTGCTCGCCCTGGCATCGTTATCGGTAAGAAAGGCGAAGACGTAGAAAAACTGCGCAAGGTCGTAGCGGATATCGCTGGCGTTCCTGCACAGATCAATATCGCTGAAGTTCGTAAGCCTGAACTGGACGCTAAATTGGTTGCTGACAGCATCACTTCTCAGCTGGAACGTCGTGTTATGTTCCGTCGTGCTATGAAGCGTGCTGTACAGAACGCAATGCGTCTGGGCGCTAAAGGTATCAAAGTTGAAGTTAGCGGCCGTCTGGGCGGCGCGGAAATCGCACGTACCGAATGGTACCGCGAAGGTCGCGTACCGCTGCACACTCTGCGTGCTGACATCGACTACAACACCTCTGAAGCGCACACCACTTACGGTGTAATCGGCGTTAAGGTATGGATCTTCAAAGGTGAGATCCTGGGTGGTATGGCTGCTGTTGAACAACCGGAAAAACCGGCTGCTCAACCTAAAAAGCAGCAGCGTAAAGGCCGTAAATAAGGAGCGTCGCTGATGTTACAACCAAAGCGTACAAAATTCCGTAAAGTGCACAAAGGCCGCAACCGTGGTCTGGCGCAGGGTACGGATGTTAGCTTCGGCACTTTCGGTCTGAAAGCTGTTGGCCGTGGTCGTCTGACTGCACGTCAGATCGAAGCAGCACGTCGTGCAATGACCCGTGCAGTTAAGCGTCAAGGTAAGATCTGGATCCGTGTATTCCCGGACAAACCGATCACCGAGAAGCCACTGGAAGTTCGTATGGGTAAAGGTAAAGGTAACGTGGAGTACTGGGTTGCCTTGATCCAACCGGGCAAAGTCCTTTATGAAATGGACGGTGTTCCGGAAGAGCTGGCCCGTGAAGCCTTCGGCCTGGCAGCAGCGAAACTGCCTATCAAAACCACCTTTGTAACTAAGACGGTGATGTAATGAAAGCAAAAGAGCTGCGTGAAAAAAGCGTTGAAGAGCTGAACGCTGAGCTGCTGAACCTGCTGCGTGAGCAGTTCAACCTGCGTATGCAGGCTGCAAGTGGCCAGCTGCAACAGACTCACCTGCTGAAGCAAGTGCGTCGCAATGTTGCGCGCGTTAAGACTTTACTGACTCAGAAGGCGGGTGCGTAATGACCGATAAAATCCGTACTCTGCAAGGTCGTGTTGTTAGCGATAAAATGGAGAAATCCATTGTTGTAGCTATCGAACGTTTTGTGAAACACCCGATCTACGGTAAATTCATCAAGCGTACGACCAAACTGCACGTACATGACGAGAACAACGAATGTGGTATCGGCGACAAGGTGGAAATCCGTGAATGCCGTCCACTGTCCAAGACTAAGTCCTGGACGCTGGTTCGCGTTGTAGAGAAAGCGGTTCTGTAATAGAGTACGCATTCTCAATACGAATAAACGGCTCAGCGATGAGCCGTTTATTTTTTCTACCCATATTGCAGAAGCGGTGTTATAATGCCGCGCCCTCGATATGGGGCTTTTTAACGGCTCTGATTTTAGAGTCTCAGGTAGTAGTTGACATTAGCGGAGCACTAAAATGATCCAAGAACAGACTATGCTGAACGTCGCCGACAACTCCGGTGCACGTCGCGTAATGTGTATCAAGGTTCTGGGTGGCTCGCACCGTCGCTACGCAGGCGTAGGCGACATCATCAAGATCACCATCAAGGAAGCAATTCCACGTGGTAAGGTCAAAAAAGGTGATGTGCTGAAGGCGGTAGTGGTGCGCACCAAGAAGGGTGTTCGTCGCCCTGACGGTTCTGTCATTCGCTTCGATGGTAATGCATGCGTTATTTTAAACAATAACAGCGAGCAGCCTATCGGCACGCGTATCTTTGGGCCGGTAACTCGTGAACTTCGTACTGAGAAGTTCATGAAAATTATCTCTCTGGCACCAGAAGTACTCTAAGGAGCGAATCATGGCAGCGAAAATCCGTCGTGATGACGAAGTTATCGTGTTAACCGGTAAAGATAAAGGTAAACGCGGTAAAGTAAAAAATGTTCTGTCTTCCGGCAAACTTGTCGTTGAAGGTATCAACCTGGTTAAGAAACATCAGAAGCCGGTTCCGGCCCTGAACCAACCAGGCGGCATCGTTGAAAAAGAAGCTGCTATTCAGGTTTCTAACGTTGCAATCTTCAATGCGGCTACCGGCAAGGCTGACCGTGTAGGCTTTAGATTCGAAGACGGTAAAAAAGTCCGTTTCTTCAAATCTAACAGCGAAACTATCAAGTAATTTGGAGTAGTACGATGGCGAAACTGCATGATTACTACAAAGACGAAGTAGTTAACAAACTCATGACTGAGTTTAACTACAATTCTGTCATGCAAGTCCCTCGGGTCGAGAAGATCACCCTGAACATGGGTGTTGGTGAAGCGATCGCTGACAAGAAACTGCTGGATAACGCAGCAGCTGACCTGACAGCAATCTCCGGTCAAAAACCGCTGATCACCAAAGCACGCAAATCTGTTGCAGGCTTCAAAATCCGTCAGGGCTATCCGATCGGCTGTAAAGTAACTCTACGTGGCGAACGCATGTGGGAGTTCCTTGAGCGCCTGATCACTATTGCTGTTCCACGTATCCGTGACTTCCGTGGCTTGTCCGCTAAGTCTTTCGACGGTCGTGGTAACTACAGCATGGGTGTCCGTGAGCAGATCATCTTCCCAGAAATCGACTACGATAAAGTCGACCGCGTGCGTGGTTTGGATATTACCATTACCACTACTGCGAAATCTGATGAAGAAGGCCGTGCTCTGCTGGCTGCCTTTGACTTCCCGTTCCGCAAGTAAGGTAGGGTTACTGAATGGCTAAGCAATCAATGAAAGCACGCGAAGTAAAGCGCGTAGCTTTAGCTGATAAATTCTTCGCTAAACGCGCTGAACTGAAAGCGATCATTTCTGATGTGAACGCTTCCGACGAAGATCGTTGGAATGCGGTTCTCAAGCTGCAGTCTCTGCCGCGTGATTCCAGCCCGTCTCGTCAGCGTAACCGCTGTCGTCAAACAGGTCGTCCACATGGTTATGTGGGCAAGTTTGGGTTGAGCCGTATCAAACTGCGTGAAGCCGCCATGCGCGGTGAAGTGCCAGGCTTGAAAAAGGCTAGCTGGTAATTACCAATTGAATCACGGGAGTAAAGACAGATGAGCATGCAAGATCCGATCGCGGATATGCTGACCCGTATCCGTAACGGTCAGGCCGCGAACAAAGTTGCGGTCACCATGCCTTCCGCCAAGCTGAAAGTGGCAATTGCCAACGTGCTGAAGGAAGAAGGTTTTATCGAAGATTTTAAAGTTGAAGGCGACACCAAGCCGGAACTGGAACTTACTCTCAAGTATTTCCAGGGTAAAGCTGTTGTAGAAAGCATTCAGCGTGTCAGCCGCCCAGGCCTGCGCATCTATAAGAAAAAAGATGAGCTGCCAAAAGTAATGGCTGGTCTTGGTATCGCAGTTGTTTCTACCTCTAAAGGTGTTATGACTGATCGTGCAGCGCGCCAGGCTGGTCTTGGTGGCGAAATTATCTGCTACGTAGCCTAATCGGAGGAAAGAATGTCTCGTGTTGCTAAAGCACCGGTCGTTATTCCTGCCGGCGTTGATGTAAAAATCGACGGTCAGGTTATTACGATCAAAGGTAAAAACGGCGAGCTGACTCGTACCCTCAACAATGCTGTTGAAGTTAAACATGCAGATAACGCTCTGACCTTCGGTCCACGTGATGGTTTCGTGGATGGATGGGCTCAGGCTGGTACCGCGCGTGCCCTGCTGAACTCAATGGTTGTTGGTGTTACCGAAGGCTTCACTAAAAAGCTTCAGCTGGTTGGTGTAGGTTATCGTGCAGCTATCAAAGGGAATGCAGTAGGCCTGTCTCTGGGCTTCTCACACCCTGTTGAGCATCCGCTGCCGGCCGGTATCACTGCAGAATGCCCGACTCAGACTGAAATCGTGCTGAAAGGCGCTGATAAACAGCTGATCGGTCAGGTTGCAGCAGATCTGCGCGCCTACCGTCGTCCTGAGCCTTATAAAGGCAAGGGTGTTCGTTACGCCGACGAAGTCGTGCGTACCAAAGAGGCTAAGAAGAAGTAAGGTAACACTATGGATAAGAAATCTGCTCGTATCCGTCGTGCGACCCGCGCACGCCGCAAGCTCAAAGAGCTGGGTGCAACTCGCCTGGTGGTACATCGTACCCCGCGTCATATTTACGCACAGGTAATTGCACCGAACGGTTCTGAAGTTCTGGTAGCTGCTTCTACTGTAGAAAAAGCTATCTCAGAACAATTGAAGTATACCGGTAACAAAGACGCCGCAGCAGCTGTAGGTAAAGCTGTCGCTGAACGCGCTCTGGAAAAAGGCATCAGCAATGTTTCCTTTGACCGTTCCGGGTTCCAATATCATGGTCGTGTCCAGGCACTGGCAGATGCTGCCCGTGAAGCTGGCCTTCAGTTCTAAGGTAGAGGTGTAAGATGGCTCACATCGAAAAACAGGCTGGCGAACTGCAGGAAAAGCTGATCGCGGTAAACCGCGTATCTAAAACCGTTAAAGGTGGTCGTATTTTCTCCTTCACAGCTCTGACTGTAGTGGGTGATGGTAACGGTCGCGTTGGTTTTGGTTACGGTAAAGCGCGTGAAGTTCCAGCAGCGATCCAGAAAGCGATGGAAAAAGCCCGTCGCAATATGATTAACGTCGCGCTGAACAACGGTACCCTGCAACACCCAGTTAAAGGTGTTCACACGGGTTCTCGTGTATTCATGCAGCCAGCTTCCGAAGGTACCGGTATCATCGCCGGTGGTGCAATGCGCGCCGTTCTGGAAGTTGCTGGAGTTCATAACGTTCTGGCTAAAGCATATGGTTCCACCAACCCGATCAACGTGGTTCGTGCAACTATTGATGGCCTGGAAAATATGAATTCTCCAGAAATGGTCGCTGCCAAGCGTGGTAAATCCGTTGAAGAAATTCTGGGGTAATTGACCATGGCAAAGACTATTAAAATCACTCAAACCCGCAGTGCAATCGGTCGTCTGCCGAAACACAAGGCAACGCTGCTTGGCCTGGGTCTGCGTCGTATTGGTCATACCGTTGAGCGCGAGGATACTCCTGCTGTTCGTGGTATGGTCAACGCGGTTTACTTCATGGTTAAAGTTGAGGAGTAAGAGATGCGTTTAAATACTCTGTCTCCGGCCGAAGGCTCTAAAAAGGCGGGTAAACGCCTGGGTCGTGGTATCGGTTCTGGCCTCGGCAAAACCGGTGGTCGTGGTCACAAAGGTCAGAACTCTCGTTCTGGCGGTGGCGTACGTCGCGGTTTCGAGGGTGGCCAGATGCCACTGTACCGTCGTCTGCCGAAGTTCGGCTTCACCTCTCGCAAAGCAGCGATCACAGCGGAAATCCGTCTGTCTGACCTGGCGAAAGTTGAAGGCGGCGTTGTAGACCTGAACACGCTGAAAGCGGCTAACATTATCGGTATCCAGATCGAGTTCGCGAAAGTGATCCTGGCTGGTGAAGTTTCTACTCCGGTAACTGTTCGTGGCCTGCGTGTTACTAAAGGTGCTCGTGCTGCTATCGAAGCTGCTGGCGGTAAAATTGAGGAATAAGTAGCAGATGGCTAAGCAACCGGGATTAGATTTTCAAAGTGCCAAAGGTGGATTTGGCGAGCTGAAACGCAGACTGCTGTTTGTAATCGGCGCGCTGATTGTGTTCCGTATTGGCTCTTTTATTCCGATCCCTGGTATTGATGCCGCTGTACTTGCCAAACTGCTTGAGCAACAGCGAGGCACCATCATTGAAATGTTCAACATGTTCTCTGGTGGTGCTCTCAGCCGTGCTTCTATTTTCGCACTGGGTATTATGCCGTACATTTCGGCATCGATTATTATCCAGCTGCTGACGGTCGTTCATCCGGCCCTGGCAGAGTTGAAGAAAGAAGGGGAGTCTGGACGTCGTAAGATTAGCCAGTACACCCGTTACGGCACTCTGGTGCTGGCAATATTCCAGTCGATCGGTATTGCTACCGGTCTTCCGAATATGCCTGGTATGCAAGGTCTGGTATTAAACCCAGGCTTTGCATTCTATTTCACCGCTGTTGTAAGTCTGGTCACAGGGACCATGTTCCTGATGTGGCTCGGCGAACAGATTACTGAACGAGGTATCGGTAACGGTATCTCAATCATTATCTTCGCCGGTATCGTTGCGGGTCTCCCGCCGGCCATCGCCCATACTATCGAGCAAGCGCGTCAAGGCGACCTGCACTTCCTCCTGTTGCTGTTGGTTGCAGTATTAGTATTTGCAGTGACGTTCTTTGTTGTCTTCGTTGAACGTGGTCAACGCCGCATTGTGGTGAACTACGCTAAACGTCAGCAGGGTCGTCGTGTCTATGCTGCACAGAGCACACATTTACCGCTGAAAGTGAATATGGCGGGGGTTATCCCGGCTATCTTCGCTTCCAGTATTATTCTGTTCCCGGCAACCATCGCGTCATGGTTCGGGGGCGGTACTGGTTGGAACTGGCTGACAACAATTTCGCTGTATTTGCAGCCTGGGCAACCACTTTATGTGTTACTCTATGCGTCTGCGATCATCTTCTTCTGTTTCTTCTACACGGCGTTGGTCTTCAACCCGCGTGAAACAGCAGATAACCTGAAGAAGTCCGGTGCATTTGTACCAGGAATTCGTCCGGGAGAGCAAACGGCGAAGTATATCGATAAAGTAATGACTCGCCTGACTTTGGTTGGTGCGCTTTATATTACTTTTATCTGCCTGATCCCGGAGTTCATGCGTGATGCAATGAAAGTACCGTTCTACTTCGGTGGGACCTCACTGCTTATCGTTGTGGTCGTGATTATGGACTTTATGGCTCAAGTGCAAACTCTGATGATGTCCAGTCAGTATGAGTCTGCATTGAAGAAGGCGAACCTGAAAGGCTACGGCCGCTAACTGGTCGCCTGAGAAGTTACGGAGAGTAAAAATGAAAGTTCGTGCTTCCGTCAAGAAATTATGCCGTAACTGCAAAATCGTTAAGCGTGATGGTGTCATCCGTGTGATTTGCAGTGCCGAGCCGAAGCATAAACAGCGCCAAGGCTGATTATTTCGCATATTTTTCTTGCAAAGTTGGGTTGAGCTGGCTAGATTAGCCAGCCAATCTTTTGTATGTCTGTACGTTTCCATTTGAGTATCCTGAAAACGGGCTTTTCAGCATGGTGCGTACATATTAAATAGTAGGAGTGCATAGTGGCCCGTATAGCAGGCATTAACATTCCTGATCAGAAACATGCTGTGATCGCATTAACTTCGATCTATGGCGTCGGCAAGACCCGTTCTAAAGCCATTCTGGCTGCAGCGGGTATCGCTGAAGATGTTAAGATCAGTGAGCTGTCTGAAGAACAAATCGACACGCTGCGTGACGAAGTTGCCAAATTTGTCGTTGAAGGTGATCTGCGCCGTGAAATCAGCATGAGCATCAAGCGCCTGATGGATCTTGGTTGCTATCGCGGTTTGCGTCATCGTCGTGGTCTGCCAGTGCGCGGTCAGCGTACTAAGACCAACGCACGTACCCGTAAGGGTCCGCGCAAACCGATCAAGAAATAATCGGGGTGATTGAATAATGGCAAAGGCACCAGTTCGTGCACGTAAACGTGTAAGAAAACAAGTCTCTGACGGCGTGGCTCATATCCATGCTTCTTTCAACAACACCATCGTTACTATTACTGATCGTCAGGGTAACGCATTGGGTTGGGCAACAGCCGGTGGTTCCGGTTTCCGTGGTTCTCGCAAATCCACTCCGTTCGCAGCTCAGGTTGCAGCAGAGCGTTGCGCTGAAGCCGTAAAAGAATACGGCATCAAGAATCTGGAAGTTATGGTTAAAGGTCCGGGTCCGGGTCGTGAATCTACTGTTCGCGCTCTGAACGCCGCTGGTTTCCGCATCACGAATATTACTGATGTGACTCCGATCCCTCATAACGGTTGTCGTCCGCCGAAAAAACGTCGCGTATAACGCTCGTTTTTTAGGTTAGTTGGAGATAGAAAATGGCAAGATATTTGGGTCCTAAGCTCAAGCTGAGCCGTCGTGAGGGCACCGACTTATTCCTTAAGTCTGGCGTTCGCGCGATCGATACCAAGTGTAAAATTGAACAAGCTCCTGGCCAGCACGGTGCGCGTAAACCGCGTCTGTCTGACTATGGTGTGCAGTTGCGTGAAAAGCAAAAAGTTCGCCGTATCTACGGTGTGCTGGAGCGTCAGTTCCGTAACTACTATAAAGAAGCAGCACGTCTGAAAGGCAACACAGGTGAAAACCTGCTGGCTCTGCTGGAAGGTCGTCTGGACAACGTTGTATACCGTATGGGCTTCGGCGCGACTCGTGCTGAATCACGCCAGCTGGTTAGCCATAAAGCAATCATGGTAAACGGTCGTGTTGTTAACATCGCTTCTTATCAGGTTAAAGCGAATGACGTTGTTAGCATTCGTGAGAAAGCGAAAAAGCAATCTCGCGTGAAAGCCGCTCTGGAGCTGGCTGAGCAGCGTGAAAAGCCAACCTGGCTGGAAGTTGATGCTGGCAAGATGGAAGGTACGTTCAAGCGTCAGCCAGAACGTTCTGATCTGTCTGCGGACATTAACGAACACCTGATCGTCGAGCTTTACTCCAAGTAAAGCTTAGTACCAAAGAGAGGACACAATGCAGGGTTCTGTGACAGAGTTTCTAAAACCGCGCCTGGTAGATATCGAGCAAGTGAGTTCGACGCACGCCAAGGTGACCCTTGAGCCTTTAGAGCGTGGCTTTGGCCATACTCTGGGTAACGCACTGCGCCGTATTCTGCTCTCATCGATGCCGGGTTGCGCGGTGACCGAGGTTGAGATTGATGGTGTACTTCATGAGTACAGCACCAAAGAAGGCGTTCAGGAAGATATCCTTGAAATCCTGCTCAACCTGAAAGGGCTGGCGGTGAGAGTTCAGGGTAAAGATGAAGTTATTCTTACTCTGAATAAATCTGGCATTGGCCCTGTGACTGCAGCCGACATCACCCACGACGGTGATGTTGAAATCGTCAAGCCGCAGCACGTGATCTGCCACCTGACCGATGAGAACGCAGCTATTAGCATGCGTATCAAAGTTCAGCGCGGTCGTGGTTATGTGCCGGCTTCTGCCCGAATTCATTCGGAAGAAGATGAGCGCCCAATCGGCCGTCTGCTGGTCGACGCATGTTACAGCCCTGTAGAGCGTATTGCCTACAATGTTGAAGCAGCGCGTGTAGAACAGCGTACCGACCTGGACAAGCTGGTCATCGAAATGGAAACCAATGGCACAATCGATCCTGAAGAGGCGATTCGTCGTGCGGCAACCATCCTGGCAGAACAACTGGAAGCTTTCGTTGACTTACGTGATGTACGTCAGCCGGAAGTGAAAGAAGAGAAACCAGAATTCGATCCGATCCTGCTGCGCCCTGTTGACGATCTGGAATTGACTGTCCGCTCTGCTAACTGCCTCAAGGCAGAAGCTATCCACTATATCGGTGATCTGGTACAGCGTACCGAGGTTGAGTTGCTGAAAACGCCGAACCTGGGTAAAAAATCTCTTACCGAGATTAAAGACGTGCTGGCTTCACGTGGTCTGTCTCTGGGCATGCGCCTGGAAAACTGGCCACCGGCAAGCATTGCTGACGAGTAACCGGATCACAGGTTAAGGTTTTACTGAGAAGGATAAGGTCATGCGCCATCGTAAGAGTGGTCGTCAACTGAACCGCAACAGCAGCCATCGCCAGGCTATGTTCCGCAACATGGCAGGTTCACTGGTTCGTCATGAAATCATCAAGACGACCCTGCCTAAAGCGAAAGAGCTGCGTCGCGTAGTTGAGCCGCTGATTACTCTTGCCAAGACTGACAGCGTTGCTAATCGTCGTCTGGCATTCGCCCGTACTCGTGATAACGAGATCGTGGCAAAACTGTTTAACGAACTGGGCCCGCGTTTCGCGAGCCGTGCCGGTGGTTACACTCGCATTCTGAAGTGTGGCTTCCGTGCAGGCGACAACGCGCCGATGGCTTACATCGAGCTGGTTGATCGTTCAGAGAAAGCAGAAGCTGCTGCAGAGTAATCTGTAGTAACGTAAAAAAACCCGCCTCGGCGGGTTTTTTTATATCCGCAGAATCTCCACTTATCTACAATGTCTGTATCTTTTCTGCTCATCCCCTGGAGTTCATTATGTGGTTGCTCGATCAGTGGGCTGAACGCCATATTTGCGATGCCCAAAACAAAGGTGAGTTCGAAAATCTTCCCGGCAGCGGTGAGCCGCTGATTCTGGACGATGATTCACATATTTCCCCTGAATTACGGGCCGGTTATCGCTTACTGAAAAACGCAGGTTGTTTACCGCCTGAACTTCAGCAACGCAATGAAGCCGTCGAGCTTGCCGATCTGCTTAAAGGCATTCATAAGAATGACCCGCGGTACTCCGAGATCAGTCGTCGGTTGGCGCTCATCGAGCTAAAACTGCGCCAGACGGGAATGAATACTAACTTTTTGCATGGTGAGTACAGTGAAAGGTTAATGCAAAAAATAAACGAGGAGTAGCCATGTACCGCATAGGTGAACTTGCGAAGCTTGCTAACGTAACGCCGGATACTATCCGCTACTACGAAAAGCAGCAGATGATCGATCATGAGGTCAGAACGGAAGGTGGATTTCGCCTTTATACGGATAACGACCTGCAACGCCTTCGTTTTATCCGCTATGCACGGCAACTCGGCTTCACGCTGGAGTCGATCCGTGAACTGCTGTCGATCCGTATCGATCCTGAACATCATACGTGTCAGGAATCTAAAAGCATCGTTCAGGCCCGGCTGGATGAAGTTGAAGGACGCATTCAGGAGCTGCAAGCCATGCAGCGATCTCTGCAAAGGTTAAATGACGCGTGCTGCGGTACCGCTCATAGCAGTGTTTATTGCTCAATACTGGAAGCTCTTGAACAGGGCGCCAGTAGTGAAACTCAGGGTTGTTGATTTTTTATCAGCCAGGGACTAGACTCCCGCCGACATTAACTATGCTCAGGAGAAATGATGAGCCGCTATCAGCATACGAAGGGACAAATTAAGGATAACGCCATTGAGGCATTGCTTCACGACCCGCTTTTCAGACAGCGTGTTGAGAAGAACAAGAAAGGAAAAGGGAGTTATCTACGTAAAGGTAAACATGCACAACGGGGTAACTGGGAGGCCAGTGGCAAGCAAGCTAATCGCTTTTTTACCACTGGCCTTTCTGTTTCTGTCGCCTGATTAAACGCGGTTGTTCTGCTCTTTTAACAGATCGCGAATTTCAGTCAGTAAGACTTCTTCTTTAGTTGGTGCTGGCGGGGCAGCAGCCGGTTCTTCTTTTTTACGGTTAAGTCTGTTGATAAGTTTGATCGCCATGAAAATGGCAAATGCCACGATCACGAAATCAAATACGTTCTGAATGAATACGCCATAGTGCATTACAACCGCAGGGATATCGCCCTGAGCCTCCCGAAGGGTGAAGGCGAACTGTTTGAAATCAATGCCTCCAATCAACAGTCCTAACGGCGGCATAATAATGTCGGCGACTAATGATGAAACGATCTTACCGAACGCCGCACCAATAATGACACCCACAGCCAAATCCACCACATTCCCGCGCATCGCAAATTCGCGAAACTCTTTAATAAAACTCATTATGTTCTCCTTGTGCCAGCTGACGCCTATAAGTTTAACAAATGATTAGCTAATTGCCATTGGGGATAAATAATCGTTATGAAAAATAAAAGGCATGAAAATTAGAAGGTTAATATTTGGGTGCTCTCGTCTGAGCACCCAAATCATTACAGGAAGAACGGGCTTGGCTGGAATAAACGCTCGACGTCGGTAATAAATTTTTTATCGGTCAGGAACATAATAACGTGGTCACCCTGCTCAATACGTAAATTATCATTGGCGATCATGACATCGTTACCTCGCACTACGGCGCCGATAATGGTGCCTGGTGGAAGTTTAATTTCGTCGATCGCGCGACCAACAACGCGCGACGTCGTTTCATCCCCATGAGCGACGGCTTCAATGGCTTCAGCAACACCACGACGAAGAGACGACACGCCGACAATATCCGCTTTACGTACATGGCTTAGCAGGGCAGAAATGGTGGCTTGCTGAGGCGAAATAGCAATATCAATTACGCTACCCTGTACCAGGTCGACATAAGCCTTACGCTGGATAAGCACCATTACTTTTTTCGCCCCCATACGTTTAGCGAGCATGGCGGACATAATATTCGCTTCGTCGTCGTTGGTGACGGCAATAAAAAGATCAACCTGATCGATATGCTCTTCGGCCAGCAATTCCTGATCCGAAGCATCGCCATAAAACACGATAGTATTCTGAAGCTTTTCAGCCAGCTCCGACGCGCGCTGTTGATCTCGTTCGATCAGCTTCACGCTGTAGTCTTTTTCCAGCCGTCTCGCCAGACCTGCGCCAATATTACCGCCGCCAACCAGCATAATACGTTTATACGGTTTTTCGAGACGCTGAAGTTCACTCATCACCGCACGGATATGCTGAGAAGCCGCAATAAAGAAGACTTCATCCCCGGCTTCGACAATGGTGGACCCTTGCGGACGAATAGGTCTGTCGTGACGGAAAATCGCCGCAACACGCGTATCGATATGTGGCATATGCTCGCGCATTGTCGACAGGGCATTACCGATCAGCGGGCCGCCGTAGTACGCCTTCACGACCGCCAGGCTTACTTTTCCTTCCGCAAAGTTCACAACCTGCAACGCGCCCGGGTACTCAATCAGACGATAAATACTGTCGATAACCAGCTGTTCAGGGGCAATAAGATGGTCGATAGGTACTGCTTCGGAATTAAACAGCTTTTCCGCATCCCGGACATAGTCCGGGGAGCGAATGCGGGCGATGCGGTTCGGTGTGTTGAAAAGCGAGTAGGCCACCTGACATGCAACCATGTTGGTTTCATCAGAACTGGTTACTGCAACCAGCATGTCGGCATCGTCCGCGCCCGCCTCCCGAAGCACACGTGGGTGAGAGCCGTGCCCCTGTACAACACGAAGATCAAACTTGTCCTGCAAAACGCGCAGGCGATCGCCATTGGTATCCACAATGGTGATATCGTTGTTTTCGCCCACGAGATTTTCCGCCAGCGTTCCGCCAACTTGCCCTGCGCCCAGAATGATAATTTTCATCTTTCGTGACCTGTTCTCAACATCACTCTTTGATTAGCTTAGCGTAAAAGAAACCATCACCCTCTTCTGCGCCCGGCAGGTTTTGCAGACCCGGGTGCTCAGGTGTTCCCGTATCATGCAGCGTAGCGTCCGGGGTGCGTTTCAGGAAAGCCGCAATTTGCTGACTGTTCTCTTCCGGGAGAACAGAGCAGGTTGCATACACCAGGGTTCCGCCGGGTTTGAGATGCGGCCAGATGGCATCCAGAATTTCGGATTGCAACTGGGCAAGCTCCTTGATATCACGATCGCGACGCAGCCATTTGATATCGGGATGACGACGAATCACGCCAGTTGCTGAGCAAGGGGCGTCCAGCAAAATACGATCGAACCTGGTATCACCACACCAGTCTGCGGGTTTACGTCCATCGCCTTGCTTAACCTGAGCTTTCATACCCAGACGCTTGAGGTTGTCATAGACGCGTGAAAGACGCTGCTCATCAACATCCACGGCCATCACGCTGGCCTGCGGCGCCACTTCCAGAATATGCGTTGTTTTCCCCCCTGGCGCTGCACAGAGATCAAGGATCTGCTCCCCGTCTTTCGGTTCAAGCCAGGTCATGCAGCCCTGAGCGGATGCGTCCTGTACCGTTAGCCAGCCCTCTTCAAAACCGGGTAATGCATGTACCAGTGCAGGGGAGGCTAAACGAACCGCATCAGGATAAGCAGCGTGTGTGAAGCCGCTCATTCCGGCCTCTTCCAGCAGGGCCAGCCATGCGTCGCGGGTATGATGGTTACGATTGACGCGTAACCACATCGGCGGACGTTGGTTATTGGCATCAGCAATGTCTTGCCATTGCTGTGGGTAGGCTTTTTTAAGGCGATTCAGCAGCCATTCAGGGTGCAGGAAGCGCGCTTCGCTTTGCGCAAATTCTGCCAGCAGTTCGTCCTGCTGACGCTGGAACTGACGCAGCACGCCATTAATCAATCCTTTCAGCTGGGGACGTTTAATCGAAACGGCACCCTCCACTGTCTCAGCCAGCGCAGCATGAGGTGGAATGCGGGTATGAAGAAGCTGGTAGAAACCGACCATGATCAAATAATGCACGGTACGCTGCTTGCCGCTCATCGGGCGTGACATCAGCTTATTAATTAACCATTCAAGCTGAGAGAGGGTGCGCAGCACGCCAAAGCACAGCTCCTGAAGCAGTGCTTTGTCTTTATCGGAAACCTTTTGTTGCAGTGGAGGCAGGACATTACTCAGTGACTGGCCCTGCTCGATAACCTGCTCAACGGCCTGAGCCGCCATAGTGCGTAGATTTTGTCTTTTCATAACCGTAAAAATAAAAATGCCCGGAAACACCGGGCCTTAAGAGTAAATTTGTTCAGGCAAGGCGATTGCCAGGGATGAACCATTCACGACGGGAATTTAATAGATCCTGCGCGCTCATTGCCTTTTTACCGGCCGGTTGCAGCGATTCAAGATTCAGGATCCCTTCTCCGGTCGCAACCTGGATACCGTTTTTGCTGGCGTCGATAATCGTACCGGGCTCTGCCGAAGTATTGCCGTTAATAACTGAAGCTTTCCAGACTTTCACTGGCTGCTCATCAATCATCAACCAGCTCATCGGCCATGGATTAAAGGCGCGGATACAGCGTTCGAGTTGAGCTGCTGACAGGGACCAGTCGATCCGGGCTTCTTCTTTACTCAGTTTTTCAGCATAGGTCACCTGTGCCTCATCCTGCACATCAGGTGTCGCTGTATTGTCAGCAAGCTGTTGCAACGTCTCAATCAGCCCCTGCGGACCGAGATCCGCCAGCTTGTCATACAGCGTGGCGCTGGTATCTTCTGCGGTAATGGGACACGCCAGTTTATACAGCATGTCGCCCGTGTCTAAACCTACGTCCATCTTCATGATTGTCACGCCAGTTTCAGCATCGCCTGCCCACAGAGCGCGCTGAATAGGGGCTGCACCACGCCAGCGTGGGAGCAAGGAACCATGAACGTTAACACAGCCCAGGCGGGGCATATCGAGTACCGCTTTCGGCAGAATGAGGCCGTAAGCCACAACTACCATCACGTCAGCGTTCAGGTCTGCCACTAACTGCTGGTTTTCCTGAGGTCGTAATGATGCAGGCTGGAAAAGCGGCAAACCATGCGTTTCTGCCAGCACTTTAACCGGGCCAGGCATCAGTTTTTTACCGCGGCCAGCCGGACGATCCGGCTGAGTAAATACGCCAACAATCTGATGACCAGACGATAGCAGCGCGTCGAGATGACGCGCTGCAAAATCAGGGGTACCCGCGAAGATTATACGTAGTGATGTAGACACGTTATTCCTTGTATCCGGGGGGCGTTAAGCGCGAGAACGCAAACGATCCAGTTTCTCAACTTTCTGACGAATACGCTGTTGCTTCAGCGGTGAGAGGTAATCGATAAACAGCTTACCGACCAGGTGATCCATCTCATGCTGAATACAAATCGCCAGCAGATCGTCGGCTTCCAGCTCAAACGGATTGCCGTCACGATCCAGTGCACGGATTTTAACTTTTTCGGCACGTGGCACCAAAGCGCGCTGTTCAGGGATAGACAGACAGCCTTCCTCAATACCTGTTTCGCCGCTTTTTTCCAGCATCTCAGGGTTGATCAGCACCAGGCGCTCATCACGATTTTCAGAAACGTCGATCACAATAATACGTTTGTGAATGTCTACCTGGGTCGCGGCAAGGCCAATGCCTTCTTCAGCGTACATGGTATCGAACATATCATCGACGATACGCTGAATTTCTGCATTCACTTCTTTAACCGGTTCCGCGACGATGCGAAGGCGCTCGTCAGGAATATGTAACACTTGCAAAACTGCCATAAATTTCCAGAGTCGTGTTCAGGAGTTGATAAGAATATTACTTCTATTCTAGACAAATCCCCGGTCGATTGACAGCATCAGTGACCAATCGCAAAGATTGCTGAGGCTGCTTATGGCAGGGAAAAAGATGACGTCCACAGAGATATGGTTACGGCTTATAAACATCGGGTCGTTATACGGTGACGCGATGCTGGAGATTGCGCAGAGGCTGCTTCGCCAGGCAACCGTCGATGCTGAAGCTGTCAACGCGTCAGGGCTTTTGCCCAAACATGCCGTAAAGTTTTTTTCGTTCAGTGAGAGTGAGCTTGAACGTAGTCTGGAATGGCTGGAACACACCGACAACCACCTTCTCACGGCGGATGATCCTCGCTTCCCGCCATTGCTGCGTTCTATACCTGATTTTCCCGGGGCGCTCTTTGTGCGAGGCTGCGTTGATGTGCTTAATAGCATGCAGCTTGCGGTTGTGGGCAGCCGTGCGCCCTCGTGGTATGGCGAGCGTTGGGGGAAAATGCTGAGTGAACAGCTGTCCCAATGTGGCTTTACGATCACCAGTGGCCTGGCTTGCGGCATCGATGGTGTGGCACATCATGCGGCGTTGTCAGCAAAAGGGCGAAGTGTCGCCGTGCTTGGCAATGGTCTTTTTAGTCTCTATCCGCGTCGTCATCACATTCTGGCTGAGCAACTTATCGCTTCAGAGGGGGCGATAGTGTCTGAGTTTTCACTTTCGACATCGCCCAGACCGGGTAACTTTCCACGGCGTAACCGGATCATCAGTGGGTTAAGCCAGGGCGTGCTGGTGGTCGAAGCTGCGATTCGGAGTGGATCGCTGGTTACCGCAAGGTGCGCACTGGAGCAGGGGCGTGAAGTTTTTGCGCTACCCGGCCCGTTGGGGAACCCTGGCTGCGAAGGCCCTCACTGGCTGATAAAACAGGGGGCGACGCTGGTGACCTGTAAAGAGGATATCCTGGAAAATTTGCAGTATGGATTGCATTGGTTGCAGGATGATCTCCAAAAGCGACATATTTCATCGGATCAGGAGGCAGTAGCATTGCCATTTCCCAAGCTCCTGGCTAACGTAGGAGATGAGGTAACACCTGTTGACGTTGTCGCTGAACGTGCCGGCCAACCTGTGCCAGTAACGGTAGCACAGCTACTCGAACTGGAGTTAGCAGGGTGGATCGCAGCTGTACCCGGCGGCTATGTCCGATTAAGGAGGGCATGCCATGTTCGACGTACTGATGTATTTGTTTGAGACTTACATCCACAACGAAGCAGAAATGCAGGTGGATCAGGACAAATTAACACGGGATCTGACCGACGCAGGTTTTGAGCGGGAAGATATTTATAATGCGTTGATGTGGCTGGATAAGTTGGCTGATTATCAGGACGGCCTCGCCGAACCGATGCAGCTTGCTTCTGACCCATTGTCTGTGCGCATCTATACAGCTGAAGAGTGTGAAAGGCTGGATGCCAGCTGCCGGGGATTCATTTTATTCCTCGAGCAGATTCAGGTGCTAAACCTCGAAACGAGAGAGATGGTGATAGAGCGCGTCATGGCGCTGGATACTGCTGAATTTGAACTGGAAGATCTCAAATGGGTGATCCTGATGGTTCTGTTCAACATCCCAGGCTGTGAAAATGCCTATCAGCAAATGGAAGAATTACTCTTTGAAGTGAATGAAGGTATGCTGCATTAATTCTATGTGCAGCAACAAGAGTTGTTATGGCCAAATCAGCACTCTTCACGGTGCATAAAAACGAGCCCTGCCCACAGTGTGGGGCTGAACTTGTTATTCGGTCCGGGAAACACGGTCCGTTTCTCGGTTGTTCACACTATCCGGAATGTGATTATGTCCGTCCCCTGAAAAGCCAGGCGGACGGACATATCGTCAAAATTCTGGAGGGACAGCTTTGTCCACTCTGTGGCGGCGAACTGGCGCTGCGGCAGGGGCGGTTCGGGATGTTTATCGGATGCAGCCGCTATCCGGAATGTGAACATACGGAACAAATTGATAAACCAGATGAAACGGCAATTGCCTGCCCTCAGTGCCAGCGTGGTCAATTGGTGCAGCGCCGCTCTCGTTATGGCAAGACCTTCCATTCGTGCGATCGCTATCCTGAATGCCAGTTCGTTATCAATTTCAAACCAGTAGCGGGCGTCTGCCCTCATTGCGATTATCCGTTACTTATAGAAAAGAAAACCGCGCAAGGCTTGAAACGCTTTTGCGCCAGTAAACAATGTGGAAAGCCGGTTTCGGCGGATCAAATCAGTGAATAATAACCTGCCATCAGGCTCCATCGCGCAGGCGGTGGAAATCCTGAAAAAAGAAGAAGTCATCGCCTATCCAACAGAAGCCGTTTTCGGGGTCGGGTGCGATCCTGACAGCGAAGTCGCCGTTAACCGTCTGCTGGCGCTAAAACAGCGGCCTGTCGAAAAAGGATTGATTTTGATCGCTGCGAGCTACGAGCAGCTTAAGCCTTATATTGATGATTCCATGCTGACGCCTGCACAGCGGGAAACCATTTTCTCTGCGTGGCCTGGTCCCGTGACGTTTGTTTTCCCTGCACAACCGACAACGCCGCGCTGGTTAACCGGGCGTTTCGATTCACTCGCGGTACGCGTTACCGACCATCCCTTGGTGGTGGAGTTATGCCAGGCATTTGGTAAACCCCTGGTTTCAACTAGCGCCAACCTGACCGGGCTTCCCCCTTGTCGGACAACAGAAGAAGTTCTGGCGCAGTTCGGGAATGATTTCCCTGTAGCCGTGGGTGAAACCGGTGGTCGTCTTAACCCGTCAGAAATTCGCGATGCCTTGACCGGCGAACGTTTTCGCCAGGGATAATGTTATGGAAACCTATGCTGTTTTTGGTAACCCGATCGCCCACAGCAAGTCGCCTCTGATCCATCAGCTGTTTGCAGAGCAATTGCAGATAGATCACCCGTATGGTCGGGTTCTTGCGCCTGTTGATGCATTTATACCGACGCTGAATAGCTTTTTTGATGCGGGTGGTAAAGGTGCGAACGTCACGGTGCCTTTTAAAGAAGAGGCTTTCGGGCGTGCGGATGAGCTGACCGAGCGTGCCTCGCTCGCTGGTGCCGTCAATACCCTTAAGCGGCTTGAAGATGGTCGCCTTCTTGGCGATAACACCGATGGCATAGGTTTACTCAGCGATCTGGAGCGATTGTCGTTTATTAAACCAGGCTTTCGGATCCTGCTGATCGGCGCGGGTGGCGCGTCGCGCGGCGTATTGCTTCCTCTTCTTTCGCTGGATTGTGCGGTGACAATCACCAACCGTACCTTCTCCAGAGCAGAAGAGCTGGCGGCGTTGTTCGCACACACAGGCAGCGTAACTGCGGTAGCACTTGACGATCTCGCGGGCCACGAATTTGATCTTGTGATTAATGCCACCTCAAGCGGTATTAATGGAGAGATCCCGGTGATTCCTGCATCCCTGGTTCATTCCCACATCTACGCCTATGACATGTTTTATCAAAAAGGGAAAACGCCATTCCTGGCCTGGTGCGAACAACAGGGGGTAAAACACGTGGCTGATGGTCTGGGCATGCTGGTGGGGCAGGCGGCTCATGCGGTGCTACTCTGGCATGGCGTGTTACCTGCTGTAGAACCGGTGATCGAAAAGCTGAAACAGGAACTGATGGCATGAATCAGGCGATTCATTTTCCCGACAGAGAAATCTGGGATGAAAATAAGCAAGCGGTTTGTTTCCCGGTGCTGGTGCATGGAATGCAGCTCACCTGTGCGATTAAAGGGGAGACGTTGCATCAGCGCTTTGGTGGTTCAGATCCGTTAGCGGTCTTTTGCGAAAATCGCTGGGATCTGGAAGAGGAAGCCAGCGATTTGATCCGCGATCAGCAGGAAGACGATCAGGGTTGGGTCTGGTTATCCTGATCCAGATAGTCATTCTTCCATTTAACGTAATTGTTCGCTGAGTATTTCAATCCTTCGATCTCCGCCTCTTTTAGGGGGCGGATCTGTTTAACCGGACTGCCTAAATAGAGATAGCCACTTTCCAGACGTTTGTTTTGCGGAACAAGGCTTCCTGCGCCAATCATTACGTCATCTTCTACTATGACGCCATCCAGCAAAATCGATCCCATCCCAACGAGAACCCTGTTACCGATTGTGCAGCCGTGGAGCATCACTTTATGACCGACGGTGACATCTTCCCCAATGATGAGCGGATTGCCCTCAGGGTTATAAGATGACTTATGAGTCACATGCAGCACGCTGCCGTCCTGAATATTGGTGCGTGCACCGATTGCAACGTAGTTAACATCGCCCCGGATCGCGACGAGTGGCCAGATGCTGACATCATCGGCCATGCGAACATCACCAATGACCACGCTGCTGGCATCGATCATCACGCGATCGCCTTTTTGGGGGAACAGATCTTTATAAGGACGTAATACTGCAAACATATCTACCTCGATACAGATGAGCGCTATTAAAGAAGACTTTGATCGTATTCCTGGATCGAGGCAAGGCAAAATGCGTCAATTTTTAAGCGGATCGGGTGGGTTTTCAGCGAAAAGAACGGAAAATCATCAGTTGGAAAAAAAGATCTAAAAAATACTTGTGCTAAAAACTGGGATCCCTATAATGCGCCTCCATCGACACGGCGGATGTGAATCACTTCACAGACAACCCGGTCGGCTGAAGAGAAAAAATCCTGAAAATCAGGGTTGACTCTGAAAGAGGAAAGCGTAATATACGCCACCTCGCGACAGAGCGCTGAAGCGCGTCGCAACTGCTCTTTAACAATTTATCAGACAATCTGTGTGGGCACTCAAAGTGACATGG
>NZ_JBJJTG010000017.1:0-9186 GCF_046054285.1 Enterobacter sp. DN
AAACCCGAACAGGGAGAGGGTGTTGATGATACGCACCATGCTGGAGAGCAGAATACTGCGGTTGGTGTAGAGCAGCGTCGCCGCACGGCCCAGCTCGGCGAATTTTTCCCGGGTGGAGAGATTATGCATGTGCGTTGGGGTTTTGACGCTGCGCAGGGATACCATGGCGATGACTCCCCCCGCCAGACAAAACGCCAGTGCCAGCCACAGGGTGCCCATCTCCCCGATGTGCGGAATGGTAAAGCTCGGAATATAACTGCCCGCCACGCCAATACCTACGGAATAAACCGCCCAGTACCAGCCCAGCGCCGAGCTGGATTTATCGCTACGCACATTATGAATAATGACCACGATGAAGGCGTACAAAAATAACGGGTAGGCCAGACCGCGGATCCCATAGAACAGCAGAATTAATGCGTAATTTGCCTGACCCAGACCAAAAACGAGAAACAGGACGTGGAAAACGCACCACAGGACGAAGCCAATCAGCATGGTTTTTTGCGGGGTGATGATTTCAGCCACCACGCCGGAGATCCACGCGGAGAGCGCCGCCGCGAGACCGTAAAGCGTGAAGGCGAAAGAGGCTTCAGCAGGCGTGAAGCCCAGTGATTTAATATAGTGCGACAGGAATGCCAGCTCGAAACCGTCACCCGTCATAAAGACCGCGATCGCCAGATATCCCCATAGCAGGTTCAGCGGCAATCCCAGCCACTGTTTATTTATTTCGGACATATTGACCTCGTTTGTAGCGTACAGGTAAGCCCACACCGGAAATATTCCGGCGTGAGTTTTCTTATTGTCTTTTTCTCTAAATATACTGACGTGTATTTATTCTCTGATTACTGTCGCAGTTTGTTGTAACTGCTTATAAGCCTCGTATCGACGCAGATGAAGGGACTGAAAGTTCGCTTGCGGATAGAAATATTTATCCACGTGGGTAAATTGTTTCATGGCATCGGTCACTGAAGGCGCTATATTTCCCGCCACCGCCCCGAGAATGGCCGAACCCAGTAATACCGGTTCGCTGCATTGGGTCGCTAACACCGGCAGCCCGCAGGTATCTGCCAGCAGCTGGCGAACGAAAGGGTGCTGGCCCGCGCCGCCGCTGATAACGATATTTTCGGTCTGTACGCCGCATTCACGCTGGGCGTCAATGATTTGTCGCAAACCGTAACCGATACCACACAGACCGGCCACATACAGTGCCATCAGGTTATTGATATCGTTCTCCATGCCCAGCCCGCAGATCGTGGCCCGCGCATGGGGATCGGCAAAGGGCGCGCGGTTACCCAGAAATTCGGGTACCACGTGCAGTCCTGCTGCCAGGTTCACCGCCTCTGAGGCGGTGGCGAAGGTCTGTAAAAGCCTGTCCGCCAGGTAAACCGGCAGCGGCAGGTCTGACTCCTGTGCCAGCTGGCGCGCTTGCGGTGCGGCAGGATGGAAACTTAATAACCGATCGATAGCGGCACCCGCGGCGCTTTGTCCGCCCTCAATCAGCCACAGCCCAGGTACCATCGCGCTAAAATAAGGCCCCCAGACGCCGGGCACAAAAACGGCGCTCTCGGCGCTGGTCATGGTGCACGATGAGGTGCCAAAAACATACGCGAGATTGTTCAGCGCGCCGCCGCCAACGCCCAACGTCCCGATGCCGCCAGCGTGGGCATCAATTAACCCTACCGCCACCGGCGTGCCTGGCAGCAAGCCCACCTCACGCGCGGCCTGCTCCGTTAAGCCCTCGCCGCAAGGGGTGCCGGGGGCGGCAATATGCTGCCCTATGCGGACAAAATCTTCTCCGGCCAGCTCGTCCAGGCCAACGGTGCGGAAATAGTCCGGGTCCCAGCGATTCTCATGGGCCAGCCACGTCCATTTACAGGTTACGGTACAGATGGAACGGGTGACATCGCCCGTCGCGCGCCAGGTCAGGAAATCGGCCAAATCGAAAAATTGCCAGGCGCGATCGTAGACCTCACGATGGTTTTCTTTCAGCCACAGCAGCTTGGGCGTCTCCATTTCGGGCGATATTTTTCCGCCAACATAGTCCAGCACCGGATGATGGGTGGCGTTGATGCGCTCCGCCTGGTCTGTCGCACGGTGATCCATCCAGACGATGATATTGTTTTCCGCTTCACCGTCAGGGCTGACCGCCAGCGGTTCGCCATTGTTGTCCAACACCACCAGCGAGCAGGTGGCGTCAAACCCGATGCCGGCAACGCTCTGCGGAGTCGTCCCGGAGCGCGCCAGCGCCTCGCGGATGCAGCGGCAAACGGCCTGCCAGATCTCGGCGCTGGACTGCTCCACGCGGCTTCCGCTGCGGTGCACGATGGCAATTTTCTGCGTCGCGTGGGAAAGCAGCCTGCCGCTGAGATCGAAAATGCCCGCGCGGACGCTGCCGGAGCCGACGTCTACGCCGATAACGGTTTCTGGTGTACTCTTCATCCTTGCGGCCCTTAAAGATCGACGCTGTTAGGCAGAATCACCAGATCCCGGACGGTAACGTTCTTCGAACGGGTCACCATGAACAACACCGATTCTGCGACTTCAATCGGCTGCATCAGGCTGCCGTTTGCCAGCGCTTCATCCATTTTGGCCTGCGGCCAGTCGTCGAGCAGAGCCGTCACTACCGGCCCAGGCAGAACGGCTCCGACGCGTACGCCATGTTCCGCGACCTGACGACGGGTGGTATGCACGAACGCCTGAACGGCAAATTTGGACGCGGTGTAGATCGGCTCCCAGATAACCGGCACCACGCCCGCAATGGAGCTGGTGAAGATAATATCGCCTGACTTCTGCGCAATCATATGCGGCAGTACGGCGCGAACGCAGCGGAAGGCGGCGTTGATATTCAGGTTCAGTACGCGATCCCAGACGTCCGGGTCGCCTTCAGCAACCGGCCCGCCGATGTAGGCGCCTGCATTGGCGTGAAAAATATCCAGGCCGCCGGCGAGGCTGACAATGTCGCTCAGCATCGCGTCGACTTGCTCGGGTTTGAACAGATCGATTTGCAGGGCAAACGCGTTCTCGCCCAGCTCGGCGACGATGCGCTGAAGCTTCTCGCCTTCACGGTCGATTAACACCACCTTTGCGCCAGCGCCGAGCAGCGTTTTTGCACACTCCAGGCCAATACCTGAGGCGGCGCCAGTGATAGCAGCGACTTTGCCCTGAAGGGAACTATTCATGGAGGGGACAGAGTGATTCATTTTATAATCCTTTATGCAGAGATGATTTTTAGGGTGTGTCTGCTTTCGCGTGAAGAACGGGGGTTCTGACTGACGCGTGAAGCAAACTGCTCAATCGATGAAGCAGATCTAGCACTTGCTTATTTCTCCAGCAAGAGACATTCAAAATGAAGAGGCGATTTTGTGACGCGCGTTGAGAAAACGAAGAAAACGACCATTTACGATCTGGCGGAACTCACCGGCGTTTCTGCCAGCGCGGTGAGTGCTATTTTGAATGGCAACTGGAAGAAACGCCGCATCAGCGCCAGCCTGGCAGAGAAGGTAACCCGCATTGCACAAGAGCAGGGCTACGCGGTTAACCGTCAGGCAAGCCTGCTGCGCAGCAAGAAATCGAGCGTTATCGGCATGATTGTGCCGAAATATGACAACCGCTATTTCGGCTCTATAGCGGAAAAATTCGAAGAGATGGCGCGTGCCAGAGGGCTGTTGCCGATTATTACCTGCACACGCCGACAGCCGGAACTCGAGCTGGATGCCGCCCGTGCCATGCTCTCCTGGCAGGTTGACTGGGTCATTGCCACGGGGGCGACACACCCGGACAAAATTGCTGAACTCTGTCATCAGGCGGGCGTACCTACGCTAAATCTTGATCTGCCGGGTACCCTGGCGCCCTCTATCATTTCGGATAACTACGGCGGCGCGAAGATGCTGACAGAGCGGATCCTCGCCAGCAGCTTTAAACGGTTTGGTTCGCTGGCTCCGCTGACCTTCGTGGGCGGACGCCGGAGTGATAACAACACCGCAGAGCGCCTGCGCGGGTTCCTTGATGCCCATCAGGCCCATGGGCTGACCGTTCCGGAACAGCAGCTGCTGGTCACCGGGTACTCGTCATCGCGCGTGGAGGAGCAGCTCAGAGCCACCTTCCCGTCGCCATTGACGGCGCTAAAGGGGCTGTTTGTCAATTCGACCATTTCGCTGGAGGGGGTGGTACGTTGGCTGGCCCAATACGGGCAGACCGGCCAAAATCAGCCGCCGATGGGTTGTTTTGACTGGGACCCATTTGTCTCTCTGCTGGGACATGATATCGACATGGTGCGCCAGGACGTCCCGGCGATGCTGGAGAAGGTATTTGAAATTCTCGATTCCGGTGATACCTCGGTCAGGCGTATTGAGATCCCACCGGAACTGATTGGCAGCCAGAGCGTCACGGGCTAGCCCTGACGCGTCAGCAGCCAGCGCGCGGTCTGTTCATCCGTCACCAGACCGTTTACCCAGCCGCCTTTGAGGGCGGCAAGGATCGCCGGGCGTTTATCCTCGCCGCAGGCGGCCGCAATACGTGGACACTGGCTCTGGCGAATATCGTAGCTGGTAATAAAGCGATTAATCTGGCTGTCGATGACCTTGCCGTCGGCATCGATAAAGCGTCCGAGTATTTCGCCAACGCCACCGCGCTGGGTCAACTCTTCCAGCTGTGCCTCATCGATAAACCCGTCTTTGAAGATAGGGCTCTGCCTGCCCAGCGCCCCGATGCCGACAAAAATCACATCGGCCGCATCCGCCACGGCGCAGACGTTACGGAACAGGCGGTTTGAGCACCACATCTCATGCTCCTCGCTGGACTGAGCATAGCGCGGCGCCGGCCACTGGTAATATTTTCCCTGAATTTTACGCGCCAGCAGCAACGGTACATCATCGTAATAGTTACATTGCCCGTGCTCGTTCATGGCGCTGATCAGGGCGACACAGCGGGTGTTGTGGCTGTCAAAATCGATACGCTTGATGGTTTTTTTTAGCGTCAGTCCGGAGCCAATTCCGACAACCGTGGGTTTATCACCTTGCAGGTAGCGGGCCATCAGCTGATAACAGCCAAACGTCACGCTATCCAGCGCGCTTTCATTGCGGTAGACGGGCACAATGTTGCAGTGGGTCAGGTGATATTTTTCCGCGAGAAGTTGCGCATAATCGAGGCAGTTAGCGACAGGGTGATGAAGCCCAATCGAGACAATGCCTTCCTCTTTCGCGGCGGCAATCAGCCGCTGCACCACCGGTCTTGATGTGCCGAGCTGGCTGGCAATTTCGCTTTGATTAAGCCCGGCGATGTAATACATCCATGCCGCCCGCACTTTTTGATCGAGCCTGATGTCATCTTCTTTGCTCACGTTTCCCTGCCTCAAGAGTGGGGTTGAGGGCGGTCAACACCCACAACAATTGTCTGTCATTCTGGCGGGTGCTCCGCGCTGAGGCAAGCGGTTTGCTCTTTATTGGTCATTTGTTATTTTAATGGTCATTTGTTCTTTTGTGATCTGTAGCTCTTATTTTAATCAAATGATCATCTACAGTTCAGCCATAACCTCACTGGAGAACAGAACAATGACCGAGAAATACACATGGCTACATATTGGGCTGGGGTCTTTTCATCGTGCGCATCAGGCGTGGTATCTGCACCGCCTGATTGCCGGCGGCGATACGCGCTGGCACATCGCTGCGGGCAACATACGCAACGATGCTGAACATGTGGTGCAGGCGCTGGCCGCGCAGAAGGGGCGATATGTACTGGAGACCGTCAGCCCGGAAGGCGAGAGAGACTATGAAGAGATCGCCTCGATTCAGACGCTGATCCCGTGGCAGGCGGATTTGCAGCCGCTGATTGCCGAAGGGGCGAACCCGCAGACTCGGGTCATCGCGTTTACCGTGACGGAGGGGGGCTACTATCTGGATACCAGCCACAGGCTGGATGTGGCCAATGCCGATCTGGCGAGCGATATTAAGGGCGGCTGTAAAACCATCTACGGGACAATTGCCCGCATCCTCGAAGCGCGTATGGCGAACGGAGCGGGTCCGGTAACCTTGCTTAACTGTGACAACGTGCGGCATAACGGCGAGCGCTTCCACGACGGGTTGATTGAATTCTTAACCCTCAGCGGCAAACAGAGGGTCATCGACTGGCTGAGCGCTAATGCGACCTGTCCGAATACCATGGTGGATCGCATCACACCGCGTCCGGCGGCCGATCTCCCGGCGCGCATTAAGGCCCGGACGGGCATAGACGATAACGCCCCGGTTATGGGGGAACGCTTTATTCAGTGGGTGGTTGAAGACAATTTCCGCGACGTTCGTCCCGCGCTGGAAACGGTGGGCGTGGAGCTGGTGGGATCCGTCATCCCTTATGAAGAGGCGAAGATCCGCATCCTCAATGCCTCCCATAGCTGTATCGCCTGGGCGGGTACTCTGGTCGGGCAGCAGTATATCCATGAAAGCACGCTGACAGAATTTATCTACAAGATTGCCGACCGCTACGTGACGGAAGATGTCATTCCCTGCCTGGGAGATAATGGCATCGATCTGCCAGCCTACCGCGACGTGGTGCTTAAGCGTTTTACCAACCCCTGGATTCAGGACACCAACCAGCGCGTCGCGGCCGACGGGTTCTCGAAGATCCCGGCGATGATAGCCCCAACGCTGCGTGAATGTTACCAGCGCGGCGTACGTCCTGACGCTACCGCTATGCTGCCTGCGCTGTTCTACGTCTATATGGAGCAGTGGCATCACGGCAAGCTGCCATATGAATACCAGGACGGTATCCTCAACGCCTCTGCGGTACATGCGATGTTCGAATCGGACGATCCGATAGCCCGATATGCCAGCGATACCGCCCTGTTTGGCGATCTGACCGGCCGGGAAGATTTTGCCGCGCTTCTGCGTGAAAAAATCGCTGACGTCTACGCGCTGATTAAGTGAGAGGTGGGTATGTATCTGGGCATCGATCTTGGCACATCAGAAGTAAAGGCGCTGGTCATTGACGAAAACAACGGCGTTGTCGCCACCCATAGCGCGCCGCTGACGATACAGCGTCCGAAGCCGCACTGGTCTGAACAATCGCCGGAAGCCTGGTGGGAGGCAACCGAATACCTGATTGCCACCCTCCGGGAGAAGTGCGGCCACCACTGGCAGGCGATAAAAGCCATTGGCCTTTCCGGGCAGATGCACGGTGCGGTACTGCTGGATGCCGCGGGTGAACCCCTGCGTCCGGCCATCCTGTGGAATGACACCCGCTGCGCGCAGGAGTGCGCAGAGCTGGAAGAGATGGCGCCCGAACTGCACCAGGTGGCGGGGAACCTGGCAATGCCGGGGTTTACGGCACCAAAGCTGCTCTGGGTGCGCCGTCATGAGCCGCAGAACTTCAGCCGTCTCGCCACCGTGCTGCTGCCGAAGGATTATCTGCGCTTCAAAATGACCGGAAAAAAAATCTCTGATATGTCGGACTCGGCCGGGACGCTGTGGCTGGATGTGGGAAAACGAGACTGGTCGGATGCACTGCTGGAAAAATGTGAGCTGTCGCGTGCCGCCATGCCTGCGCTGGTGGAAGGGTGTGAGGTCTCGGCGCTACTCGAACCTGCGGTAGCGCAGCGGTGGGGTCTGAACCCCTCGGTTATCGTTGCCGGCGGCGGGGGAGATAACGCCGTCAGCGCGATAGGGGTTGGGGCCGTTTCGCCGGGCGATGCGTTTATTTCGCTGGGCACCTCCGGCGTGCTGTTTGTGGTCACAGATGCCTACCGTCCGGCGCCCCAGTCTGCCGTGCACGCGTTCTGTCACGTGCTGCCAAACCTGTGGCATCAGATGAGCGTGATGTTAAGCGCCGCCAGTTGTCTACAGTGGTTTTGCCGTCTGGTGGGCGTCACGGAGCTGGCATTGCTTGAGGAGATCGCCCAGCTAAGCGATGCGGAGAAAGCGAGCGCGCCGATGTTCCTGCCCTACCTTTCCGGGGAACGTACGCCGCATAACGATCCCTGTGCACGGGGCATGTTCTGGGGGCTAACGCACTCCAGCCAGCGTGCGCTGATGGGGTATGCGGTGCTGGAAGGCGTCAGCTTCGGTATTGCCGATGGCCTTCGCGTGTTGCAGGAGAGCGGCACGCAGATTGAACAGTGCTCCCTCGTCGGCGGCGGGGCGCGGAGCCCCTTCTGGGCCCAGCTGCTGGCCGATATTCTGGCGATGCCGGTGGTGACGCATAAGGGCGGCGAAACCGGCGGTGCGCTGGGGGCTGCACGGCTGGCCTGTCTCGCAGCCGGTAAGCCGCTGGCTTCCGTGTGCGAAAAACCTGAAGTCTATAAAACCTGGCGCAGCGATCCGGCGCGCCACCGTGCGCTGATGACGCGTTACCAGCAGTTTAACGCGCTTTACCAAAACGACCTGAACTACCGAAACCCATAATTCTGTGGCAAAGACCCTCCGGCGATGCTGCCGGAGCGGTTCCCTGTACCCTAAAAACGAGGTCAATATGTCGTTAAATAACAAACAATGGCTGGGATTACCCCTGAGTCTGGTCTGGGGGTATATCGCTATCGCGGTCTTTATGACGGGCGATGGTTTCGAGCTGGCATTCCTGTCGCACTATATTAAGGCGCTGGGCTTCACGCCTGCTGAAGCCTCTTTCGCCTTCACGCTTTACGGTCTCGCGGCGGCGCTCTCCGCATGGATTTCCGGCGTGGTGGCTGAAATCATCACCCCGCAAAAAACCATGCTGATTGGCTTCGTCCTGTGGTGCGTTTTCCACGTCCTGTTTCTCGTTTTTGGTCTGGGTCAGGCAAATTACGCATTAATTCTGCTGTTCTACGGGATCCGCGGCTTGGCCTATCCGCTGTTCCTCTATGCCTTTATCGTCGCCATTGTGCATAACGTTCGCAGTGACAGTACCAGCGCGGCGCTGGGCTGGTTCTGGGCGGTTTACTCTATCGGCATCGGCGTGTTCGGCAGCTACATTCCTAGCTTTACCATTCCGCACATCGGGGAGATGGGCACCCTGTGGCTGGCACTGGCGTTTTGCGTAACCGGCGGGATCATTGCGCTGGTCTCTATGCGTAAGGTGGAAACGCCACGGCATATGCAGACTCTCTCCACCCGGGAAAAATTCGCCGAGCTGGGCCGTGCGGCGACGCTGCTCTACACCAACCGCAGTATTCTGCTCTCCAGCATGGTGCGTATCATCAACACCCTCTCCCTGTTCGGGTTT
>NZ_JBJJTG010000018.1:0-2615 GCF_046054285.1 Enterobacter sp. DN
TCGGTTTAGGAAGTAGCGCGACGAGGAACGCATACAGCTCGTATGGAGATATGCTTTCAGTTGGGGATTTTGGACTTGGCGGAGCCCCATCAAATATTCCTGATGGGTATAGTGTTAGGGACTTCTTCAATCAAAGCACCGCAACTCAGTTCTATAGTTCCGGAAGCGCGGTTAAAGATACAGTAACTTCAAGTGGTTGGCGTGACTATTTGAAGATTGAGCATGGTACCACTGGAAATTACAAAACGGTTCTTGAAATCAGCAATATTGGCGTCTTTGGAATGCACGTCAAGACTGGTCCTGGCGCCTGGGTTGGCAGCGTGATGTATGGAACAGCAAATACAACCAGGGCAAGTGACGGAACACTCAAGGCTGCTTCTCCGGTAATCAAAGTATTCTCTGATGGCTCATACCAGACTAACGACGAATCAGAAGGCTGCACTGTAACTCGTCTGGCCACAGGCCAGTATCTGATTGAAGGATGCCAGGGACTGAACTCAGATGCTGCCTGGGGCGGGATTGATGGTGGTTTTGACATCCCCAACGATCGCAACAAGCAGCCGCTTATCTGGCTGGATTATGAGGTTAGCGCCGATGGCTCTGTGCTGGTGAAAACCTATCACCGTACTCACCCTGATGCACCAGCGTTCGCCAGGAACGAACTGGAAGGCGTGGGTGATGGTGATCCGGTCGACATCCCCCGTGACCAGTTTGTGTCCGTGCGCGTCGAAATGCCTGCTGATTCTTTATACAACCAAAAACTCAGAGCAGCAGAGCTGGCCATGACTGCCGATGCGGGTGAATAAAGGTCGGTTTGGGAGACAGCGCCACCCCCAACTTCGGAAGCCTCGAAATTGGTGCCAAAAAACCTTCTTCTGCAAGCTTTGTGGATTTCCATTTCCTTGGTACTAACGACTATGACGCGCGCATACTGTGCGGCGGTAATTCTAATGGTGCTATGGGGAAAGGAGACTTCACATTTTACGCTGGGAAATACGTTTTCATCGGTGATAGCTTTGAGTTTCGTAATCCTATTACCTGTCAGAATAGCATCAGCGCATCTGCAAAAATTGCGACTACTTCTGATATGGAATGCAAAACTAAAATCGCTGTTTTGGCCCCAGCTGACAATCAAAATGCTCATGTGTGGTTTTATGGTACAGGTGGGGCGTCCAGAGGAGTAATCTATTCCAGCCAAACAGGGATTATTCAGATCCGCCCTGACAATAATGATAACGGCGGCTCCAATGGATACTCTTTTGCATTTGGGGCTGATGGTAAGTTTACCTGCGTCACGATGAATCAGACCTCAGATGAGCGGGTTAAATTCGACAAAGAGCCCGTCAGCGCGGCTCTGGATAAGATATGTTCCCTGACGGGCTTCACCTTCGGAATTCAGCTCACAGAATCGGAGTCGGTACGCAGCGCAGGCATCATCGCCCAGGATCTGGAAAAGGTTCTGCCCGTTGCTGTAAGTTCTGGCGGAACTGGCACTACGCCAGCAGGAGAGGAAATTAACGATCTTAAAACGGTGGACTACAGTGCCATGAGCGCCCTGTATGTTGAGGCCATTAAGGAGCTGGCCGAACGGTTAAACCTCATCGAAAAAGAACTGGCCGACCTTCGCGGTGCGACAGTTGTCTAACTCTCTTCATCACTTTGCAGACGCTGCTGTGAACGTTTGAAAACTGAATCTGTCGGCATATCCAGGCGAACATCGATCCAGCTACTCACCGGCACGTCCATCGGTTCTCCTTTCGTTTTGACGATCTCCCCCCCATCGCTCAGCATGTATTTCTGCTTATACAAGCGGATAGTCAGTCCGCCGCTTTCAGTTTGCTCGGCTTCAACAACACCCAGCTCCCCCATGCCGCCAGGGTCCATTGGCGGCAGTAACTGCCATCCCTCAGACGCCAAGCCTGCCGAACCGGTGAGCACGTACACCCCAACATCGAGGCGGGAAAGGGTTATTCCCTCCGCCTCAGCGTTCGCCGTACCACAGCCGCACCAGACAAAGCCTGCTTCGTCGATATCAGTGCGCTGACATTCCTCCAGGCTTTTCACAATACGGGCAACTGGAGATGCAGCCTTAAGCGTACCGTCGCTGGATTTCGTGGTGTTCTGTGTCGAACAAAGGGTATGCGTAGTAGAAAAGCCAACGTTAGTTAGCCCGGAAACAGTCCCGTTTCCCTGACGATACTTGAGGCCCTGCGACGTAGAGGCTAACTGCCATGACGTGTAGCCGCCCCCTGTTGCATCATGCCATCCCCGCAGCGTTAACATGCCGGTATAAACATCTGCACCACTTCCACCTCCCCAGGCATTCGCCCCCAGTTGGATGCCGAAAGACATGCCTAGCGGGTATTGGGTAATCAAATCGTACGAAGCGAGTGACCTGTAATCGCGATGAACCTGAGCCATAACAGCAGCTCCGTTTATGTACGATGACACCGGGGCAAACTGGCTATCAACGTGTCGTGTAGCGCTGTTTCCCAAACCGACGTTTTATAGATTGCCCTGCGGCAGCCATGCCGATAACTTCACCTGATTTTTTTGCAGAAAATATTGGGTGAAAAATATGCAAATTGGCTACGTAAGGGTGTCAACAAATGACC
>NZ_JBJJTG010000019.1:0-1294 GCF_046054285.1 Enterobacter sp. DN
TGTATGACCGGATACATAGGTGACAGATCAGACCGGGAACATAGGTAACACTTTTCAGTCTATCCGGAGCACACTCTGGGTTTTTCGGTCGTAGTACGCAAGCGTTATTCCGTTAAAGATGATGGCCTCAAGGCCATCATCCTGTTCTTCCAGCATGATGTACTCATCAGTCAGCGCTTCACTCAGGAACACCGTCCCCTTTTTCCCCATATAGAGTGTCCCCCTTGATTTCACCCTGTAGACCGTACCTCCTTCCGGATAAGCATATTCAGGAACCCTGCCATCCCAGTGTCGGCCTGAGGGCTGCCATACCGTTCCGGGCGTTGCACCCGCCAGGGCTTCATGCGGCCTTTCGTAGTTAAACTCTTCCCGGTAGTCACTGAACCACCGCTGTTGTTCTTCCATCGTCATAAAGGTGTTGCCCTGTTTTACTGCACTTTTCAGCGAACGGTGCATTCTCTCATGACGGCCGTTTTCTTCCGGATGCCCCTTTCTGATACGTTCCGGTCTGATGCCCAGCTTTATCAGCCAGACTGCAAGGCGACTTAACCCGGCGATACCTGTTCCTGCGAAAGGCTGTCCATTATCCGTTCTCAGGACTTCCGGCAGACCGTACTCCAGGAACGCATCCGTCAGGCACTGCCTGACGAAGGGCTCGCTCTCCCGGTCCGTTCCCCGGCAGCTCAGAAGATACCGGCTGTGATTGTCGGTCAGGGTGAAGGGATGACAGTATTTCCGGCTCAGCAGCCTGAACTTGCCTTTAAAATCAGCGCTCCAGACCTGATTGTTCTCACTGATGATGGTCAGGGGCTGGCGATTGCCCGGGGTTCTGCGTTTTCGCTTTTTATCCGGAACCAGGCCTTCACGCTTGAGGATATCGCCGATAGTGCTGGCAGCGGGGACGGTAAAATCGACGTGATGATTGAGCAGCCACATCCGCAGTTTTTTGGGGCCCCAGTCAGGGTGTTTCTGCCTCAGGGCCGTAAGCTGCCCGGCGATATCATCAGGAACTGTACGGGAGTGGGAGTGCGGAGCACGCGACCGGTCAGAGAGAGATGACAGGTCAGAGGGGTCAAAACGCTGAAGCCATTTGTAACCGGTTTTTCGGCTGATGCCGAAGAGACGGCAGAGGGCTGAAAAAGAATCCGTACCTGCATGGCAGGCACGGATAAAATCAAGGCGTTGCATAGGTCGGGTCTCAGTCCAGGGCATAGCGAGTCTCCTCTTCTATGCCAGTTATAACTGTTACCCATGTATCCGGTCTAAAGTGTTACCCATGTTTCCGGTTCATACC